>JAEUKO010000016.1:14486-30843 GCA_016794285.1 Alphaproteobacteria bacterium | reverse complement strand
CTTCATTATGCGGTTTTCATGGGAAAACTGGAAGCGGTTAAGGCGTTGTTGACGGCAGGGGCAAACCCCAATCAGGAAAACGATCTTGGCCTGACCCCTTTGCAGATGGCGCAGTGGTGCGCGAAGGACGCCAACGCATCTAACCTTGAAGGGGGCGAACTCTCCATGCAACAGCGCAGTCCTATTGCCGCACAATTGTTGCAGGCCGCGAGTGATAGGGCTGTCACAGAGCTTGCGCCGCAAGAGTATTTAATTCCCGCTTATCAGTAGCGGTTCCGTTTTGGTTGTCACCCCCGCTTTATAGGCGGGGGTCTGGTGTAGGAGTGCAGCGGAAGCTGCACAAGATTCTGGATCCCGTGTGTGCTGGCGTCCCTTGCGGGACGCGTCCACAGGATGACAGGGGGAGAACGCAGGGGCGGGATGACAAGTCTATTCTTCAGGTATATACTCGGCCCATCATGCAAAGACCCTATAAAGACAAATCTCCTGTTATTCATCCGACGGCTTTTATCGCCGAAACAGCCGCCATTATTGGCGATGTCACGGTCGGGGAGGACAGCGGAATCTGGTACGGTTGTACCGTGCGCGGCGATGTGAATGACATTAAAATAGGAGCCCGAACCAATATTCAGGATGGAACGGTGATTCATGTGTCTTCTACCACACAAGGAACCTATATCGGGGATGATGTGACGATTGGGCATCTTGCTTTGATTCATGCCTGTACGATTGGTGATCGGGCTTTCATCGGAATGCAAGCTTGCATCATGGATGAGGCTGTGGTCGAAGAGGAAGCAATGGTGGCCGCCGGAGCATTGGTCACCCCTAGCAAGCGTATTCCCAAACATCACTTGTGGGGAGGCCGTCCAGCGCGGTATATGCGTGATCTGACTCCAGAGGAGATTGTCTATCTGAAGCATTCCGCCGATCACTATGCCAAGCTGGCAAAGGCGTATAGGTAGTCACGTCTTTACTCGGCCTTTTTCATCACATAGCGGCCCGGGGCGGGTTCGATTATTTTCAGTTTCCCGTCTTTGCCAGGGATGCGGGCAGGAACTTTCGGACCAGAAGTTTCCTTGATCCATGTCGCCCAGTTGGTCCACCATGACCCATCACGCTGTTGCGCATTTTTCAACCATGTTTGGGCGTGGTGGCGTTCGTCAATCGTGTCGTTCTCCCAGTAGTGGTATTTATTCGCAGCAGGAGGGTTAACCACTCCGGCAACGTGGCCTGAGGCAGAAAGCACGAATTTCTTTTTGCCGGAAAACAGCATCATCCCTTCATAGGTCGCCTTCCACGGGGCAATGTGGTCTTCTTTGGTGGAAATGAAATAGACCGGAGTTTTAATTTTGCGCACGTCAATGGGGACGTTGTTGATTTTAATCCCGCCAGCTTTTGCCAATAAATTGTCACGATACATATTGCGCAGGTAGTAACTGTGCATAGTGGCCGGCATATTGGTTGAATCATCGTTCCAATACAGAAGATCAAAGGGGAATGGTTCTTTGCCCAGCATATAGTTGTTGACGACAAACGACCAGATCAAGTCATTGGCACGGAGCATACTAAACGTATTGCGAAGATTGCTTCCTTCCAAGTAGCCTTTGATTCCCATTTTTTCATCAAGAAATTTGAGTTGTTCATCATCAACGAAAATACTGAGGTCTCCGGCATCCGAGAAGTCAATGAGAGTGGTCAAAAGGGTTGCCGAGGCAATCTTGTTTTCAAGTCCGGCAGAGGCGATATAGGCCATCGCAGCGGTAAGGAGTGTTCCGCCGATACAATAGCCGATGACATTCATTTTCTTCTCACCCGTGGCTTTGGTGACAGCGTCCATTGCCTCAAACAGCCCTTCCTCAATGTAGTCGGTGAACGTCTTTTGGGAGAGCTTTTTATCGGGGTTGACCCATGAAATAATAAAGACGGTATGTCCTTGATCCACAGCCCATTTAACGAAGGAATTATCAGGGCGCAGGTCAAGGATGTAATATTTGTTGATCCACGGAGAGACAATCAAAAGAGGAGTTTTATAAACTTCTTTCGTTGAAGGAGCATATTGAATGAGTTGTAACAATTCATTCTCGAAAACGACAGCCCCGGGGGTCAAGGCCAGATTTTTCCCAACTTTGAACGCTTGATAATTGGTTTTGCTGATTTCCAGCTCTCCCTTGCCGCGTTCAAGATCTTCGGCCAGATTTTCCAAGCCTTTTAGAAGGTTTTGTCCGTGAGAGTTGATGGTCTCACGAATGACTTCGGGGTTCGTCATGGCAAAATTGCTAGGGGCAATCGCATCAACAAATTGGCGCGTGTAAAAATCCAATCGCGCTTTGTCCTGTTGTTTCAGCCCTTTGGTGTTGTGGATAGATTTTTTCATCCATTCCGAAGTGAGCAAGTAAGATTGTCTTAGAAAGTCGAAAACCAGATTTTCTTTCCAGAGCGGATCACGGAATCGCCGATCGCCTTTGTCGGCTTCGGCAATGTCCTTGCCGTGTTCATCCCCCATAAATCTGCGCCCCATTTCGTGAACCAAGAGGGCCATGTTTTGCCAGTACTCCATCTGGAGATTCAGAAAATTTTGCGGGTTTTGAAAAGAGTTTTGCCAGAAACTCATCAAAACAGGGTGTAGGTTGTAAGGGTCCCAGTTCTTTTGCGCGAGGTCTTCCCCCTGTTTTTCCGCATAACCCTTCATGAGGGGAGAAAGCCTCTCCAGAATCTCCCGCATCTGCTGGTTGAAAGAAAACGGGTCGAATCCCTCGGGTTGTTCGGGGGAAGAGGAGGGGGGCAGGGAGGTGGAGGAAGGGGTTTTGGTCATGGAATTGGTCTCGAATCGCTCTAAAATCAATAATAACAGTGCACTAGAGCGAAAAAAAATGCAATTCCACGCGAAAATCTCTAATACTTGCTTGGAATCACAGTTTGCGCCACGATACGGGCGTAATTTAGAGGAACCTTGACGTGCGTATTTCCTACTTCTTTTTTGCTGCAATCGTTTTCCCGATTTTGGGCGGGGGGTTGTCTGGCTGTGCGCCGATAACGTCTCTTGCCAGTTCTCCAAAAATTGAATCAGCTCCGCCTATGTTTTCTTTGCTGGATTTGGGACGTCGTCTTTCGGATGGTGGGGTCGATATTTTTGATCCTTGGGTTCCAACCTTGACAGTTCCCGCTTTGCCCGAAAAGCCTCACGGCATACAATTCAATATTCCCAAACACGAATCCATGATTATTCGTGATCCTCGCGTGACGGTTTACTCGTTGCTGGGGTTTGGAGAAATTTTCTCAAGTGAGCCCAAAATTGATGAGCCGCCGGAAATGTTGATGGATACACCTTCCCTGACAGGATTTGATAGGGGAGGCATGATTGAAGAGGAAGTTCTGCCCCCATGAAAACACTAAGAATTGCCGTTGCCGGACTTGGGAATGTTGGGCTGGGGGTCTTGTCTCTCTTGAGGGCCAATCGTGATGTGATTGCCTCGCGGACCGGATGTTTCCTTGATGTTGTGGCTGTCTCGGCCAGAGATCGTACAAAAGATCGTGGCATTTCTTTTGATAGCATGAAATGGCTGGATCACCCTTCGCTGCTCGCGGAGTTGCCGGAAGTTGACGTTGTGGTTGAAGCCATTGGCGGAGAGAATGATCCAGCTCTCTCGCTCGTTCAAAAAGCTTTGGCCGCTGGAAAAGACGTGGTGACGGCCAATAAAGCCTTGCTGGCTCATCATGGAAAGGATCTCGCTTGTGCTGCAGAAAAAGCAGGCAAAAGCCTCAAATTTGAAGCGGCCGTTGCCGGAGGGATTCCTCTTATCAAGATGCTGCGTGAAGGTCTTGCGGCAAACAGAATTTCGGGTTTGTACGGTATTTTGAACGGAACGTGCAATTACATCCTAACAAGCATGGAGGCTTCGGGGCGGAGTTTTGGCGATGTCCTTAGCGAAGCCCAGAAACAAGGCTATGCCGAGGCCGACCCTACGCTGGATATTGACGGGGGAGATACGGCGCATAAGCTCTGCCTTTTGACCAGTTTGGTTTTCGGCGTGTCGCCGGATCTGCCAGAACTCTCGGTCCAAGGGATACGGCGCATTTCTTTGGCCGATATTCGGGCGGCATCTGAACTGGGATATTCGATTAAACTTCTTGGCTGCGCGTTTCAAGAATCTGGAGGAGAAATTTTTCGCTTTGTTGGGCCAGCGATGGTCCCGCTTGCTTCTCCTTTGTCTCACGTCACAGGCGCGATGAATGCCGTTTCAATGATGGGAGATTTTATCGGTCCGTCCTTTATCGAAGGGAAGGGGGCCGGAGCAGGGCCGACGGCTTCGGCGATTGTGGCCGATCTGATTGATCTGGCTATGGGGCGCAAAACGCCTGTTTTCGGGCTTCCAGTGGCCAATTTGCAAAAGGCTTCGTGGGCAAGCGTTGCGGCGTGGGGCGGAAAATTCTTCCTCAGAGTTGAGGTAAAAGATCAGGTCGGCGTGATTGCTGATTTGGCAAAAATTTTGCGGGATGAAGGCATTTCAATTGAAACTCTGGTTCAAAAAGCGCAAGCCGTGAACCAGCCGGTTGTTGTCCTCATTACCACTCATGACACAACATGGGGACAGATTGATTTGGCGATGGCACGCGTTGGGCAATTGGGAAGCGTTGCCGGTCCGCCTTTGGTATTACCTATGCTGAATATTTAGAGCGAACAAGGAGAGTATAATATGCAACAGCCAGCCAAAATTCTTCCGTCTTCTGGAGCAGACCTTCATTCTATGGATCGCAGTCTGACTCTGGAGGCTATTCGGGTCACTGAGGCGGCCGCCCTTGAGGCTTCCATGCAAATTGGACGCGGTGATGAAAAAGAAGCCGATCGCGCCGCCGTCGATGCGATGCGCAAAGCCCTGAATACACTCTCTATTCAAGGGCGCGTGGTGATCGGGGAAGGCGAACGCGATGAAGCCCCGATGCTCTATATTGGCGAGGAAGTCGGAACAGGGGAGGGGCCGTTGGTTGATATTGCCCTTGATCCGCTCGAAGGAACAACCATTACCGCGAAGGGGGGACAAAACGCCCTTGCGGTTCTCGCTATTGGAGATCAGGGAAGTTTTCTCCATGCGCCGGATGTTTATATGCAGAAACTGGCCGCTGGGCCGGATGTTGATTTGACTCCTGATGATTTTGATGCGCCTATCGAAAAAACCTTGCAAAAAGTAGCCTCAGCCAAGTTGATGGATGTGCGCGATTTGATGGTGTGTATTCTGGACCGCCCACGCCATCAAGCTCTGATCCAGTCGGTGCGTGATGCTGGAGCGCGGATCATGCTCATTCAAGACGGGGATGTTAGCGCGGTGATTTCCACAGCAGATCCCGACAGAGGGATTGACCTTTATGTCGGGACAGGGGGAGCCCCAGAAGGCGTTCTCGCGGCCGCCGCTTTGCAATGTATGGGAGGAAATATCCTCGGTAGGCTCGTTTTTCGCAATGACGGAGAGCGGGCGCGGGCGGAGAAAGCCGGAATTCGTGACCTCAACCGCATTTATACTCTGAATGATCTCTCCCGTGGCGATAATGTTATGTTCGCCGCAACGGGCGTGACCGAAGGCACGATGTTGCCCGGGGTTCGAAGATTCTCGGGCGGGGCGATTACCCATTCGGTGGTTATGCGTTCTAAATCAGGGACTATTCGCCGGATTGAATCGCGCCATGACTTCAAACGCAAGCCAGTATAAGTACAGGCGCGATGGGATCTCTGGCTCTTCAAGTTGAGCGTTCTATCATGCAGGCGAGGTGGGTTTTCCCTCCGGCGCAGGATCAGATGGTTCAGCAGATGATGGACCGTCTGGGGCTTCCCGAAGTTGTGGCAAGGTTATTGGCAACACGGGGCGTTCCACTTGAGGGAGTGGACACCTATCTGAATCCTAAGCTATCGCGAGATTTTCCCGATCCCTTTCGCTTGGCAGGAATGGCTGAATTTTCTGAATATTTGGCCGAGGCGATTATTCAAAAACGTAGAATAGCGGCTTTTTGCGATTTCGATGTGGACGGGTCCACTTCGGCAGCGGTGCTGAAGAAATTCTTCCGCCATTTGGGAGTGGACATTCAGCTTTATATTCCTGACCGCATGACCGAAGGTTATGGACCAAACAGCAAGGCCCTTGCTGAACTCAAGGCGCAGGGGGTGGAAATTGTCTTGATGGCTGATTGCGGAACCACAGCGTTTGATGTGATTGCGCAAGGCCGAGAGATGGGGCTTGATATTTGCGTGTTCGATCATCACGAACAGGGCGAGTTCTTGCCAGAGGCCAACCACATTATCAACCCAAAGCGTCAGGATGACACCAGCGGCTATGATATGCTGGCCGCCGTGGGAGTTACGTTTCTGGCGTGCGTGGCCGTCAATGCAGCCCTGAGAAACCGAGGGTATTACGCAGATCAAGGCATTGAAGAGCCTCCGCTTAAATCTTGGCTGGATGTTGTGGCTTTGGGGACTGTGTGTGACATGGTCCCCTTGACGGGCCCCAATAGGCTCTTGGTGAGGGCTGGATTTGCACAAATGGCCAAGCAGGAAAACATAGGGCTGAAAGCTTTGTGTGAAGTCGGCCAAGTGAAGGCTCTTCCCAGTCCAGACGATGCGGGCTTTATTCTGGGACCACGGATCAATGCTGGATCTAGGGTTCATCAGGCGGATTTGGGAGCGCGGCTTCTTTCTTGCGAAGAGGCGGAGGAGGCCAAAAATCTGGCGTGGTTGCTGAATGATTGCAATACCAAACGCCGCGAAATTCAAGCGGACATGATGCGTGAGGCCATCGCAATGGTCGAACGGGACCGTTTGCACGAAAAACCGATCATCCTGATTTCTGATCCATCATGGCACGTTGGGCTGAACGGATTGGTCGCGGGCCAGATCAAGGAAAAATACGGCAAGCCAACCTGCTGTGTGGCCTTTACGCTCGGCCTTGATGGCCAGTTAGAGGGAAGAGGCTCGGGCCGCTCTGTCGCAGGGTTTAATCTCGCGGCCTTGTTTATGGCCGCAAAAAATCAAGGCTTGCTCCTTAAAGGCGGTGGACACGCTATGGCGGCGGGGTTTACCGTCTTGCCAGACAGGATGGACGAGCTATACCAATTTTTCTGTGAAGAAGCAGAAAAAAACTCGACCGGAGAATATCTTGTTAGTGAGGAATTGGTGGATGGAATCGTCAGTGTTCGGGGAGTAAAACCTGACTTTGTCCGCTTGCTTGAAAACAACGTTGGCCCATTTGGACAGGATAACCCCGAACCACAATTCGTTCTTCCGTTTGTGAAGGTGAACAGTGCCGATGTCGTGGGCAGTTCTCATGTGCGTTTGTTTGCTTCGGACATGGAAGGCGGCGGGCGAATCAAGGCCATCGCTTTCCGGTCTGTGGACACGCCGCTCGGAGATTTATTGCTGAGTAGGGGGAACGGGGGGGCTTTGCACCTTTTGGGGCAGTTCAAAATCAATCAATGGAACGGGACAGAATCCGTGGAATTCTTGATTGCCGACGCGGCCTTGGCCGGTTAGAGCTGAATTTATAGCTAAGTCTATAATTACTTATCCGTCATCCCGTGGGCGCGTCCGTAGGACGCTCGCACGCACGGGATCCAGAGTCTCGTGCAGCTCTTCGCTGCACTCAATACGCCAGACCCTCGCCTGAAGCGGGGGGGACGGGAGGAGGGATAAGTCATGATAGGCTTGGCTGTAGAGCCCCAAAAAACCTAGAGAAACAGGGGGTTTTAAGATGTTTAATAAAAATGAAAAAATCCTCTTGATCTCCTGCCCCATAACCTAGTATATAGGCGGCTGTTATTTATCGGCCTTGTTCCCTTCGTCTAGAGGCCCAGGACACCTCCCTTTCACGGAGGTAACACGGGTTCGAATCCCGTAGGGAACGCCAATTTTCTTCTTTCGTGGCCTGAGATACTATTTTCCATAATTTGTAGCGTTTTTGCTCTGGTGCTTTCGTCTTTCATGAGGCTTGCGGGCATAGGTGTCATTCCCAGTTGATATAATATGCTAAGAATCTTGTCCGGGATAATTCTTGAAGAATCGTATTTTTCTGCTAGCCTATGATCGATAGCTTAATAAACCATAGATGGTGCAGCTTTAGTGATGACCTGATGGTCAGACAGGGGCTGTCGTTTAGTGCCTTCCGTTAACAGGAGAAATAGAAATGGCTAATAAAATGCGAGTATTTGTCAGTTTTGACTATGAGAACGATAAGCGTTACAAATTCTTACTAGAAGCTTGGGATGCCAACCCAGAGTTTGATTTTTTCTTTAGTGACCTTTCATCGCAAGAAATTCAAAGTGAATCGGTTCTAGCCGTTAAACAGGCTCTATCAAGAAAAATTAATGAAGCCACCTATACGTTGGTGATTGTTGGCAAGGAAGCTAATAAGCTCCACAAAGATTATAAAGAGATTGGGAACAAAAATTGGCAAAATTACGAGATTGCAAAAAGCAAGGAGCATGGCAACGTGCTGGTTGCTGTTAAACTTGATAAGAGTAATGAATCCCCTTCGGAACTACTTGGTGCTGGTGCGTCATGGGCGATGAGTTTTGAACGAGATCCTATTATTTCAGCTATGAAAGACGCTCGCAAGAAAGCTGCTTAGTATATGATTGACGAATCGGTGAAGTTTAGTTTTTTGTGTTCACATTACAAAGATACATACGATTTGCACCACGACGCGAGAAAATGCAGAGACAGCCTGTTTTTTGGCCTTCTCTGTATTTTGTGCCTTTTTGTTATGCAGTTTTTTAGCGAGGCTACAGAACTTTTAGATGCCTATGTGACTAAGCAGATTGGCATTTCCTTGAAAGATTTTGATGGGTTCTTATCACTCTTGCTCTGGTTTATGCTCATGGGGTGGGGGATCAAGTATTTCCAAATTAATGTCACTATTGAAAGGCAATACGATTATCTCCATGCTCTTGAGAAAGAGATAAAAACTTATTATCCTCCTGCCAGCCTTGCTTACACTAGAGAGGGTGTATCGTACCTGCGTAAATACCCTTTATTTTCTAATTGGCTACACTTTCTTTATACTTCAGTGTTTCCCATTTTCTTAATAGCAACCTGTACCATAGAGTTATTTTATGAGTATTGGGTCGAGCATAGGTTTTGGAAGGTTGGTGTAATTTGCTATGTAATGATAACTGTATCTACGATACTCTATATGTTTAGACTTCATAATAGTGAGCCCAAATTTTTATTACCACTGAAGAAGTTTCTTGATACGCCATAATGCGATTACAAACTTACGCTTGATTTTGTCCCTACTGGGGGAAAAGAAGAAGATCGCATCTCTGTTCATTTTCCTGTGAATGTTTTATAGCTAAAGGGGAGGAGTGCGCGGTGCGATGACAGAGACCCCTTTCAAAATTCATTCGGAGTATCAACCCGCCGGAGACCAAAGGGCGGCCATTCGTCAATTGGTGAATGGTCTGGAGGAAGGGCTCTCCGATCAAGTGTTGTTGGGGGTGACAGGGTCGGGCAAGACTTTTACCATGGCCCATGTCATTGAAACGACGGGACGGCCTGCGCTGATCCTCACGCACAATAAAACTTTGGCCGCCCAGCTTTATGCAGAGATGAAATCTTTCTTCCCCGAAAACGCGGTGGAATATTTCGTATCTTACTATGATTACTATCAGCCCGAAGCCTATGTCCCGCGCACAGATCTTTACATTGAAAAAGAATCCACCATCAACGAACAGATTGACCGGATGCGCCACGCCGCCACGCGGTCTTTGTTCGAACGAAAAGATGTGATTATTGTTGCCTCGGTCTCTTGCATTTATGGCATTGGGTCCAAAGAAGATTACTATGCCATGACCTTTGAGGTAAAAAAGGGGCAAATACTGGATCGGCAAGAGCTGATTGCCAAGCTGATCGAGCTGCAATACAAGCGCAACGATCTTGCCTTTGAACGGGGCAGTTTCCGCGTGCGCGGCGATACGGTTGAGCTTTTTCCCGTTCACTTTGAAGATCGTGCCTGGCGGTTTTCTCTGTTCGGGGACGAGGTCGAAACCATTACGGAGTTTGATCCCTTGACTGGACAAAAATTCATTACGATGGACGCTGTGCGGGTCTATGCGAACACCCACTATATTACACCGGGCCCGACGATTGCGCAGGCAATGGGCCAGATTAAAAAAGATTTGAAAACAAGGCTTGAAGAGTTTCGTCTTGAGGGAAAATTACTCGAAGCGCAGCGATTGGAGCAACGGGTCACGTTTGATCTCGAGATGCTTGCCGCAACGGGGATGTGTCAGGGGATTGAAAATTATTCCCGTTACCTGACCGGACGCGCAGCGGGCGAACCTCCCCCGACTTTGTTTGAATATCTGCCGAAAGATGCTTTGTTATTCATAGACGAGAGTCATGTGATGATCGGCCAGCTCAACGCCATGTATAACGGGGACCGCGCGCGTAAGGTGACTTTGGCCGATTACGGGTTTCGTTTGCCCTCCGCGCTGGATAACCGCCCGTTGAAATTTGAGGACTGGAACCGGATGCGGCCGCAGACCATTTATGTTTCGGCCACCCCCGGGGCATGGGAGTTGGAACAAACGGGCGGAAAATTTGCTGAACAAGTTGTGCGTCCTACGGGCCTTATTGATCCGCCTGTTGAAATTCGCCCCACGCAAAACCAAGTCGATGATCTGATGCAAGAGTGTCACCGCGTCAGCAAGCAAGGCGGGCGGGTGTTGGTGACGACTCTCACCAAAAAAATGGCTGAGGCCTTAACCGAGTATTTGGCAGACCATGGAGTCAAGGTTCGCTATTTGCACTCGGATGTGGATACGCTCGAGAGGATCGAAATTCTGCGCGGATTACGTTTGGGAGATTTTGACGTTCTGGTTGGAATCAATCTTCTGCGCGAAGGACTTGATATTCCTGAATGTATGCTGGTGGCTATTCTCGATGCGGATAAGGAAGGGTTTCTTCGTTCACGAACGTCTCTCATTCAAACCATCGGGCGAGCCGCTCGGAACGTCGAGGGCAAGGCTATTCTCTATGCTGACAACATAACGGGAAGCATGAAGATGGCTTTAGAGGAGACAGACCGCCGCCGCGAAAAACAACAAGCCTATAACACGGAACACAATATCACCCCCGAAAGCATCAAGCGGGCCATTCATGATGTGATGAGCAGTGTCTATGAGCGGGGGGATCATGTGGATCTGGCCGCCGCCGCAGGGTTTTCGGATCAAGATCAGGAGTTATTGAGTAATCCTAAGGCGTTTCAAAAACAGATCAAAAAGCTGGAAGATCAAATGCGCATGGCCGCTTCCAATCTGGAATTTGAGGAAGCTGCGCGTCTGCGCGATGAGATCAAACGCTTGGAAGAACTCGATTTGCAGGTGAAGTAGACGAGCAAAAGAAAGACAGGCTCAATTTTTTACTTGACAGAAGGAGAGGGTTTTATCTACCTTATTCCTATCATGAAGAATTTGACCCAAACATCTTTTGTTGTAGAAACCTGTCAAAGCGCAGTGTCCGTTTGGTGTCTCTGGGCATAGGCCCATCATTCCTTTTTCCCATTTTAACAAACTATAGATGGTTACAAAATTATTTGTACAGTTGTCATCCCCGACAAGGGAAGCAGAGCTGACCGCAGATCGGGGATCTGGCGTTATGCGTGCAGCGAAGCTGCACAAGATCCAGATCCCGTTTGTGCCAGCGTCCTGTGGACGCGCCAACGGGATGACGTATAAGTAGTTATTGGCTTAGCTTTATAAGGAACAACATCATGACGACCATAAGCATTGCATCAGATTCAGCCAATATTGATTTTGGCAAAATCGTTGAGGCGTTCTCAGGGGCAGGGACCCCTCGGCGCAGTATTGGAGTGGAGGGCGAATATATCATCGTCTTTCAAGAGGGCGGGACGTACGCCGGCAGGGAAGAGATTACACAGTTACATCAGAGATTATCTGAGGACGATGGGTTTCCTATACATACCGAAGCGGCAGGGGTGATCGAATACGCTTCCAGCCCTCATGATCTAACAGATTTGGACGGCCTGATTGTCAAAGCCAGTCATGCGGAAAGACGGATCAATGAAGTTGCGGCAGAGAGAGGCTTGTCAGTTCTTCCTTCTTCGGTTCCGCCTTTTACAACTTTGCTTGAGGCCGAAGAAAAAATGATCGGCCGCGAGAGAGTTGTTGATATGGTTGAGGCTGTGCGAACAGGACTTCCTCTGGATGCTTTGAAGGTTGGGTTTTTGACCGCCAGCGTACAGGTTAGCTTGACGTACTCTAACCCCCAAGATTTATACCGCACGCTTTACCTTGGTCATGCTCTTTCTCCTGTGCTGATTGCCTTGTTCGCCTCTGACACAGGACGCGCCGATGAACAAACTTATTCCGAGCATATTCGCAGTGTTTTTTATAGAGCCTATCCCACCCATGAATCCGGTCTTCCGGCCTATCTGCAAGCGGCAACAGATGGAGACGATTTGATACGGAGGCACATAGAGGAAATTTGTAACGCCCCCATGCTGTATTATTATGATCGGGAAGGACATATGAAGCTGGGCACTGCTGGCGCAGGACATTTGAGCAAAACTTTTAACAGCTTGGCCAGTGAAGGGTTGCAGACCGAGAGAAATTTCGCTCTTGCCGAGAGTTTTTTATATCCCGACATTAAATTCAAACCCTTGCCAGAGGGAGGACGGCGTTTGGAATTTCGCACACCAGATTCAGGTCCGGCCCAGATGGTAGCGGCTACAGCCTTACTCGGTGGAGTGATTGGGACGGAGCGTTCTGCTCTCGCGCTAGAGAAAATTCTAAAAGATTTTGGATTCAAGGGCTCTTTTATAGAAGATTACGCTCTCCTTTCACAAAACCGTGCGCGTGCTGTTGAAAATATAGGCAATCTGGATAAGATGAGCTTTGGGCTAGGGACTATGCGGGATTTCCTCTGCGCCATAAAGGAATTGGTTCAAGAAACTTTCGAAGAGGGAAGTCCTGCGGCCCTTGCGATTGAGCCGTTTCTGTCACCTGATTTTGTTCCCTTGACGAATTGTTATCGCTCTATGGACGATCAACAACTTGTGGAGGCTTTGCACCTAATTTCTAATTAAAGATTAATTCTAAAGACCCCCCGTCATTCCGGAGGCATTTTTTAGGACTTCAGTCCTGAAAAGTTTGCACATCCGGAATCCGGTAATGTCAATGGCTTTGCCATTGTCCTTGTGGATCCCGTTCGTGCCAGCGTCCCTGCGGGACGCGCCAACGGGATGACAAAAGGTTTTTTTTAGAGGTAGCTTAAGGATGATATAAATGATGTCAAAAAGTTTTATTGAGCTAAACCCACAATCCCGCTCTTCCCTGATTTTGCTGGGAGAACACGCAGGGTTTGGGATCCCTGAATCCTATGACAGAATGGGTGTTGATCCTCTTGTTTTCCGTCGTGACCCTAATTTTAGAGGGGATAAGGGCGTACGAAGGATTCTATTTCGTGCCGCCAAAGAATTGGGATTGCCCGCTATCATGGGCCGGCAATCGCGTATTCTGGTTGATCTGAATCGTTCCACCGACCATCCCCAGTTATTTTGTGAGACGCAGCACGGGGTGGATGTGCCGAGGAATAGGGGACTCTCCGAGGCCGAAAAACAACGGCGTTTGGATCTTTATTACTGGCCGTTTCATCATCAGGTGGAAAAACGCATTGCGCAGAGCTTGAATGCGGACGGGAAGGGAGTTTCTCTTCTAACCATACATTCCTACACACCGGAGGTTGCCCAAAAAGCGATGGCGAAAGAGGATGCACCTTTTACCGAGGTGGATGTTGGGATACTTTACACGCGGGAAAGTCCTTTGCTTGAAAAGCTGGATGTTTTTTTGAAAACGGAAACGGATTATTCTTTCGCGCATAACTATCCGTATGATCTGAAGAAACTTAAATCAGGTTCCATCGAAATGCACCAGCAAAAGAACGGGACCGCTGGGGTGGCCCTCGAAATAAACGTCAAAAAGCTCTTGAGTGTTCAGGATCAAGATAGATGGGCGGATACGATTATACGGTTTTTGCGCAGCCTTTGAACCGGCACCATTCTTTCCAAAGCAGACCAGCATATTTTCGGTTGGTGGTCCAATAGCGCATGAACATTCGTCGAGGTTCCTGCAAAATACGGTAAAGCCATTCGAGCCCGAATTTCTGCATCCAGAGCGGGGCGCGTTTGGTGAGACCAGCTTTGATGTCAATAGATCCTCCAACGCCCATCAAAAAGGGAACATTGATGGTGTCCTTATATTGAGCGAGTAGGCGTTCTTTGGTGGGGCTGGAAATGGCAATAAACAAGCAATCGGCTTTGGCAGCGGCAATGTTTTGAATAAGTTCGGCTTCTTCTTCGGGTTTGAAATAGCCGTTGCGATAGCCCGCAATCACAATGGTTGGATATTGGGCTTGAATATTGCGGACGGCCTGTTCCAGAACTTCTTGTTTTGCTCCAAAGAAATAGGGGCGATAGCCTTTCTCGGCGCAGAGTTTCAAAAGATGTTCCATGATGTCAACGCCGCTGACCCGTTCGGGGACAGTATGGCCACATAGACGCGCTCCCCAAACAACACCCATGCCATCAATGTTAATCAGGTCGCTGCCGCTCACGTCTTCGCATAAGGCTTTATCGGATTGCATATTTACGAGCTTGGCAACATTGACGACAACGTGTTGAAGCCGTGTGCGCGTTTTCATACAGTGTTCGGCAATCGCCAAGGTTTCGCTCATGGTGAGTCCATCCATCGGAGCCCCGAGAAAAGTAAAACGCTTGGTGGGGTTTTGCAGATAGGCAGATGGGTCAATCATGGTGGACATGGCGGGAGAGAGCTTTCTTTGTATCTATATTAGGATGGGTCAGGGTTATAGATGAATGTGTTGTCATCGGCCTTGCCGCCGCGCAAAAGATTTACAATGCGCGTACTCGCTTTGCCGTCCCCGTAGGGGTTGGCCGTATGGGCCATGCGGTTGTAAAGAAGAGGGTTATCCAGCAAAGAGCAGGTCTCGGCGATGATGCTATTTGTTCGAGGGCCAACCAGACGAGCTGTTCCCGCCGTAATTGCCTCGGGGCGTTCGGTATTGTCGCGCATGACAAGAACAGGCTTGGCCAAAGACGGGCCTTCTTCCTGTACCCCGCCGGAATCGGTCAAGATCAGGTGGCTGCGGGCCATGAGAGCTACAAATTCTGGATAGCCTTGCGGGGCAATGAGATGCACATTAGAAAGGCCGCCCAAAAGTTCATGAACTGGTTTTTGAACGTGCTGGTTCAGGTGAACTGGATACACAAAATGGTAATTCTGATCGGCATAACGAAGGGCCAAGGCCTTAATCGCAGCGCAGATTTCTTTGAGACCCTCGCCATAGTTCTCGCGGCGGTGACTGGTAACCAGAATGATTTTCTCGCCTTGAGGAATAAACGGGACAGGATCAATGCCGCTTTTGGCGACCAGATCGCGGGTTTCAAACAAGGCATCAATGACCGTGTTTCCCGTCACAAAGACGTTGGTCTTAATCCCTTCGCGGTGGAGAGCCGCTGCAGATTCCAGCGTAGGAGCAAAGTTCCAATGCGCCATGTGGCCCATCAAGCGGCGGTTGATTTCTTCTGGATAGGGGGAATAGTTATTCCCAGTCCGTAATCCGGCTTCGACATGGGCAATTTCAATGGGAGTGCTGCGGAGCTGGTTTTTCCAGAAGTGATCGTAACTGTAATAGGCCGCCAAGCAGCCAATAAAAGCTGAGGTTGTATCGCCTTGAGCCATGACCACATCGGGGTTAACTTCTTCGATCACGTCATGGAGACCAGAAAGCAGGCGGCCCGCAAGATGGGAAAGAGGCTGTTGGTGGCTCATCACGTCAAGCGTGAAGTCGCGGGAGATGCCAAACCAATCAAGAAGCGGGAAAACCATATCCGTATGCTGTCCGGTCGCGCAAACCACGACTTCGGTTTCACCTTGACGGTGCAACGCCTTGATAACTGGAGCCATTTTAATGGCTTCAGGGCGGGTTCCGATAAGAACCAGAACCCGTTTGCGAGGGTTTTCAGCGGTAGAAGAGGGTGTTAACGACATAATTCAAGTCCGAAAATCGAAAGTGGAACGGGCTATCCGTAACGAGCCCTTGAGAAAAAAGCAAGTTTTTTACAATCTTATGGGAGAACATGGTTAAACTTCTTGCCTATTTTCTTTGGGGATTATACAAAAAACCCTGAAAAATCCAGCCTTGGTGATGGGTGGGCTGGCTGATAGAATGAAAATTTAGGCAAGGATTTCCTTACAAATGCAAAACGATGAATTTTCTCCCGCGATGGATACACTTCCGGACATACGGGACATTTTCTTGATCCTTTGGCGGCGTCGC
>JAEUKO010000016.1:0-14476 GCA_016794285.1 Alphaproteobacteria bacterium | reverse complement strand
CGGATGATTGTTGCGGTTGGAGCCGTAACCTTTTTGCTGGGAACTTTGGTTGTCTTGATGCGTCCGACTTATTATGCCGCATCTTCTTCAGTGATGATTGAAGACAAGACTGTCAAGCTGGCAGATTTTAATGATGTCACCGAAGGAAACAAATTCAGTGAATTAACAGTTCAAACTGAAATTAAAATGCTTTCTTCCCCGAGCTTGGCGGCATTGACCCTTAAGAAACTGGATATAAGCCAATTCCCAGAGTTTGCTGAGGTTGCGTCTGATCCTAAAAAGATGCTTGCAACCTTCACCAAGAATCTTTCAGTTTATCCCCAAGGCTTGTCGCGGGTCATTGAAGTTTCTTACAAAGACAAAGACCCAGAAAAAGCAGCGCAGATCGCCAATGCCCATGTGCAGGCTTATCTTGAGTCCCAGATAGACTTTAAGCGTCAACGTGTTGAGCAATTGCGTGAGTGGTTCGAAACCAAGGTTAAAGATCTTAAGGCGGATGTCATTCAAAAGTCTCAAGCCGTCAACGAATTTCGCGCCAAGGAAGACTTAGCGGTTGGCAAGGATTCCCAAGAACTGGTTTACCAGCAGATTTCAGACATTTCCAATCAGATCGCCCCAGTGCAGGTTCATAAGTTTGACTTGCAAGCTAAGCTGAAGGCCATTGAAGTTGCTGAAGAAGAGGGCACTCCAGATGCCATTGGCGATGTGGTCAGTTCTCCCCTCATTCAACACCTTAAGGAACAAAAAAGTCTTGCCGGCCAGCAAATGCAGGGGTTGAGTTCACGCTATGGCCCCAATCACCCCGGGCTTCGTGCAGCTTCCAGTCAGTATGGCCAAGTCGAGGGTGCCATTAAAACCGAAATAACCAATATTAAAGTCTCGTTGCTCAATGACCTCAAAGCGACAGAGGCTCAAGAAGCCATGCTGCAAGAACGTCTTGAGGCTTTGAAAAGACAAGCTGATAACATGAGGGTCAAGTTGGTGACGCTTAAGAGCCTTGTGGTTGAACAAGATGCCAGTCAGAAACTTCTTGATGGGTTTTTGAATAACTACGAAAACTTGCAATCACAGGTCAGTTTTGCGCGGCCAGATGCTGTTGTGGTCTCGGCGGCTGTGGCTCCGCTTTATCCGGTCAAGCCCGGGAAAACCCTCTTGATGATTGTCAACCTCGTGTTTGCAGGAAGCTTTGCTCTCGCCGTTGTCTTTATCTCGGAAATTTTGAGTTCTGGTCTTGCCAATTACGAAGACGTACGCAAATTGGGAGTTCGCCCCTTGGGCATTTTGCCAAAAGTTGACAATCCTTTGATGGCGGCGCGCTCTGCTCAGAACTCAACCTTTAAGGAAGCCGTCAAACGGATATATATGGCGGGATTGTTTGGCACTCCGGCTAAGGCCGTTTTGGTGACGTCTGCTCTGCCCAAAGAGGGGAGAACCACGCTGGTTACAGCCCTTGCGTATTCTTTGATGGCCCAAGGACACAAGGTTATCGTGATTGATGCCGACTTCCTTAAGCCGAGTTTGACGACGATGTTGAAGGGCAGCGGTGGAGCCAGCCTTGCCGATGTCTTATCTGGACGCTCTCCTTTGGCCGAGGCTATTGCACGGGATCCGAACGGTCTTGCTATTTTGCGCGGCGGAAAAACCGGACAGGATATGGGGCCAATCCATTTTGAGCGGATGCATGAATTGTTCGCTGAGTTGAAAAAGACTTATGGTTATATTTTGGTGGATACCGGACCAATTTTGGCACATTCTGAGGCTGGGGCTATTGCCAATCAGGCAGATGGTGTTATCGTTGTGACTGAGTGGATGAAAACTTCCAAACAGGATATGTCCGGTATGTTGGCATTGCTCAAAACCTATGCGGTTCCCGTTCTGGGGGTCGTCTTAAACCGTGTCGATATTGAGAAATACAAAGAAGGTGCTGTGGGATCTGATTTCTTGTTGCCAAATATTGGCCAAGCCGCGTAAGGGGACGGGGGGATGAGAAGAGCTTCCCATTTTCTTTGGGCTGTGATGATTGCTCTTGTCGCGGGGCTTTCTCTCATTCCGCACCTTATTACAACGCCGAATGAGTCAGATAAGCTGCTTCACGTTCTTGCTTATAGTTTTTTAATGGTGATTCCGGTTGTTCTTTTATCTTCTTTGCGGGCTCATCTTATAACCGGATTTTTATTGATGTTAATGGGAGTTTTGAACGAGGTTTTGCAAGATATTATCGGCGGTCGGCAAGCTTCCGTCCGTGATGCTCTTGCCAATTGCGTGGGGGTCGTGTTGGGAATTGCTTTGGGACGGTTGTTCAAATCTGGCCTAGAGGCTCACCCTCGGCGGATGCTGCTGCTTGTTGTCGGTGTCTTATCTCTTTCTTCTTCGCCTGTGTGGGCTCAGCCAACCTCTCCTGACAATATTCTTTCTCTGCCACCTTCAAAAATTTCTGACCAATCCACGATTGGCATTCCTTTGGGAGGATTTATGATCTCCCCCGGGGTTAAGGTAGAAACAAATATTCACGACAATATCTTTCTAAGCAAAAACGACACATCTTCCGATATGGTAACGGTGTTTGAGCCGGGCCTCGCGGTGCAAACCAACTGGAATCGCCATTCGCTTTATTTCGGAACAAAGGCTGAAAAAGCTTCCTATAAAAGATACAGCCACAAGGATTATACCGATTACGGTTTTCTGTTATCCGGTCAGTATGACATTGCCTATGAAACTTATGTCGTGGGAGGGTTGGAACGGAACCGCAAACATTACGGGCGTGGGGCAGGGGAAGACCAAGAAGGGGGCGACACAGTTGATTATAACGCAACCAAGGGAAGTTTGAGTTTTACACGCGCTCTCAGCTATATTCAGCTCAAGCTCTTTGGCAGTACAGAAAAGAGTGAGCTGGAGTCAGATCGTTTCTTGCTCGGGAGCGGGGATTATTTCGAGAAAAACTCGAACACATATCAATCAAATATTGCCTTTGAATATCTGCCAGAAAATGAGCTCTTTCTTGAAGTTACCTATAACACAACGGATTATTCTCTCATCAACGGGACTGAAGATCGGGCAAGCAGAGTAAACACGCGTTTGGGGCTCAAGTTTCATACGGCAAGTCTTTATCGCGGGAGCTTGTTTGGCGGCTATCTTCACCGCAAGCATGAGGGCGAGTTTGATGTTAAAGATCCCTATGTCGGCGGGTCGTTTGTTTGGGAAATCACTCCTTTGACGGCCTTGTCCCTTCAATCGGCACGGTATTTTAGCGAGCCAAGCGTATCGGGAACTGGTGGGTCAATGACCACGTCGCATCAAGCGGAATTACGGAGCAGCCTCACCACGCGCCTCAGTGGAGCCACAAGCGTGCGTTATGATGACAATGACTATTCTCTCTCGGGAACCTCGCGCAAAAACAAGCTTCTGGAAGCCGGAGTCGAAGCCGATTACAAGCTTTCCGACAATTTATCGGCAGGGGCTGAGTATAATTACCGGAGGCGGATTTCTACAATTTCTTCCGAAGACTATACAGACAACCATGTTCTGTTTTCTTTGACGTATATGCATTGATCGGGTGGGGGCGTAAAAATGAAAGACTTACTCTCACGCTGCATTGAAGCCGGACTTAAGATGACGGGGCAGAGGCGGGTTATTTTAAGTACACTTGAGAAAGCCTCAGATCATCCTTCGGTTGATGAAGTCTATCTGCGGGCCAAAGAACAAGATCCATCCATCAGCATTGCTACTGTTTACCGTACATTGTCGATGTTGGACGAGATGGGTTTTATTGTCCGCCATGATTTTAATGAGAATTTTTCCCGCTATGAAGTGAACAATCTGGACCATCACCATCACTTAATAGACCTCGAAACCGGAGATGTCATTGAGTTCAAAAATGCCGAGCTTGAAAAGATCAAGCTTCGGATTGCCAAAGAACTTGGTTACGATCTTCTCGATCATCGGCTTGAACTTTATGGCCGGAAGATTGAAAAATAGCAGAGGAAAGTTTCCCCAAAATGAGCGATGCTCGTTTGCCAACCGGACTTTGGGTCGATGCTCATTTGCGCCAGATGACTTTGGCGTGTATCCCGTATTATGTAGCGCAAAAGGGGGCCTATGCCTCGGGGACTGTCTTGCTCAAGATTAACCTTTTGAACGGGCTATGTCGCGTCTTGAGCCAAATTCGCGGGATCAATGGAGAATTAGGCTGGATGAAGGCCTTAAAAGACGAACAAGTTGCGGAATCCGATGCTGATGCGTATATTCGCCGCGCGATCAATCGTGATCCCGATCTTTGGGTTATCGAGATAGAAGACCGTAGCGGACAAAACCCCTTTGAAGGCAAGCAGATCTTATAAATGACAAGTTTGGTAGAAACGCGCCGCACCTTTGCGATTATTGCGCACCCCGATGCGGGGAAAACAACTTTAACTGAAAAACTTCTCCTCTTCGGAGGAGCCATTCAGCTTGCCGGAATGGTCAAAGCGCGTGGTGAACGGCGTCGGGCTCGCTCGGACTGGATGAAGGTTGAGCAGGAACGCGGAATTTCGGTGGCGTCTTCAGTGATGACTTTTGATTATGAAGGGCTGACTTATAATCTGCTGGATACCCCCGGGCACGAAGATTTCTCGGAAGACACTTACCGCACCCTGACCGCCGTGGATAGCGCGATTATGGTTCTGGATGCGGCCAAGGGGATTGAAAGCCAGACTCTCAAATTGTTTGAAGTTTGCCGTTTGCGCAATATTCCTATCATTACCTTTATCAACAAGATGGACCGCGAAAGTCAGGATCCTTTCGCCCTGATGGATGAAGTCGAAGACAAATTGCAGATGCAGGTGACTCCGGCCAGTTGGCCTATCGGCATGGGGCGCGATTTCAAAGGGTGTTACGATTTGTTGAATGATCGGCTGGTGTTGTTCGATCGCAGTAAGGGGGAAACCCTTTCGGACAGCTTGACCTGTTCGGGGCTTGACGACCCTTTGATTGATGGAAAGCTTCCTGCCGATCAAGCCGCCCAATTACGCGAAGATGTAGCCATGATACGCGGAGCGTGTCCCCCGTTTGCGGTGGAAGATTATCTCGAAGGCCATATGTCGCCTGTCTTTTTTGGAAGCGCGGTCAACAATTTCGGTGTGCGTGAATTGCTGGGCGGGATTGGAAAATTTGCGCCTTCTCCGCGTGCGCAAAAGACGTTGGAGAGGGTTGTTGAGCCTCACGAAGACAAGGTCACGGGTTTTGTGTTCAAGATACAAGCCAATATGGACCCAAAACACAGAGACCGCATTGCTTTCACCCGTCTGTGTTCGGGGACATTCAAGCGAGGCATGAAATTGTATCATGCAAGGTCAAGCAAACAGATGATTATTCACTCGCCCCTGATGTTCTTTGCGCAAGAGAGGGAGATGGTTGAAGAGGCTGTCGCTGGAGACATTATCGGGATTCCCAACCATGGAAATCTGAGAATTGGTGATGTTTTAACCGAGGGCGAAAAATTGACCTTCACCGGCATTCCCAGTTTCGCGCCGGAATATCTTCAACGGATTGTGGCAGATGATCCTCTCAAGGCCAAACATTTGGGGAACGCTTTGCAACAGTTAGCCGAAGAGGGCGTAGCGCGAGTCTTCCGCAGCGTTCTTGATAATAGTTGGATTGTTGGGGTCGTTGGCCAGCTTCAATTTGATGTACTCGGGGATCGCATCCGGACGGAATATAGTCTGCCCGTTCGATTCGAGCCAACCAGCCTTCACACAGCGCGGTGGGTTTCCAGTCAGGAGCCCGCCAAACTAAAAGCCTTTCTGGATGAATACCGAGGATCGATTGCCAGTGACCACGACGGAGACCCCGTTTTTATGGCGCGTAATGCCTGGCATTTGAACGATGCGCAGGACAAAAATCCAGCCATTAAATTTACAGCTACCAAATAAATAGCCGCCTATTGTCTGATCGAGCGCAGGATATTGGCATAGCTATCGGTCCAAGGCTTCCAGTCTTCATTGGCGGTTAGAACTTTCCATTTCTGCGCCCGTTCCAGCAAATCGGCTTGGACAGACTCGTTCGAAGTAATCACGACATATTTCGAAGACTGAGTGGCAAGCTGAAGACTTTTTCCTGCTTTTTTGAGTTCTCGAGGATCATCGCCGATGTTGAGCTTGAAAAGAGCTTTATAACCAAGAGATTTCGCGGTAACGGCCAGTTCGTTTTCAAGATCAAAAAAGCGGTTGGTCACATGGAAAACAAGAATTCCATCTGGCTTGAGTTTTTGAAGGTAGATCTGCATGGCTTCCTTGGTGATGATGTGCAAGGGAATATTATCGGAGGTGAAGGCATCCAGCTCAATGACATCATAACTATGGTCCGGCGCATGGGCGATCAAAAGGCGGCCATCGCCAGTTTGTACAGTTGAGTGAGAGACGCAATCACTCAGATAGGTGAAGTATTTGGGGTCTTGAGCAACTTCAACAACGGCGGGATCAATTTCGTAGTAATCAAAGCTGCGGTCTTCTCGATTGAAGAAGCACGCAATCGCCCCAGTTCCAAGGCCAATCACGGCAATCTTTCTCGGTTGATTTGCTGCGTTCATGTAAGGAAGTGCAAAAACATCAGCTAGGCCAGAATGAGAGTCATAATAGCCAAATGGTTTGAACGGATCCTTCGGATCAAGGGATTGTCCCCCGTGGTTGGTGACGCCGTGAAGGAGAGTCCGCACGCCCCCTTCATCCCGTACACGGATAACTCCGTAATAGTTTCTGGACGTGACGAGGTCTTGACCGCTCAAAGTCCATTGCCGGATCGGGAAGACCAGAAAAAGAAGGGCGCATAAAACACCAAAGGTAAGGCGGCTGTTCATATAGTAGCTGCAGAGGACGACAATTCCGGCCCCAAACACAGACGTAGCAAGGGGCATATCTACCAACAAAATGGCAATAACCAAAGCTATGACGCCTGCGAATTTTGCGTATTTTTTCAAGAAATCTTTCCGTTCAAAACCGAGAAAGCTCAGAGGTTGCGACGAGCTAAAGCGGAAAAATGTGCTCAGCAGGGCTGTCGCCATATACTCATAAGGAAGCGAGAAAATAAGTGGGGCAATCATCGAGTTAAAGAGTCCCCCCAGAGCTCCCCCCAGTGACATGATAAGAAAAAATTCGGTCAGGTGGCGAGGTTTTGGCTTCTGGGCAACCAGTTCTTGGTGGCAGAGAAGAGCCGTAAAGAAAAAGAAAAGAACGTGGACACCTGCGAATTCCCATCGAACCAACAGGCCCGTGAACATCATATGGAACAGAAGCAGTAAAACAGAGGCCCCTTGGATAATGCGGGTGAGGGGCAGGGAAAAGAAGGATTTCTCCGAAAAGGCAATAATGAAAGTGAGCAGGTAAAGAGAGAGCGGAATAATCCAGAAAAGAGGAACTGTTGTCACATCGCTGGTGATGTAACTGGTGAAACCAAGCATCAGCGAGGACGGAATAAAGGAAAGGAGGAGCCACGCGCCGCGTTTTCTCCATGTTATCGGAACATCTTCCTCCACGGATTCTATTTTTTCTTCAACCTTGGCTGCAGGCTTTGAGAGTAGGGCGGAGAGCAGAATAAGAACCCCCAGCAGGCCATACCCCCATGACCAACCAAAGGATTGGGAGGAAAGATTCAAAGCGGGTTCAACCAAAAATGGATAGGACAACAACGCAAGCATGGAGCCAATATTGCTCGCGGCATAGAGGAAATAAGGATTTCCAGCCCGTTCATGCGCGGTTTTTGAAAACCATTGTTGAAGCAGCGGAGCGGTTGCCGAAAGGATAAAGAAAGGACCCGCGGCCATCCCCAACATCGTACGAAGTTGCCACATCATAGGGTCTTGTCCGGTAGGCTCGGCTCCCGGGGTGAGGGCGAGAGGCAGCGACAAAGCGGCCAAAACAAAAAGGGAAAGGTGGACAATATACTGGCTGCGCACCGGCACAAAACGAGCCATTCCGTGGGCGTAGGCGTAGCCGCCGAGCAGAAGAATCTGGAAGAATAACATGGCCGTGTTCCACACAGACGGTCCCCCCCCAAGCAAGGGAAGGAGATATTTGCCAACCATAGGCTGAACAACGAATAGCAGATAAGCACTCAGAAAGACGGCTGTCGTTGTGACGTAGGCATAAAAGCGCATTTAGATCCCCAAGAAAAAGAGAGTGACGCGGCGGAACAGCTCTATTTCTACAGGTGATTCGGGCCCCTATAAAGGCTTTATTATAGCCATTCCCAGTAACATACAAACGCCCCCTCCCTGTCATCTCCGCTCCTCCCTTGTCATCTCCGCGAAGGCGGAGATCCGGCGTATTATAAGCCAGACCCCCGCCATAAAGCGGGGGTGACGGGCCGATTAAGATGTCCGATTTTTCTTAGGAACAGGTCTATTGCTTCTTTTTGGTTAGCCGCCACCTGATGCCAACGTAGGATTTTGTCCGGCTTGAGGGCCTAGTTTAGGTCCTGACAGTTTTACATCCGCCGCGACAGAGTCGTGCGCTTCTTGGATTTTCTGGAGATAGTCATCTTCTACGCGGTACTGAGGAGTGGGGGGAGGCCGAACACTACTGACTCCCTCATCGTTTTCTTCGTCCTCAATGGATTGGGTATATGCTTTCAGATCATTCACGTAGCGTTGCTTGCGGGCGGGGAGTTCCTTTGTGGAGGTTTGTCTAAATTCCTCTAGTTCCGCAGTGGCTTTTTCTTCGGCAGCAGAAAGCAGACTCTTGACTTGCGGATCATTCGGATCGTCGGAATTGCTCCAAATGAAGGGCTTGGCTTCTGGGTTGGCCAACTTTCCGCTAGCGTCCACCGCCACCTGAACGGATTGTCCATTGATCTGTCTTTCTTCGAAAAGGAATCCTGACACTTTCTTCTCGGCGAGTCCACGAATCCCAGTTATGTAATTTTGATGATTTTTGCTTTCTTGAATTTGTTCCTTGCCCCAATCAATCGCGTAGTCGATAACCACACTGACGGGGCCAAGAGCTTTGTCAATGGCGCGAATGACTCCACCGCGTACAGCACTTCCGAATTGATCGCCTAACATTCCGGTTAAACCAGCTCCTTCCGGCAGGCCATTTATCGCCAAACTGCCGACATCGCTGACAACTTTTTTGTTAGGGGATGGTTTGTTAAAGCTGTGGTCGCCCATTTTTTCTCCCAGAGCTGCGATGGGGACAATAATATTACGAAAAACATAATATTTCGTAAAAAAGCCGGAGGCTTGCAGTTTCAGGCGGTTTGTGACATATGGTACCAAAAATGTACGAATTAGGAAGGCCATGATTCGACTCTCCAAACTTAGCGATTATGCCATTGTGGTTTTGAGTCTGTTGGCTGCGGCCCACGGAAAGGTTCATACCGCCTCAAGCCTTGCTGAGCGGACGGGGATTCCCGAACCAACCGTTGCCAAGGTTCTGAAGCTGCTCTCTCGTCAGGGCGTGATTATCTCAATTCGCGGTGTGAATGGCGGGTATAAAATGGAACGCTCTCCGGCGGATGTAACAGTTACCGAGTTGATTGTTGCCCTAGAGGGGCCTATTTCTGTCACGGATTGCGCCACGAATGAAATTCATGAGTGCGGCATTCAAGAGCTTTGTCCCCTTAAAGGGCGGTGGCAAAAAGTAAACCAAGTGATTAAATCAGCTCTTGATACCCTCTCATTAGCCGATATGTTGGTCTTTGTACCTTCACGTCAGAAAGGACGGATCTAAAGAATATGGCCGAACCATCAGACATTGCCCGTCATGTTGAAAATATGGCTCGATACGAGGCCGGATTTGTTACCGATATTGAATCGGACAAGGCCCCTAAAGGGCTGAATGAAGAGATTGTTCGTTTCATTTCGGCCAAGAAAAAAGAGCCGGATTGGCTTTTGGCTGCACGGCTCAAAGCCTTCGATCATTGGAAAAAAATGCCTGAACCCACATGGGCCAAGCCACGGTTCTCCTTGTTTGATTACCAAGATGCTTATTATTACTCCGCTCCAAAACCCAAGCTCAACTCGCTTGATGAGGCCGATCCAAAATTGTTGGAAACCTTTGAAAAGCTTGGGGTTCCAATGCGGGAGCGGGCCGCTCTTGCCGGCGTTGCGGTCGATGTTGTCTTTGACTCCGTGTCCGTTGCCACAACCTTCAAAGAGGCTTTGAAAGAGGCCGGCGTTATTTTCTGTTCGATTTCGGAAGCTGTGCGCGAACACCCAGAGCTTGTTCAAAAATATATGGGGTCGGTGGTTCCTTTTCATGACAACAAACACGCTTGCCTCAATGCGGCCGTGTTTACCGATGGGTCGTTTGTTTATGTTCCCCCCGGGGTTCGTTGCCCGATGGAGCTTTCAACTTATTTTCGGATCAATGAACTGAAAACCGGTCAGTTCGAGCGGACTTTGATTATCGCTGACAAAGGGGCTTATGTTTCGTATCTGGAAGGATGCACAGCCCCCATGCGCGATGAGAATCAACTTCACGCCGCCGTGGTTGAGCTGATTGCCCACGAAGATGCCGAAATTAAATATTCCACGGTGCAGAACTGGTATCCCGGGGACGAAAACGGGCGAGGGGGCATCTATAATTTTGTGACCAAACGGGGCCTGTGCGAGGGCCGCAATGCCAAAATATCGTGGACTCAGGTAGAAACTGGTTCGGCGATTACTTGGAAATATCCGTCTTGCGTTCTGCGCGGCGAGAACTCGGTTGGTGAGTTTTACTCGGTGGCGATTACCAATAACCACCAGCAGGCGGACACGGGAACCAAGATGATCCATATGGGGAAAAACACGCGGTCACGGGTGATTGCCAAAACCATTTCCGCCGGAAAATCGGATTCAACGTATCGCGGGTTGGTCAAGGTTCTGGCCGGTGCAGAAGGAGCGCGTAATCATACCCAATGCGATTCCCTTTTGATTGGCAATCAATGCGGGGCGCATACCATTCCTTATATTGAGAGCAAAAATCCTCTGGCGCGACTCGAACACGAAGCGACAACCAGCAAAATTTCAGAGGACCAGCTCTTTTACTGCCAGCAGCGCGGACTCTCAAGCGAAGAGGCCGTGGCTTTGATTGTGAATGGATTTTGCCGTGAGGTCATGCAAAACCTTCCAATGGAATTTGCTGTCGAGGCTCAAAAACTCGTGGCAATTTCTCTGGAAGGAAGTGTTGGGTAGGACTTCTTTTGGTTGATTAAGTAGAAAGAAATAGAAAAGAAATGCTTCAAATTAAAAATCTTGCCGCTGAAATTGATGGCAAACAAATTCTCAAAGGATTGAACCTGACCATCGGAGCGGGTGAAGTCCACGCGATTATGGGACCGAACGGGGCTGGGAAATCTACACTCTCTTATATTCTGGCAGGAAAACCCGGGTACACTGTAACGGGCGGGGACATCCTGCTTGAAGGCAAAAGCATTCTGAACCTGACGCCGGAAGCGCGGGCAGCAGCAGGGATTTTCCTTGCCTTTCAGTACCCTGTTGAAATTCCGGGTGTGCAGATAACCAATTTTTTGAAAACGTCCTTGGATGCTTTGCGTAAGCAGCGCGGGGAAGGGGAGATGGATGCCCTCGCCTTTCTCAAACTCCTCAAATCCAAACAGGCTGCTTTGGGAATTTCTGATGAGATGATTAAGCGGTCTGTCAATGTTGGGTTCTCCGGCGGTGAGAAAAAACGCAACGAAGTGTTGCAAATGATGATGCTTGAACCAAAACTGGCCGTATTGGATGAAACCGATTCTGGCCTTGATATTGATGCGCTGAAAGTTGTGGCTGAGGGAATCAATGCGCTGCGCTCTCCTCGTCGGTCGTTCCTCATTATCACCCATTACCAACGTCTTTTGGATTACATCGTGCCGGATCATGTTCATGTCTTGTCTGGTGGAAAAATTGTCAAATCAGGCGGGGCTGATCTTGCTGTGTCGCTTGAATCCTCCGGCTATGTAAACATCGGAGGGGCGGCATGAGCAGCGGAGGGAACCCCCTTCTATCGTTTCGCGGGGCGGGGGCCTTGGCTCTGCCTGACCCCAAATCTGAGCGGTGGAAATACTCAAATCTGCGGGCGGCTCTCCTTATGCAACATCCAGAGGTGCAGGGGCCTGATTGGGAAACTTCGGGGGCTTTTGATTTTCTGGAATCTGTTGATCCCACCCAGAAAAGAATATCTGGAACCGGAGAGCTATGGGATCTGAATAACCGCTATGCGCCAAAGGTTGTTCGTTTGTTTGTTCCTCGTCACCGCGAAGCGGCTCGTCCCGTTTTCTTGTCTTTGCGCGGGGCGGGGCGGCATGTTATTCCGTGGCGGATTGATATTGAAGGGCGGGATGGCAGCGATATTACTATTATCGAAACGCATACCGGAGAGGACTCTTACTGGAAAAACGGAGCTATTACCATTCGGTTGGCGCGAGAGGCAAAGCTGACCCATTACCGGATTCTCGAAGATGACCCGTTTTCCGTTTCAACCCATGCCGTTCATGTCGAGCTGGAGCAGGGGGCGAAGTACAAAATGGTAAGCCTTATGACTGGAGGGGGATTTACGCGTCAGGAATTTGATGTGTCTCTTCTGGGGCAAGATGCCAGCGTGGATCTTTCTGGTTTGACCTTGCTGCGCGGAAAGCAGCTGGGCGATACGACTATCCGTGTTGACCATGTGGCTCCCCATTGCCGTTCCAATCAATTTTTCAAAACAGTGCTCGAAGGGATGTCCCACGGTGTGTATCAAGGGAAAGTTCACGTTGGCAAAGAGGCACAAAAAACCGACGGGTATCAGCTTTCCAACCATTTGATTTTGTCGCCTCTAGCGGAGATGAGCGTGAAACCCGAGCTAGAGATTTATGCGGATGATGTCAAATGTTCCCACGGAACGACAACCGGACCCCTTGACGAAACGCCGATGTTTTATCTGCGCTCGCGGGGACTTTCGGAAGAGGCGGCCCGTCGGATGTTGATGGAATCTTTTCTTGGCGAAGTGCTCGATAAAATCACAACACGCGAAGCGCGGGAAAAAATGCAGGAGAGGATTTCGGCGTGGTTGACTTAGGTCATAATTCGTGGCGAAAAGACTTTCCAGCCTTGAGGCAGACCATGCACGGGAAGCCTTTGGTGTATCTTGATAGTGGCGCGAGTGCCCAAAAGCCGCGCAGTGTGATTGAGGCTGTTAGCCTTGCGTATGAATGTAAATACGCTAATATTCACAGAGGGTTATACGAATTTTCTCAAGTAAAAACTGAAGAGTTTGAGGCCGTCCGCAGTAAGGTGGCGCGTTTCATCGGAGCCTCGTCCCCTCGCGAAATTGTCTTTACCCGCAATAGCACAGAGGCCATCAATTTGGTGGCTCAAAGCTGGGGGCGGAATTTCCTGAAAGCGGGGGATGAGATTATTCTGAGCGTAATGGAGCACCATGCCAATCTGGTTCCGTGGTTTCTGTTGCGGGACCAAATCGGGGTTGTGCTGAAATTTATTCCTGTTCTGGAAGACGGAACACTGGATATGGAGTTTTTTCAGAAGACCCTGTCGTCTCGGACAAGGATGGTTTCTCTGGTCCATGTTTCTAATGTTTTGGGAACAATCAATAATGCATTTGAAATCAGCAAGATAGCAAAAGAATTTCATCCAGAAATTAAAGTGCTTTTTGACGGGTCTCAAGCCGTGGTGCATGGCTTTGTGAATGTTCAAGATTTTGCTCCTGACTTTTATGTCTTTACGGGGCATAAGTTGTACGGCCCGACAGGCGTTGGGGTTTTGTACGGAAAATATGATGTTCTTGCCTCTATGCCGCCTTATCAAGGTGGGGGGGATATGATTGAAAAAGTGACGCTGGAGGGCGCGGTTTATGCTGAGCCTCCCTCGCGCTTTGAAGCGGGGACTCCGGCTATTGCTGAGGTGATTGGACTTGGGGCGGCGGTGGACTATCTTATGTCCGTGGGGATGGATAAAGTCAGGGCGTGGGAAGAAAGCCTCCATCTTTACGCACGGGAAGAGCTGATGGAGATCGAGGGGCTGAAAATATATGGCCATCAACCCGAAAAAGCGGCAATTATCAGTTTTACGCTGGAAGGGTGTCCGGCGGGTGATGTGGCGATGATTTTAGACCAGATGGGGATTGCTGTTCGGACGGGGCATCATTGTTGTATGCCGCTGATGCAACATCTGGGAGTTGATGGGACGGTGCGTGCTTCGATGGGAATGTATTCTGATCGCAGCGATATTGACAGTTTAGTTTTTGGATTAGAAAAAGCGTGCAACATATTGAGGTAGAAAAATAAATGCATCACGTTGCAGACGAACAACTGGTGCGCAGTGCCTTCGGCGAGGATTACGACGAACTCGCCGAGCCTCCCCATATTACGGGATCAAAGGATCATCCTTTGTGGCCTGCTATTCTTGCTTCTTTGCGCGAAGTTTATGATCCGGAAATTCCGGTCAATATTTATGAACTCGGTTTGATCTACAAAATTGAGATTGTGGACCAACCCGACAACACCAGCGATGTGGATGTTAAGATGA
>JAEUKO010000168.1:0-505 GCA_016794285.1 Alphaproteobacteria bacterium | reverse complement strand
ACCACGACCATGGCCACGATCTGCGGCGCGATGCTGATGGTCTGGTGCCAGGCGTTGGTAAAGCTGTCGACAACCGCTTGCCACGAGTTGTCAAAGGTCTTGGTCACGGTGTTGCCCGTGGCGGTGGCTACTTCGCGCACCGTTTCGGTCACAGGCTTGGCCGTTTCCGGCGTTTGAGAAAAAAGGTACATAGCTGTTCCCCTTACGTAAAAGTGATGGTCCTTTGCGTCCGGCACTCGCCGAATCGCGTCGCTTGTCGGGAGGCATTCGCCGCTGTGTTGTTCCCTCTCCCCTTGTGGGAGAGGGTCAGGGTGAGGGGGCCGAACTTCGCTTTACTTGTCCCCGTCACCTCGACCCTCTCTCCGCGGGAGAGAAGGAGTTTCTAGCGTCGTTGATCTTTAGACTTCGAATCGTAGCGCCCGGTCACAGTGAAGATCGCAAGACCCACGAGTGCTCGAAAAAATTCCGCCAATGCGTAGGGCAAAGCGCTCACCGCCAGGTCGGT
>JAEUKO010000167.1:0-505 GCA_016794285.1 Alphaproteobacteria bacterium | reverse complement strand
GGAATTCATCCAATTTCATCCTACCGGAATCTATGGAGCGGGCTGTCTGATCAGCGAAGGCGCGCGCGGAGAGGGCGGATATCTCACCAACGGGGAAGGAGAACGCTTTATGGAGCGTTATGCCCCTCATGCCAAAGATCTGGCATCCCGTGATGTCGTCTCGCGCGCGATTCAGATCGAAATCAATGAAGGCAGAGGCGCAGGCCCTGCAAAAGATCATGCTTATCTGCATCTTGAACATTTACCCCCCAAACTTCTTCACGAACGCCTTCCCGGTATTTCCGAAACGGCAAAAATATTTGCCGGCGTTGACGTCACAAAACAGCCCATCCCTGTAGCGCCGACCGTCCATTACAACATGGGCGGGATTCCCACCAATATTCATGCGGAGGTGATAAATCCAACGAAGGGAAACGCTGAAGCCGTGGCGCCAGGACTCATGGCGATTGGCGAAGCCGCTTGCGTTTCCGTACACGGCGCCAATCGTCTGGGGACGAATTCGCTT
>JAEUKO010000166.1:0-509 GCA_016794285.1 Alphaproteobacteria bacterium | reverse complement strand
GCAGACAATTTTTTTGAGGCCAGGCCATTTTGTTCGGAAAATTTATCAATAAAAAATTGGGCAAGTTGTGGGAGGTCAGCTTTACGTTCGCGCAAAGCAGGAAGACGAATATTGACAACGTTTAGACGGAAATATAAATCTTCACGGAATTCACCTTTACTGACTGATTCTTCAAGGTTGCGATTGGATGTTGCAACAATGCGAACATCGATTTTTACAGCTTCGTTACTGCCAATACGTGTAATTTCCCGCTCTTGAATAGCCCGAAGAAGTTTTGCCTGCAGCAAAGGATGCATCTCGGATACTTCATCCAATAAAAGAGTTCCACCATTTGCTTCCTCGAATTTTCCCAAACGCCGACCAACAGCGCCTGTGAAGGCTCCTTTTTCATGACCAAATAATTCCGATTCCAAAAGACTTTCAGGAATAGCAGCACAGTTCACAGCAATAAAGACTCCATCTTTACGCTTTGATTTGCGGTGAATATATTGGGACATCACCTCTTTGCC
>JAEUKO010000165.1:0-509 GCA_016794285.1 Alphaproteobacteria bacterium | reverse complement strand
AGGCCTCACGGTTTTCCGCGATCAGGAGTTTTCATCGGACCTGCGCTCGCGCGCGGTGAAGCGCATCACCGATGTGAAAACCCTGCGAGCGCGGCAGATGCCGGAGGACGCGGGCCCTCTTGCCCATCCGCCGCGACCCAATGCCTATATCGAGATCAACAATTTCTACACCCCCACGGTTTACGAAAAGGGCGCCGAGATCTGCCGGATGATGAAAACGCTGATCGGCGACAAGGCCTTCCGCAAGGCGATGGACCTTTACTTCGAGCGCCATGACGGCGATGCGGCGACGGTAGAGGATTTGGTGGCCTGCATGGCCGACGCTTCGGGGCGCGAACTCACGCAATTTTTCAAGTGGTACGAACAGGCAGGAACGCCGCATGTGAAGGTCACGACGCATTATGATGCGAAAGCGAAAACCTTCGACCTGACGTTGGCGCAGAAAACCGCGCCTACCCCCGGGCAAGCGGACAAATCGCCGATGCATATTCCCTTCGGCCTCGGCCTGG
>JAEUKO010000164.1:0-509 GCA_016794285.1 Alphaproteobacteria bacterium | reverse complement strand
GTTCCCTTAAACAGCATATGCTCTAACATATGGGCAATCCCATTTTGGGATAGGTCTTCGTGACGTGTTCCAACACCAACCCATACACCAAGAGCAATACTTTCGGCCCCTGCCAGTTGATCGGTTACAATGCGGATTCCGTTGGAAAGTGTAGAGGTACAAATAGACATAGATTATCGATATAGAAGTTTCGTCATTTCTGCAAGGTGCTTGCTTTACAACAGGTTTAAAAAAGACTTTAATACACGCTGTTTATGTCATAAATGGAGGGCTAGAAATGCCAAAAGTTCTAATCGCGGATAAAATGGACCGCTGTGCCGAAGAAATTTTTACCCGGAAGGGAATCTCCTTTGATATCAAAACCGGTTTATCAAGCGAACAAATCGCAGACATCATTACAGATTATGATGCGGTCGCCTGTCGGTCATCTGCAAAAATTACAAAAGACGTTCTTCAAAAAGCAAAAAATTTAAAGGTTATCGGACGCGCCGGTATCGGTGTCGATACGA
>JAEUKO010000163.1:0-511 GCA_016794285.1 Alphaproteobacteria bacterium | reverse complement strand
TCGGCGATATGTTCTAATTCTTCGGCCGCTTGTTTCGGGCTGAAATCTTTCACATAGTACAAAGCACCGCGTAGTTTCATGGTAGATTCCATGATTTTGGGCACAGCAAATCGCTGGTACTGGTTCCATACCTTGTCCGAAATATTGAACCCGGACAAAAAGCCCATAGGTTCGATAATGCTGTTGGTAAACCCGATACTCTGCGTCATGCTGATTTGTTGTTTCTTAATCGCAGACAAAAGTAACCTTATTTTTTCAAACGATCAACCCTCTCCGGTTGCGAAGGGCCACAAAAGCAAAAGCCTCCGACGCAACACGCCGAAGGCTTTTGAACTTGAAACTTATTGGAGCCACCCAGGAGACTCGAACTCCCGACCCACGCATTACGAATGCGTTGCTCTACCAACTGAGCTAGGGTGGCAACACAGATGAAAAACAGTTGCCTGCATCTGATGTTTTTGCCTGAAAGTCAGACTTTTCGGTCGGGGTGAGAGGATTCGAACCTCCGACC
>JAEUKO010000162.1:0-512 GCA_016794285.1 Alphaproteobacteria bacterium | reverse complement strand
GCCTAGGAATTATCTGGCGTAATCGTGACAACTTGCGTTCCCTTATAACGCGCTTCAGTCATAAAATGGGCGTCAGGCGTACGTGTCTGAGGAACATTCGATCCCCACATAATAATAAATCCTGCATTATACCAGTCAGCACTTTCAGCAACGTCAGTTTGCTCGCCCCATGTTTGAGGGCTGGCTGGAGGCAAATCACAATACCAATCATAGAAACTCATACATACACCGCCAAGCAGCGACAGATAACGAGACCCAGCAGCATAAGAAATCATCGACATAGCAGGAATTGGTGAAAATCCAAGAATTCGGTCGGGGCCATGTTGCTTGATGGTATAGATATTGGCCGCCGCAATGATCTCGTTAACTTCATCCCAGCCCACGCGAACAAGACCACCACGTCCCCTCAGCTCTTGATACTCGCGGCGTAGTTCTGGATCTGCTTGAATACTTGCCCAAGCCTCGACAGGAGAATTTGCCGTCTCTTTGGCTTCTCTCCAGAGAGTAAGGAG
>JAEUKO010000161.1:0-525 GCA_016794285.1 Alphaproteobacteria bacterium | reverse complement strand
GGCGGTGGTAGCGGCAAGAAAGGCTCCGGTGCAAAATACAGAAGAGAAAAGCGTCAGGCGTTTTCTGATGCGCATGAGCAGCAAATGCTGCAGGAGCAGGAAGCTTCCAAAACACTTAAAGTTACAGAGTTCATCTCGGCTAATGATCTAGCTTCTTTGATGAATGTTTCGGTTAACGAAATTATTTCAACATGCCTCAGTTTAGGCATGTTCGTTTCGATCAATCAGCGTTTAGATGCTGAAGCCATTACGGTAATCTGCGATGAGTTCGGATATGCCGTTCAATTCACATCAGCAGAAGAAGAACTTGATCTTGTTGAAGATGTTGAAAATGAAGATGGTCTGGAACCCCGTGCTCCCATCGTTACCATTATGGGTCACGTTGACCACGGTAAAACATCCTTACTGGATTATATCCGCAATACAAAAGTTACTGCCTCAGAAGCCGGTGGAATTACCCAGCACATTGGCGCGTACGATGTAACTACAAAGAGCGGTAATAAAATTGCTTTCCTGGATACTCCC
>JAEUKO010000160.1:0-528 GCA_016794285.1 Alphaproteobacteria bacterium | reverse complement strand
ATTACCAAAACCCTCCATTGACACAGGGATGGGTCTGGAACGCGTGGCATCTATTCTGCAAGGCAAACAAAACAATTTCGACATTGATATTTTCCAGGCCATCATCAAACATTCGGCCGATTTGACCGGCGTTGCGCCTGACGGAGCGCAGGTTGCCTCGCACCGCGTCATTGCCGACCACTTGCGCGCCGCTGCCTTCCTGATTGCCGATGGGGTTATGCCATCGAACGAAGGGCGTGGGTATGTTCTGCGCCGGATTATGCGCCGTGGGATGCGTCATGCGCATTTGCTGGGCGCCAAAGACCCTCTGTTGGTCAAACTCTTCCCCACCCTGCAAACCATGATGGGCGAGGCCTATCCGGAACTGTATTCCGCGCAGGCCCTGATTTCCGAAACCTTGCGGATGGAAGAAACGAAATTCAAACAAACCCTGGATCGTGGTCTGAAACTGTTGGATGACGAAGCCGCAAAGCTCGGCGATGGCCAGACTTTGAACGGCGAAATTGCCTTCAAGCTCTACGACACCTA
>JAEUKO010000015.1:12000-30884 GCA_016794285.1 Alphaproteobacteria bacterium | reverse complement strand
CATCACCGAGGCGTGCCCCAGCAACGGCCGTCACCCCAGCACAACGCGCAGCTTGCTGCGCCAATTTTTTTGTTGGCTCCCCAACATAAACCGCTTCAAAGGGTGCCGCATGGGCTGCAGCCGCAGCAAAGACAAGAGGTAAGATTTTTTTGAACATCATCAAACTCCATGAAAAATTATTAAATCCTGCAAGGAAGGAAACATAGAGTCGCTCTAAGCTTATGTCAATAAAATATTATAAACCCCTCAGTGTCCATCCAGAAAGTTCCAGATATGTGACGAAAATGGGGGATTTCCCCTTCTTGTCATCCCAGCGAAAGCTGGAATGACGGGGCTCCCCGCCTTCGCAGAGATGACGATTTTTAGCTTCGTCATAGCCCTGAATGCCTCTTGGCATTCTAAGGCCATCCAGCTTTCTTTTCTGGCCTCCCTAGGGGTTTGGCTGTGACAAACAGTTTACCTGTGCAGCAATCATATAAATTTTCTGGCCCAATGGATCATCGGTTATGACCGCTGGATTAAAATCTCTTCCGCATCGCCCCTTATCACTCTTAACTGTGGACGGAACGGGTCCCGCCACAGGAGCTTTGGACTGTTTCTGAGGAAGGCCCGATACAACATTGAACACAAGTGCCGCCCCGAGGGTTAAACCGGCCCCCGCTCCGAGAAGAGATCTCGTGGGATTATAGCCTCTTGCAAGGAAAGCAGCACCAGCAGTAAAAGCAGCACCAACACCAGCACCAACAGCACCACCAGCACCAGCAGCAAAAGCAACAACAGCAGCAGCAACAGCAGCACCAGAAGCAGCAACAGCAACACCAGCAACACCAGCAGCAGCAGCACCATCATCATCAGCAGCAGCAACAGCAGCAACACCAGCAACCAAAGCCGCACCAACAACCAAAGCCTCACCAGCAGGAGCTCCCAACGCTACCGCTCCGGAGGCTAGCAAAGACGGCACGACGGCCGGAATAAACCCCGCTCGAAGCCCGTGGGGCTGACCATCATTCAGGTCCCCGAAAACTGTGTCTAAAAATCCCATTTTTCAATCTCCATATTGTTATCGTTACTTATTAGACCTGTTGCAAAACTCCGTCATCGCCCGAATTTGGCGGAAGACAAATTCTAGGGCGATCCAGAACAGAGGGATGGATGGCCTTAGAATGCCAAGAGGCATTCAGGCCATGACGAAGCCGAAAATCGTCAGCCCCGCGACTCCTCCCCCGTCATTCCCCGCGCCCCCCCGTCACCCCCGCTTAATAGGCGGGGGTCTGGCTTAATACGCCGGATCTCCGCCTTCGCGGAGATGACAGAAGCAGATTCTCACTTAAAACAACTTATATTTATGTATATAAACATTCAAAATATGTCAAATTTTTATCCCCTCCCCCCGCGCTCTTGAATTTTTTTCAAAACACAGGTAATTTTTTATTGACATAGATTTTACATTTGTCGTAATAGTTAAACCATGACGCATGATGAATTATTAACCATCTCCCGAATCCGACGATCCCCGCCAACATTTTTGTGTGGCGGAGCGGCGGCGGGTTTTCCGGATTGTTAATGATGAACCAATCACCCTCTGTTCTTCCGCTTTCTTTTCCTTGCTAATTCGAAAGACAGATAACGATGATTGTAACCGAAACGTTTTTGACACAGGCTCAGCCTGCGCCTTTTTCCCCCATTGAACTGACCACAAGCGATATTCCCCAGATTCTGGACTTGATCGCAGCGGTGCGGGACGCTCTCCCCGAAGGCGAGAAACATTTTCTCAAACCCAAAACCTCTGCCGAACTGACAGCCTTGCTGGAAAACGGCGGCAGCATTTTGGCGATGAAGCCAAGGGATGAGGAAAATCTAGCCGCCCTGACGATTGTCAATCGGGAAAAGGAAGATATGGCGGTCCTTCAATCGGTGTGCGTCCATCCAGTTTTCAAAAGGCTTGGGCTGGTCAGTGCCCTCATGGAACACAGCGAGAAATGGGCACGGGAGAATTCTATCTCTCTTCTCCTCGCCAAAGTCGCCAGCGCGAATGAAAAAAGCCTGAGGCTCTTTGCCTCCGCCGGATTCAGGGTTGCGCGGGTTGGGATAGATGAAGAGCTAGGATATGAATTTAATATCTTTGCAAAATCGCTTCCCCCTCTTGCCAATTGCCGCGCTCTCCCGTCTAATGGGATCTATGGAACAAGCTCCCCAGCAGCCGCCTTTGCTTCTTGAAGTAAAAGACCTCTCCGTCCGTTTCAAAACGCCGACGGGGAATTTTGATGCGGTAAAATCCGTCAGCTTCTCGCTTGCCAAAGGGGGAAGCCTTGCCTTGGTGGGGGAATCCGGTTCGGGGAAATCTGTGACCGCTTTGTCGATTTTGCAATTGCTGCCCTACCCGCTGGCATCGCATCCTTCGGGGTCAATAGAGTTTGCTGGTCAGAACTTGGTGGGGGCGTCCGAAGATATTCTGCAAGACATTCGCGGCAAACGAATTGGCATGATTTTTCAGGAACCCCTTTCCTCTTTGAATCCGCTTCATACGATTGAACGTCAAATTGGCGAGGTTATCGAACTTCACCAAACCCTCAGCCGCAAAGAAGTTGAAGAACGGGTTTTGGAACTGCTGGATCTGGTGGGACTGCCCGGGATGAAATCCCGTTTGGGGTCCTACCCGCATGAACTCTCGGGCGGGCAGCGGCAACGGGTGATGATTGCAATGGCTCTGGCCAATCATCCTGATTTGTTGATTGCCGATGAGCCGACCACGGCTTTGGACGTGACTATTCAGGCCCAAATTCTTGACCTGCTGCAAGATCTGCGCAAACGGCTTGGCATGGCTCTTATTCTCATCAGCCATGATCTCAAAGTTGTTGAAAAAATGTGTGATACAATCTGCGTCATGAAAGGCGGAGAGATTGTGGAACATGGTCCTTGCGCTGCGCTATTTTCCGCTCCCTCGCACGACTACACGAAATTGTTACTGGCAGCCCAGCCTTCCTCTCGCCTGAAAATTTCCAACGAAACCGCTCCGGTGGTGATGGCCGGAGAGAATATCAATGTCTCGTTTCCGGTGAAGAAATCACTGTTTGGCAAAGTCATCACCTCGGTTCATGCGGTTGATAATATCTCGCTTGCCATTCGTGAAAAGCAAACCTTGGGGGTCGTGGGCGAGTCAGGATCGGGGAAAACCACGCTTGGCCTTGCCCTTTTGAAGCTCACCAAATCGAGCGGAAAAATTTTGTTTGAAGGAAAAGATATAGGGGACACCCACGGCGATGATCTGAGGGCTTTGCGGGCCAGAATGCAAATCGTGTTCCAAGATCCGTTTGGTTCTTTGTCACCGCGTTTGTCGATTGGACAAATCATCGGCGAAGGTCTGGACGTTCACTGCAAATCGTTCAGCAAATCCGAACGGGAAGATATGGTGGTGGAAGCTCTCAAGGATGTAAAACTTGATCCGGAGACACGGCACCGCTTTCCTCATGAATTTTCGGGGGGGCAACGGCAGAGGGTTTCAATTGCCCGCGCCCTTGTTCTTCGTCCGCGCTTTATTATCCTTGATGAGCCGACCTCGGCCCTTGATGTTTCAGTTCAGGCGCAAGTTGTGGATTTGCTTCAAGAGCTTCAGGAAAAGCACACTCTCTCTTATATGTTTATCAGCCATGATTTGCGGGTGGTGCGGGCGGTTTCTCACCATATTCTGGTGATGAAAGATGGAAAAATGGTTGAATACGGCAAGGCGGCGGATGTTTTTGACCATCCCCAAACGGCCTATACGAAGGCCCTTATGGAAGCCTCTTTGCACCTGCGCACGGCAAAAACAGCCTGATTCTTGTAAAACCTGCTCTTTTTGCGGTGATTTCCTCTTGCATTCCGGTTCAGAAAGGGTGATAAACGGCCCTACCTAACTTAGAAAGAGGTGATTTTAATTGGTAACAGTCTCCGTTCGCGACAATAATGTCGATCAAGCTTTGCGTGTTTTGAAAAAGAAACTGCAACGTGAGGGCATCTTCCGCGAAATGAAAATGCGTCGCGACTTCGAAAAACCTTCTGAAAAGAAGAAGCGTGAGCAAGCCGAGTCCGTGCGTCGTAGCCGCAAAATGGACCGCAAACGCCGTGACCGCGATGGGTTTTAGGGCCTAACCGATTTCTTTATCCCTCTTGGAAAATTAAAAGCCGCCCAATGTTTCAGGCGGCTTTTTTGTTAGCGTCCCTCTTCTGCGGCTCTACCGTTTTTTCGCACTCCGGCGGCCAGAGGTTCCAAGCCCAATATCTTTGGCCAGTTTGCTCCGCTGTTTGGCGTAGTTCGGGGCGACCATCGGATAGTCAGCAGCCAATCCCCACCGATCACGATATTGCTCTGGTGTCATGTTATAGGCTGTCTTCAAGTGACGTTTGAGCATTTTCAGTTTTTTACCATCTTCCAGACAAATAATGTAATCGGCCATGACCGATTTCCGAATAGGAACGGCTGGTTGGGGACGCTCGGAAGAAACAGTTGTGGGCAGAGCCTCACCGCCCACATGAGAGAGGGTCTTGAACACTCGCTCAATCAAGGCAGGAATCTCAGCAACTGGAACCGAGTTGTTGGACAGGTGAGAGGCAACGATTTCAGTCGTCAATGTTAAAAGATCAAAATGTTTTACTGCTTCGCCCATTTTCTTTTCCTTTTATTGTCCTTGATTGATTGGTTTTTTATTCGGATGATCTTTATTTTTACTCTGTCTATTCTGCAAAGACAAGATAGGCAAATTTCTTGACAGAATAACAGTTTTCGTAATATATACGTGTAGTTAGAGCATCAAGGGCTGTAAAAAAAAATTACATAATTTTGTGGTGTTACTTAAAGAAAGCAAAAAAATGACAGAAAGATTCCTTTTTCCCGAAGGCCTTGTGGAGATAATGAGACGGTTTGATCAATGCCCTCTCCCTGAAATTCAAACTGCGTTTGCGGCGGCGGCGGCAAGTACTGCTGATGAAGGAGAAAAAAATATTCTTAACTTTCTCTCAAACTGCGCCGAACAAGCAAAAACCAGCGGTAGCCCCGAGGCCATCGGAAATCTGGCAGCCATTTTTGGAGGTGCCGATCATTTTGATGTTGCAATTCCCCTGTTGGAAAAAGCCTGTAATGAAGGGGGCTTACCCCTTAACCACCTCCTTACGAATCTATATAATTTGGGCAACCTTTATTCGCGAACTGACCGCGTCCACGATGCTTTAGAGGCTTATGAACAGGTTATTCAGAGCTGGGATAGCAGACTTGATACTCAGGATCCTAAAGCGTTTCTAGATGCTGTTTTGGATCATGGAAGAAATTTTGAACTCTACGACTTCATTCTCCACGAGACAAAGATTCGCATAGCCAATACCGCAACACTGATAGGACTTGATCTGCTCACAGAAGGCAGAAACGCGGAAGCCCGTCCATACCTAGAAAAAGCCTTAGAGTACAAGGAACACCTACCCACCTCCCAAGCAAACGCACCAACGGGGGAAGCTCCTTTTGGGCCCACCTTGCATTAAATCAAACATCGTCTCTGACAGAGGAGGACTTCAAAATGTCACATACACAGCATGGTTCGTTAGGTGAAGCTTGGGAAGGGGCACAGAAAGTCCCCCTCCTCTACGGTTATACCGCTGAGTCTTGGTTTTTTGTAGCCGCCCGCATTGACGGAACAGATCGCCTGTTTATTGTGCCGGAAGAAGAACGCTCTGCCATAGAAGAGCGATACAACATAGTTATAGAAGCCAACACGGTTCAACATATGGGCCAGATTCTGGATGGAAAAAATGATCTGGAGGCCGGACCCGATTTCGTAGAAATGGTTCACAAGATGATTCACCGATGCGGGAGAGATATGTTCCGAGCGCGTGAGGTTGATGGGTGTAACTTTGGATGTTTTATCAACGAAAATCCCGAAAGTGCCAAACGTAGAAAAATGGGAGACTACGCGATTATGTGGAATGACCCGAAAGATCTCTCTTGCAATGGAAAAACAACGATGCTGGAAACCGTTCGGCAGGCTTACCAGAGGGGGAAAACCATCAGTTTCTTTTTAAGAGGTCTATCGTTTACATACGATGCCAATAATCCGCTGGTCATGTATCATGAAAACATACACTCTGGCATTGCACTGGGCGATAGATATAGTGGTGTTTATGGGGCAGTATATAATCAGGCCCTTTATGGATTCTACCAAAGGGATACAGGGTTACCACATGGCACATGGACAAGAGACGAGACAGTTTCAGGAAATCCTAATGATGGAAACTCCCGCCGCCGCGAAGCTGTGTATGAGAACGGAAAACTTGTAAGTGGGTCATTAGCGGACGGTCTAAGTATCAGCGAACACCGATTCGAAGCTCCAGCCCATGATCCAATGCGCCGGCCTACATAGGCAAACTTAGTATCCATCCAGAAAGTTCCAGATATGTGACGAAAATGCCGGCTTTCCAAGAGCCGTAGCGGAACGTACATCAGGGCACTTGAGCAACAGAAGCACAGGAAACCACCATTTGCAGTCCATAGGTGGAAACTTTATGGATGGACACTTATAGCTAAGTCTATAATTACTGACTCGTCATCCCGTGAGCGCGTCCATAGGACGCTGGCATACACGGGATCCAGAGAGTCTTGTGCAGCTTTTCTTTCTTTGCCTTAGTCCGAGACCTCGTCATTCCCTGAATTTTTTGATAGAAAAATTCTAAGGGAATCCAGAAATATCAGTCTGTTCTGGATCGCCCTAGAATTTGTCTTCCGCCAAATTCGGGCGATGACGGGCTTTTGTGACGGCGAGTGTTTCATTTCCTTCTCCTCTTGCTCCTCACCTTATCAGCGTGTTTTTGAAAAAGTCAAACTAACCCCCTGCTTTGGCGGGGCAGATGCTCACCAGAGTTAGGGTTATGCAAAAAGTCTATTGAAAACCACGAGGAAGGTTGTTACACCAAGCCCTGTCCCAAATGGAGAACGCAACATGACCAAAAACCACCCCAGCTCTGACACCCCCAATTCTGAATCTTATGAACGTCATATCGTGATTGCCGAAAGCGGTTTCCGCGAATATGACGCAAGGTGGCTTTACCCCGACCAGCTCAACTTGCGCGGGGTGCAGGCTCTGGGGACGGCGATTGGCACGATGATGCATGAGCGGGAAATTACGCCGCCGCGCATTGTGGTGGGGCATGATTATCGTTCTTACAGTGCTTCGATTAAGCACGCCTTGATTGTCGGGTTGATGAATGCGGGATGTCAGGTGAAAGATATTGGCCTGGCCCTCTCGCCGACGGCTTATTTTGCGCAGTTTGATCTGGACTGCCCGGCTGTGGCGATGGTCACCGCGAGCCATAACGAAAATGGCTGGACTGGAATCAAGATGGGGATTGATCGGCCCCTGACTTTCGGGCCGGACGAAATGAACCGCCTGAAACAAATTGTCAAAGAGGGGACAGGAAAATCTTGTGCGGGCGGAAGCTATGAATATATCGAAGATTTCAAGTCTCGCTATATTGCGGACCTTGTCAAAGGCGGGAAAATATCGCGGCGTTTGAAAGTCGTGGCGGCTTGCGGCAACGGGACGGCGGGGGCTTATGCACCTGAAGCCTTGCGGGCGATTGGCTGTGACGTGATCGAAATGGACTGCGCCCTTGACTACACCTTTCCTCATTACAACCCCAACCCCGAAGACCTTGAGATGCTTCATGCTTTGAGCAAAAAAGTCAAAGAAACGGGGGCGGATATTGGGATGGGATTTGATGGTGACGGGGATCGTTGCGGCGTGGTTGACAATACGGGAGAGGAAATTTTCGCCGATAAAATGGGCGTAATTTTGGCAAGGGATCTTGCAACTCAATATAAAAATCCGGTGTTTGTCGCGGATGTGAAATCAACGGGGCTTTACCACAGCGACCCGCTTTTGAAATCTCTTGGCTGCACCACGGACTATTGGAAGACCGGACATTCCTATATGAAACGGCGTGTCAATGAAATTGGGGCGTTGGTTGGTTTTGAAAAGAGCGGCCATTTCTTCTTTGGCCAGCCTATCGGGCGGGGTTATGATGATGGTGTTTTGACAGCGATTGCCATTTGCCGCTTGCTGGATCGTTCGCCGAGTAAAACTCTCTCCATGCTCAAAGACGACTTACCCAAAACTTGGGGGTCGCCCACCATGGCACCGCATTGCCCAGATGACAAAAAATACGATGTGGTTGAGAAAATTACCAAGCTCTACCAAGACAAAATGGCGAAAGGCGAACTTGTGACAGGCCAACGTATTACCGACATCGTGACTGTCAACGGCGTTCGCTTTACGCTGGAAGATGGAACATGGGGTCTGATCCGGGCTTCGTCCAACAAACCGTCCTTGGTTGTGGTGGTCGAAAGTCCGGTCTCAGAATCAAGATTGTATGACGTGTTTGAATCACTTGATGACACTCTGGCCAAGAACTTCCCAGAAGTTGGGGCCTACGATCAGAAAATATCGCGGAAGGCCGCCTGACTTTTAGGCTCCAACCATCCTTTGTGGTGGTTGGGGAGGCGCATCCAAAAACTCGCTATAAGCCGTGGCACCAGAGTACCGCCGGACATTGCGGAACCGCGCTGACTTCGTGCCGAAATCGGCGTTGTGCGGCCCATCATAAATCCCCAGCTTAAAATAAGGCGCATCGGCGTTGTAAGACGTGCCGCGCCCCCAGTTCTGGTACACCTGCACCCCATCAACAAAGGCTTGCAAATACCCCGTTGTGTTATTGATACACCGCATCCGCACCGCCATTTTGTAAATATGATCGAGTTGTAACGCCCCGATGATATTGCGTTTTTCGTTCCAACTCTCTGTTGGTGGCTCCGAATTGGGGATGTCGAAAAACAACGTACCCCCCTTGGCGGCAAAGGCAAACCCAACCGCTGCGGGAATATCATCCTTCGTGTGAAGCTGGCCGAGCACAATATCCCCTGAGTGATCTGCCCATTCAGTAGCTTTAATGAGCATTTCCCATGTAAAGACGACCTCATCTCCAAGGGCTTGTGTAGTAAACGGGATTACCTCAGACCGAATCCCAGAAAATGTTATGGGGTCTGTTTGCCGGATTGTGCCTTTGAACCACCCATCATCAAACTCCATAGACCCTGCCACACCATTTGGATAACTGGCCGGAGCATACGCCGACCCCATGCACTGAAGTTGCTGTGTTCCAACAAATGTGCTGGTGAGAGGAAGATCAGCTTGCAGGGCCATTAAAACGCTCCTCCTAAAATTGGTTTCGAAGGATTCGCCCTAAGCTGTTTGAAAACATTGGTAAGCGTGGCAACACTTGGCATGGCATCCGTCGCCGAGAGGCGAAGAATAGCCAAAGCCCGTGTTTGTGTGACAATCCCGAAGGTTGATGCAGCAGCAGCCGGAGAAGCTTGTCCGATGTTGAGAGTATTAGAGTTTCGGCAGTCAATAGAACCGCCGGTTAGCGTTGCATACACTCCACCCAAACCAGTGTCGTAGATTTCATCGGTCCAGAAACCATATTTTTTTGCCTGCCCATCGAAGACAAAAGCAAAACTATGAAGAGTTCCATCAAAAACAGTATTAACTGTTGTTCCAGAAAACGCCGTATCTGAATCGGAATCATAGAGCGCGATTTGAAGCTTTCCCGTTGTTTTGCAAATAGCCCGAAAGCCCGGGTAAGTCGCCGATCCTCCATCACCAAACACAGGTTGATCCGTCCCTTCTGGCGTGACCTTCCCGAGCCAATAGGCAATCATTTTCTCACCACCGAGAAAATCAAAATTGAGATTTGGAAGGCGAATAACACTATCCGTTGCGCCGCCCGCAGGGTCAATCGTGGACATATAGCCCGCATTGGCAAACATCTGCGCTTCGGACAGATTCGCCCCGCGCACGCCGTGGTTGCCCATGCTGGAGAGGTCAAAAAATTTACTATCCCCTATAATTTGATCCCCCGCATACCCGTGGAAGTGATAGCGCGGGTGGGGAGCCATATACGCGCCAAGATCAGACATGACAGCCACAGCATCTTCTGTGTCTGCGCCTTGACGTGTTAAAAATAAATCACCAGACGAAAGTCTTACAGCAGGTTTTGCAATGCGCTGCGTGCGAAGAGTACGATTTGCCATGTGTTTTAATCCTTGAGTGTGTAAGAAGTTGAGAGAGCATCGTCAAAAGCGTACTGGCCCGTTTGGGCATCATCCGCCGAGAGAAAAAGAAAGTTGAGAACAGACAAGACTGCATTCAGTCCGCGCCCCAAGAGCATCAACATAGAAACCTCCGTAGAAAAATTGACAACAAAAAGCCGCCCTGAAAGGGGCGGCGCATAAGACGGATTACTGGCCTGTATGATTATATTCCTACACCTGTTTGCCTTAGATGTCAAGCAGTATTATCAATTAAAAGCCGCGCCTCCTTGTTTTTTGGCTGGCTAACTTCGGCGTCTCTCAGGTAAATCGGCTGGGGAGCTTTTTCACAACAAAAGCCTTTTTTTTCCACCCCCCCCATTGCAGCAAGCCCCGCCATCAACACCACATCTGGCATCCCTCCCCAAATGACCTGCCCATCGAAATCATCTGCTTCCTCTTTGGTCCAGATCCGTGCGGGTTCACACGGCAGGACCTCTTCATCAAAACTCTGTCCGTAAAAATCGTTCCGCTTGGTATCAATAAGGGCAAGAATGGATGGAGCAGAATCTGCTTCTTTCGCTAGAATATGGAGCGTTGAAAATCCGATCACCGGACAATCCAAAGCAAGGCCAAGTGTACGAGCTGTCGCAAGACCAATCCGAACTCCGGTAAAGGAACCCGGTCCTTGTGTCACCGCGATACGATCTATATCGGTCATCTGAAACCCTGCCTCTGTCACCACATCTTGGATCAGAGGCAAAAGCATTTCGGCCTGCCCCCTCTCCGTCATGACGGAACGAAGGGAGGAAGCTCCGGTTTCACTATCTAAACACGCCACCGAACAACCTGTTACAGCCGTATCAAAAGCCAGAATAATCATAAAAAAGCCCGCCCGTCCTTGTATCCCAGCCCCAAAAGGTTATTGTCGTAAAATAACAAGAACCTACTGATATTGAAAGACTTTTCCTGTTATAGTTGTTGTTTCCTAAACTCAGGGCAGTTATAGTCCAGCTATCATGTTCCGCAATACGTTTCTTCTTCTGGCCCTGACTTTGGGTTTTATGCCCTGTAGCGGTTTTCAATCTGCGCAAGCCGCGACTGCTTTGCCAGAGGACAGAACATCCGCTGTGGTGTACTCCTATTTCAACGTAGGAGAAGACGACGATCGGGATATTCCAAGCCTGAGCCTTGAAGCCTTCGGGGCCCAAATTCACGAAATCAAAACGGGCGGGTATCATGCGACGACTCTTCCGGTCATTATCGATGCTCAGGCAAAACGCGACATTCTCCCTCCCCGTACCATCGCCTTGACTTTCGACAATGTGAACGATGCGGTTCTGAGCAACGCCGTTCCGCTTTTGTTGGAAAACAATATCCCTTTCACTCTATTTCTCTCCCCCGGGAAACTAGATGATAATACAAAATCTGGCAGTGGCATTGGCTGGGATACCATTCGCTCTCTCAAGAAAGAGTCTTCGGTAACGCTTGCCCTCACCTCTTATACCTATGGCCATATTGTGGAACTCCCCGAGGCCGATGTTTTATCAGACTTAAATCGGGCCAAAGCACGGTTTCGTGAAGAGTTAGGACAAGAGCCCGAGTTTTTCTCCTATCCCTATGGCGAAACATCGCCTTCTTTGACCGCGATTGTTTCAAGAGCTGGTTTTAAGGCCGCTTTTGGGCAAACGTCGGGGGTGGTTTCTCCAGCATCCAATCTCTTTGCTCTTCCCCGTTTTACTATAACTGATGAGTTCGGAGATATTGACCGCTTTCGCATGACATCGCTGGCCTTGCCTCTCCCCGCCAAAGATATGGAGCCGCACACAACACAAATTAGTCAGAACCCACCCACCCCCGGGTTTACGATCACCAGCCAGTTAACCCCCGAAGATATGGGAGGAATTAGCTGCTTTGCTTCAGGTCTCGGAAAATTGCAAACATCTCATCTTGGAAGAAATAGATTTGAAATTCGCTTTCCCAAAGGATTTGAAGATAATAAGGGACGCATGAACTGCACCCTGCTCGGCCCCTCTCTGGAGGGCAGCGATGAGCCCCGTTGGCGTTGGCTTGGATTTTTATTCAGCATCCCCGATCAAATGGTTCTGCCCCCACCAGAAATCAGTCATCCATAACAGCCCGAACTTCCAAAACTTCGGGAACATAATGGCGCATCATATTTTCTATGCCCATTTTGAGAGTCATCGTGGAACTCGGACACCCCGAACAAGCCCCTTGCATTTCCAGCCAGAGAATCCCTTTTTCAAACTTGTGAAACACAATATCCCCGCCGTCTTGCGCGACAGCAGGGCGGATTCTTAAGTCAAGGAGTTCACGAATTTGCAAAACAACCGCGCTGTCCTCGGCAGAGAGAGAATTTTTTTCTTTCTGCTCGCCAATCAGAATAGGCATTTTCATGGTCAGATGCTCAAACAATGCAGCTAAAATCAACGGCTTTAACGCTGACCATTCCCCACGAGGTTCAATGGTGACCGAGATAAAATCCGCCCCCAGAAAAACGCTGGAGACCCCTTTAATCAGGAACAATCTCTCTGCAAGAGGGGAACATCCCCTTGCTTCATTCAAAGTCGAGAACTGGGCACTCCCAGTTTCGAGAACAGGTCCACCCGGAATAAATTTAAGCGTGGAAGGATTTGGTGTGGTTTCAGTTTGAATGAACATCTCTGGCCCTCAAGAGCCCCAGTTTACTTTGGACTCGGTGTGTTGTCTCTACCAGTAGAGCCACAAATCAGCTTCGCTAACAAGATCTGCTCATCCAATTGAGTTACGATGTCTTCGATCACGGCCCCTACAATGTCTGGGTCTGAAGCACCCTTTGTTCGCCGAAAAGGTTCGACGCTTCTCGCCACTCGAGCCATACCCTGAGGGGCCTTCAACAAATCATGATGAAGCTTTAACGTCAATTCATCTCTTGCTTCTCCTGACAAATCTGGAGTTTTTGTTAAATCCTCGCAGGTCATCGGGACCCCTTTTCCTTGCCCGCCCGCCATAGAAAAGCTAACAAGAAGAGTGTTATTATGCTTAAAAACAACTGACACCGTAGAAAACCCCTTCCCCACCGAGACTGTCCCATCAGGCTGAACCTTGATCTTTCCTGCAGGGGCGGCAGGAAAGGATTGTTGGAGCTTTGATGAAGGAGGCGAAGCAATTTGGTTCAAGTCGTGGGGGGAAACCTGCTGAGCCTGCGAAGAACTTGCACAAGCCAAAGCCAAAGTCGCAAGAGAGGGAACAGCTTTCATAAAAAATCCTTCTTCTGGGTATCGTTCCCTTTATTGGGAGATATAGACATATTACTTAACCTACAAATAAGCTTATGTCAATTTTTTCTGAAAAACACAAAAAAACCGCCCTACATACAGCTTGGACGAAAATCCGGTGGGTACCCAACCGACAATCTTCCGGCAGAGTATGCGGGGGGCATTGAATCCTTGACGAATTTAAGTTGGAGCAAGATCACGCCGTTTGCTGATTTTATTCCAGTAAAAGTTACCCAAGGCGTATAAGCCACAAGATGCAAGCATACGCCAATCCTGTAAAATCGCGCTTTCGGCTGTGTAACCAAATAAACCAACCGTGCCAAGACGGGCACCGAATTGATTGGGACCAAATCGTGCGATGTCTGTGCATGCACTCTCCCATGTCGCCCTTAGGTTTAATTTGTTGTCCCTAATATCCTGAAGACGACGTTTAACAAATCGTCCGGCGGAGTTAAATTCATCGCGCAAAACTTTCAGCACACTGTGCTGCGGATTCGATGTAACATTAGTGCGCTGGTCCGAAACTAAAACAGTCAATACGTTTCCCGCAATAGAGAGTGCGCCGTTCGCTGTCTCACCAGGACGAAAAACATCGCTCAGGCTCTTGAGATTTGGCCCTGATAAAAAAGTGAGTAAACCGAGTTGCAACAAACAGGATACCGCATTTGTTTCCATCGGATAATTCTTCATGTCTAATTTGAAGGTGTTCTTCATCCTCATTTGAAATGTCTGATCCTGCGGATCAATAGCAGAGAGGGCATGATCGGCAGACAAGCCATCATAACAACTTGTTTTTAATGTGGGCTTCGGATCACCATACAGAAATAGACCGATGTTCCCGTATAGCCCAACACCACCTGCCGCAACGCGCCAATAATTGCCATAAAGCAGACCGGATAAAATCATGCCGAGATCAGCTTGGCCGTTGATGATGGCCAGTGATTTTGAAGGATACCGACAAGATAACTCCCAGAGGTTTTTCAGTGGCATCATATAAAAAATTTCTATCCCATGCGCGTTGATTTTCCCGAGCTTGTAACAATTTTTCCATGCTATGTCAATATTATATATAGTTATGATAATAATGAGTTTTTACGGCGTGAGTTAAACAAGCCATTCTAGGCGCTAGCCATAATCTTGTTTTTTATGCAGCTTTACTCACGAGACACACGCCCTGTTGAGAAGAAATGGTCTCAAATCAAGGCCCTCAGATGCAACATTCAAGTCCTCTTTGGTGCCCATGCTTTTTGAATCATTTCGTTTGAGCCGCCCTACACAGAGGACGGTTTTTGGAGTCTCAACCTCTCAATTTAATAGACCGAACGGGAGACCGCATTCGGAAAGATCACCTCAATGGTTCCCCAGTCTTTGAGGAAATTCCAGTGATTCCCGACTTTCAGTTCATGGTAGGATTTTTTGAACGTCACCGTCTTGAAAAAGCTCAAGAATGATTGATGCCAGCGAGAATAAGAATTCGCCGCCACAGAACATTCCGCCACATAGGTTTTGTCAAAATAATTAGCCACTTCCATGATTCCGGCGCGAACCGCATAGGGTTCGTCCGGCGGCGTGGTGTAGGAAATCAGGGCGATGCTGGCAAATCCTTGTCCTAGCCCAGCCCCATCCGCCTGACGCAAGACGTTGACTTGATCGTAGGACGCTGTGTATTGGTCCCAAAAATTGTTGGAAAATTCAACCTTCTGGACATCTCCGCGCAACCGATTGGGGTAGATCATGAAGCGTTTATCCTCATCGGCGCGAATCCGGCAAACCGCATTATCTTCCCCTGAAGGCAAGGAAAGGGTCAGGAAATCGTTGGGTTGTTGGTTGTTAATCGGCTTCCATGTATCGGGATAAGAGACCGTGGTCCCCGTATGAACATCGGTCCAAACCGCATAATCGGCCTTGGCCGGAACAACAAAAGCCATGAAAGCCGTGGCCGTTAACAAAGAAATTTTCAGAAGTCGCATGGCGCAATAACCTAAAAAATAAAAATCGTTTCCCTATTCTGCTATCAAGCCCCCCAAAAAGCAAACAGGAACTTTGGGGGCAAGCGATTTAACCTTTGCAGAAATATATTGACATAACGCAAAAACGTGCTGTATCTTCAATAAATTTTACCGAAGTTCTTGAGAGTAAGGAATTGACGATGTCAGAAACAGCCGAAAAATTTTCAGTCGCCGCCCGTGATCCGGACCCTTCATTTGAGCACTGGAGCACATATCTGACAGATGAAAGCAAAAAGACGGTTATCGAAGAATGGACATACTTTATCACTGGTAAAAGATCTGGTGAAGGTACAGCAGATTTGGCTGCTATTATGAGCAACACCGACATGGCCGGGTTCCTTTGCACACTTGCTCCAGAAAAAGACTTGACCATCCTAGATAAGATTCTGGGAGCAGGCATTCCGATAGATATTCGTGATAAAGACGAAGCATATGGCTTGACGGCCCTTCAGATGAGAGCAAGCTACATACAGCCTGAGGGTATGGCCGCCTTGCTGGAAAGAGGGGCTGATCCGGAAATCAGAGATAGAGACGGACGTTCGGCCCTTGACCATGTGGTGACGGCAGGAGTCCTTTCAACAAGAACACACTCTGATTTTTTAAGAAGCTTGATGCATAAAGGGTCACAAGAGTCAGATCGCGTGCGAGAGGCTATCCAGATTCTTGTCCAGAATGGCGCAGACCTTTACGCGCAAGATCCCGATGGTCACACCGCCTTTGCAAAAGCAATCTTGGCCGTAAAACCAACCGCTGTAAAAGCCTTCCTCGACATGGCAGATGCGGGAGAGTTTGACCTGTTGGAAAGAAAAGTCTCAGGAGATCTCACCGCCAAACAATTTTGTCATGGATATTCCGAAGGCATCGCAAAAGGTGAAGTCTCCGGCACAGACGAGCTGTTTGGGATATGCTATCATACCGATGTCGAAATTAACATCCGCCAGTATGAGGCTGATTGTGAAAAGCTCGGGCAAGAAATACGGGCACAAATGGAAGCAGGGACATATGTTCCCCCTTTCCCCGACAATGAGCTGCTTTGATAAAAGTACAGATAAGCCGACAATGACTTATCCATCAGCCCACCCCCCGTTGTCATCTCCGCGAAGGCGGAGATCCGGCAATGTGAATCTTTTGTCCACGTTTTTGGTTAATTGACCTGACAATAAAACGGTTCCAATTCCTCAAATTACGCCTCCGAAACATAACATTGATCCAACGATGACACTCCCATATAATCCCACAGATAAGAAATTTTCTAGGAAATATAGGGACATATAAAATGCAAAAGTTATTTGGAACTATTTTCTTTCTTTATGTGATGGCTTTATTTCTGCATCCGGCGAAAGCAGAAACATATTTCATGAAAATTGAGCAGGCAGGGGTAAGCGGTCAGGAAACCTCTTTGCAAACTTGTAGCGCTAAAACATCGCCGTGTACATTTATGATTCCTGTTGTGCTTGAAAAAGGCGGTACAAAAAACATAGGAGTTATTATGAGGATTAAGGAATCCCCCTATATCTACCTGCAATTCTATTGGGATCAGGCCTTGCTTGAAAGTGATAATTTTGGAGAAGAATACTATACAATTTTTGCAGGAACATCCGACACAAAAACAGATCCCAGAATAATCAAGTTGTACGCACCGATCCCGCCAGAGAAAAAGCCAGCAAAGAGTGCCCCTGTCTTAAAGTATTCTGGAAGGGAGGTTGCCATACTGAAAGTTCATGCCATAAAAGAAAAAGAGTCAGAGTAAATGCTGTCTGGATCAGCTATACCCTTTCCAAAAACCCATCAGGTCACGCACTTCGGCCAGATGAGGGGCGGCAATGGCACGCGCTTTGCGGGCTCCTTCCGCCAAAATCCGGTCAAGCTCTGCTGTATCTTTCAGCAGTTCCCGCATTCTGGCCGCAATCGGGGCAATCTCGGCCACCGTCAAATCAGCCAGTTTCGGTTTGAATTCCGAAAAAGGTTTTCCCGCGAATTCGGTCACGATTTCTGCTTTGGTCTTGTTCGCCAGCGCCGCATAAATCGTCACCAGATTATCTGCCTCTGGCCGTCCCGCCAGCCCCGCCACCGTTTCCGGCAAAGGTTCTGGGTCTGTTTTTGCCCGTTTGACTTTATCGGCAATCATATCGGCATCATCCGTCAGGTTAATGCGAGACAGATCGGATTCTGCGGACTTACTCATTTTCTGGGTTCCATCGCGCAGCGACATAACCCGCGTGGCCTCACCCAATATCTGTGGCTCAGGCAACGGGAAAAAATCCACCTTATGGCGATGATTGAAAGTCGAGGCCACATCCCGAGCGAGTTCCAAATGCTGTTTTTGATCTTCGCCGACTGGAACATGAGTGGCCTTATACAGTAAAATATCCGCCGCCATCAGAACCGGATAGGCGTAGAGCCCGAGCCCCGCCTTTTCGGCGTTTTTGCCAGCCTTGTCTTTGAACTGAGTCATGCGGTCCAGCTTGCCGATTTGCGTCATGGTCGCCAGCAACCACATCAATTCTGCGTGCAAATCCCCCACCGCAGATTGCGGGAAGATGATGGATTTTGTGGTGTCCACCCCCGCCGCAATATAGGCCGCCGCAATTTCGCGGGTCGCCGTGGCAAGAGTCGAGGGGTCATAGGGCATGGTGATTGCGTGCATATCCACAACGCAGTAAAGGCATTGATAGCCATCATGCTGTAGATTGACCCAGTTTTTGAGAGCCCCCAGATAATTTCCCAGATGGAGCCGGTTAGTCGGCTGCATTCCCGATAGAATTCGTTTGGTCATCTAGTCCTCGCCGATGCGTTAAATATTTCTTGATGTCTTGAAGTTTGAAAATACCACTGAGATAAACCGCCAGCGCGTAGGTCACCGCGCCCCCCCCTATGAGGATTGATGTCCCAGCCAATTTTGACGCCAACGCGCCTTGAAATTCATTGCGTAACCCATAGCCCAAAGCTGCCAGAACTATCGCCATAATGCAAGAACAGACTGCGATTTTTGGGAAAACCTCTTTGAGGCGGTCGTCAAAGCGCAGAGCTTCTTTGCCCACCAATTGCTTGTGCAGAAGATAAACCTGCAACCAACCGACCAACCCCGTTGCCAAGGAAATCCCCGCCGCTCCCAGCCAGCCAATCAGCATAAGGCAAAAAACAATATTGAGTAGAGCCGTTAGAATAGAAATTCTTACAGGCGTAGAGGTGTCTCCATACGACCAAAAAGCCGTCATGAAAACCTTGCTCGCAATATAGGCCGGAAGCCCAACCCCGTAGCCCATCAGAACGTAAGACGTTATCAAAGCATCTTGCTCCGAGAATTTTCCGTGTTCAAACAAAGTGGCAACCAAAGGAAACGGAATAATCAGCAAAGCCACCGCCGCCGGCAAGGCCACCAGAAAGCAAAACTCCTACAGCGATAAGCATGATAACGAGTAGCCCGATCACCCCCGCAAGTAGGTAAGTATCACGCTGGCGGCTGTCCATATTTTGCAGAAAGCTAAGACC
>JAEUKO010000015.1:0-11990 GCA_016794285.1 Alphaproteobacteria bacterium | reverse complement strand
GTCGAGTACAAGCCCAGCGGCGACATCGCCCTCACGGCTGACGTGTACGCCGCCCGCTCCAACATCCTGGAGCCGCAGCTCGTGCACGTGCAGGGCAACCTCGGCAACTGGGACGGCTGGCAGAGCGGTTCCTACAGCAATTCCCGCAATGCTCAGAGGTAATTGATTCAAACGGTCCGCATAATACAAATAAGAGATCGACCCTGCCGGAAGCAAAGACCCAATCATCATATCCACGAACAAATTGACCTGAAACACGCCCGCAGAGAGAATCCCAGGCCCCATCTTACGAAACAATGTTCTGGTTTTTTCATCCAGCTTCGGCTTTTGAAAATGGAACTTGATTTTGTATTTTCTTAGAAAGAAAATCATCATCCCCAGTTGCAGAACACCCGAGAGGCTAATTGCCACGGCCATAGCGTGCCCCACGCTCGGAGCAATAAATCCACCAACCCCTAAGGCCGCAATCAAAGATAAATTAAATAAAATCGGAGAGGCCGCAAAAGGGCCAAAGCGATGATGGGCATTCAAGATTCCGCCAAACAAAGAAACCAAGGACATCAACAACAGGTACGGAAAACTGAACCGCGTGAGGAGTACCGCGAGAGAGTATCTTTGCGTTCCTTCTTCGAATCCCGGGGCGATAACATGAATCACCCACGGCATGAACACCATCATCACCACAGTAAACACGGAGAGGATCACAAGCATAAGCGAAAAAACCCGACCAGAGAATCGAGATGCTTCTTCTTCCCCATCTTGTTCTAACGTTTTGGAATAAAGGGGAACAAAGGAAACGCTGAACGCCCCCTCTCCCGCAATTCTACGAAAGAAATTGGGCAGCTTCAGAGCCACAAAAAAAGCATCGGCAACCGGACCCGCCCCAAGGAAAGAGGCGGTCAGCATATCACGAACCATTCCGGCAATCCGGCTTACCATAGTGAAACCGGCAATCGTTGCCATAGCCTTAAACAACTTCATGTGCTAATCCATTTCTGGTTAGACAAAGGATAATATGATGAGTCAATCCCACCGCAATCCTGAAAGCCAATGGTTTGGCAGAAGATCTGTGTCCCCGCAAGAAAAAACCCAAATGGTTCTGGGCGTTTTTGACAGTGTTGCGGGAAAATATGACCTGATGAACGATGTCATGTCGGGAGGCATTCATAGACTATGGAAAAATCGTTTGATTCGTGAGATCAACCCTCGCCCGAGCCTGTCCTATCTGGACGTGGCAGGAGGGACAGGTGACATCGCGTTTCGAATTCATAAAGCCACAAATGGAGCAGCTCCCATTACCGTCTGTGACATTAACGAATCAATGCTCGAAGTGGGCCGGAACCGTGGTGTTGATCGCGGCATTGTAAAAGGGATGAAATGGATTGTCGGAAACGCCGAAAAATTACCTTTCGCGGATAACAGCTTTGATGTTTACACCATTGCCTTTGGTTTGCGGAATGTGACACGAATCGACGATGCTTTGCGCGAGGCGTACCGTGTCCTCAAACCCGGGGGGCGTTTTTTCTGCCTTGAGTTTAGTCATGTGGAACCCGAAGCCCTACAAAAAATTTACGATCTCTATTCCTTCAACGTCATCCCGCGCATGGGTAAACTCATCGCCAATGATGCCGATAGTTATCAGTATCTGGTCGAAAGTATTCGGGCGTTCCCCGATCAGGAAACCCTCGCGCAACGTTTGCTCGAAGCAGGCTTTGACGAGGCCCACTACACAAACCTGACATTTGGTGTGGCCGCCATTCACGAAGCATGGAAACTTTGAAACAGAGCGTCACAAATTCCCTTCCATGAGCACCTAAATATATCCTATTTGACGCTCAGGGCTGCCTCACACAGATGGGTTCTCAGGTTATCAAGAGGGTTCTTCATCAAGCGTCGAAGAATTTCTGGGGGATTTTCTCTTTTCCGAACACACTCATTCCAAGCTTCAACAGCTGAATAAGAGATGCGGGTTCGCAAGACCTTGGCATCACCAAGGCTACCCACATACCTGTTCACACCTTCTCGCAAAGAATCATTAGCAGAAGGGGCAGACCTCCAAAAACGGAGAGTTAACGCATGGTGGTAACGATGAACAATGTCTGAGAGGACATCTTCAGGCCGCGCATAATTCCAGAACGGATTGGGGTCTCGCCTATTATTTTCAACACTGCGCGGGCAGAAAATAATTTCTCCGAGAGGTTGCGAGGGGGCACATATGTAAGTACTAAAATCAATGGGGTCCAGAATGGTTGCATGGCTACCAATCACAGACGCTACTGACCGTGTTCCGTAATGCTGAAAAACAGCGTTCTCATATCCCTGAAACACAGCTCTTAAACTCTTGTCGTATTCACCTTTGTAAGGAAAGTTCAAAACCACTTCCTGACGTCGATTTGTTCTTAGATCAAGCCCGTCCAGATAAATTTCGCTGAACCCCCTGCCGATTGCCAAAACAGGAGCGTTCTCCGAAGTGAAGATTTGCGAATCCCCCACATTATGGGCTGCATTTTGGAAGGCCCTATCGATATCCGCCACGATCCCCCGAACCGCCGCGACTTGGTCAGTCCACGGCATCTGCGCCCAATTTTGCAACCGAGCCAGAAATTTCTGCTCTGCCACTTCCTTGACGGCGGCGTTAAAAACTTTGGTAAGAACAGGATCCGCCGGAATGGTATCTGCCACCCGCGCCAATTGCTCTGCTTGAACGGGATGATAGTCGCGAAAAGGAAGGTGGACTTGCGAACGGCGTATTCCTTCAAGCCCCTCAATAACTCTGCATCTTTTATCAGGAGACAAATTTGTCAATGAGTCATTGGAAAGACAAGACACCATTTTGCAGTAAAGCATATGGGAGAGGCGTGTTTCCACCGCATCGGCAACCGTTTCCGCCCGCGTGCGGACAGTATTCTCTCTCGTCACCGCTGCCCAGAGACGTCCTTCGTCCTGAACATATCTGTAGGCATCAACGGCCGCCGTCTTGAAAAGATTGGGCTGGGGATTCGCAGAAAGAAAAGAAAGGTCAATCCCCTCAGGACATCTAAAAACACCCGTTTCAAACGTCGCGTCCTCCGATAAGGCTTTCTGTACTTCCTGAAAAACAAGAACCTTATTCACAATATGGTCTGATGATTTTTGCCTCAAAAAATTAAAAATCAAGCCAACGTTTCTTTGATCTGCATAAGCATCTTTTTTCACGCGTTTGATGCGGTCTTGAATAATGTGCTGCGCCATATCTGGACTAAGAGAAAAATCAGACTTCCCCTGTTGAGACAGAAGAAAACGGGCCAAATCCTTTTTTTCTTCCAAGGAAACCTGACATTTCGTGATAGCGTCAAGCCCAATGGCGGAAAAATACTGCCTCAAGCTATCGTGTTGCTGCTGCTCATCAGTGATTAGGCCGGAATACTCAGCTCCAATGGCCTCCACCGCCACAGACCGCAATAGATGATGAGCTGTTTTCCCTAGGCTATCCTGCTCGTCTGAACCTTCCGCTCTACGAACCTCTAAAGCCGAATCCCGCAACATCTGGAGAATTTCGCGCCTTTGTTCGGCCGAGAAAGGGCCATTTTCTTGCGCCCCTATCGCGCCCAAAATACCCTTGGTTGAAGAATAGCTGTAGGGCTCTGCGCTCCAGTACGTTCTGGCAAGATTCAAAAGATCAGATCGTGTCTGCAACTTCAGAAAAAACCGCTCCGCCACGGCATCCGCGTATCCCTGAACTTCTCCCTGATCCGGAATGTATTGCCAGTTTGCCATGAGTGCGCCTTCTTCTTTGAAACATCATCGTAAACAATTTTCATAAATTGAAGAATTTTTAATCATATGTCAATATTTTTTGTAATGGTTTGGGTATTGGCTGAACTGACAAAAATAGAGGCTTTGAAACAGAACGTCACAAGTTTTTTTCATATTTACTTTCAAGGGGATAGCGGTATTCTGCCCTAAATAACCCCAAACTATTTTATAAGATTAGGAAAAAAGACTTGCAAAATGACAAGAATCTGGTTTTTTAGCAGGGCCTTTGTCTAAGACATTGGCAAAAATTCAGATTTTGCCCTGAAGACTCGTATACTAATAATGAAACTCTGTGAATAAAAGGAACGAAAAAATGAACAAAACCACCCTGACCATCATTGCTGCAGCTGTTGTTGTTGCTTTGGCCGCTTTCGGCATCATGAGCAAAAGCTCACAACCTGGTGAAGACGCCAATAGCGTCATGCCTGCAGCTGGCGAGGCTGCTTCGGCTATCTCCGAGGGGGCTGAACAAGCCGCTGACTCTGTAGAACAAGTCTCTGAAAAAGCTGCTGAAGCTGCAACCGATGCTGCTGCTGCCGCGACCGACGCTGCTGCTGCTGCAACCGACGCTGCAACTGACGCTGCTAAAGCCGCAACCGAAGCTGCTGCTCCTGCTGCTGAAGCTGCTGTTGAAGGTGCTGTTGACGCTGCCAAATCTGCCGAAGAAGCCGCTAAATCTGCTGAAGAAGCTGCTAAATCCGCTGAAGGCGCAGAAAAAGCCGCTGAAGGTGCTGCTGAAGCCGCCAAAGAAGAACCAGCTAAGAAGTAATTCTTCTCAAGTTTTGATTTTAGAGAAGGCCCTGTGCTAAGGTACGGGGCCTTTTCCTTTATGATTTTTATAACCAAAGAAAGACTCGCGCTATGTCCATCTCGTCTGCCTCCGCTTTGCCCTGCGCCCATGACAATGCTTGTGAAGCTGTGACCGTTTCCATCAAAGTTCTGGACCATGGCAAAGACCTTCCCCTGCCCGCTTATGCAACCCCGCAATCTGCAGGAATGGATTTAATGGCGGCTATTGACGAGCCTCTGGTTATGGCTGCAGGCGGACGGGCCATCGTGCCCACGGGTATCTCTATCGCCCTGCCTTCTGGATATGAATGTCAGGTGCGCCCCCGCTCAGGACTGGCTGCCAAAAACGGGGTAACTGTGCTCAACAGCCCGGGCACGATTGATGCCGATTATCGCGGCGAAATAAAAGTTATTCTTATCAACCATAGCGCAGAACCCTTTACCATCGAACGCGGTATGCGTATCGCACAAATGATTATTGCCCGCTATGAACAGGCACAGTGGAACATCTGTGAAGACCTTGACCAAACCTCTCGCGGGACCGGCGGCTTTGGATCAACAGGAGTGAAGTAAGGGGCGGAAAAAACAGTTCAACAAAAAATGCCATGACAAACCCGCGCATGAAAACAGAAACTGACTTTATCGCCGATGGGCATACGCCCATGATGGCGCAGTATCATGCGGTTAAAGCGGCGCATCCTGATTGTCTTTTGTTCTATCGCATGGGAGATTTCTTTGAGTTGTTTTTCGAAGATGCTCTCATCGCGTCCTCTGTTCTTGACATTACCCTGACCCATCGTGGGAAAAATCAGGGCGATGATATTCCCATGTGCGGGGTTCCGTTTCATTCCCATGAACCTTACCTTGCTCGCCTGATCCGCGCCGGACACAAAGTCGCCATTTGCGAACAAACCGAAAGTCCGGAAGACGCCAAAAAACGCGGGGGAAAATCTCTGGTGCGGCGGGAAGTCGTGCGGATCGTAACCGCCGGAACCCTCACCGAAGACAATCTTTTAGACGCAAGAACAAACAACTATCTTGCCTCTGTCTCCGAAGTTGGAGAACAGTTCGCCATCGCATGGGCCGATGTTTCGACCGGAGAGTTTCTGGTCCAACCCATTATTCGGACCCAACTTTCCAGCACCTTACAACGCATTTCTCCCAAAGAAATTCTTGTACCCGAGAGTGATTCTATTTCAAACACCTTGCTTGAATTTCGTGATTGCCTTTCGCGGCAATCTCCTCTCTATTTTGAAAGTGAGCGTGGGCGCGCAAGGCTACAAAGTCTTTTCGGAGTAGAAACAATCGAATCTTTCGGTGCCTTTAGCCGCGCCGAGATATCTGCCGCCGGCGCCTTGATAGATTACATTGAGCGCACACAAAAAGGCAATCTTCCCCATTTATCACGACCTAAAAAAACCTCGTCTGATGATGTTCTGGAGATTGATCCCTCGACCTTGCGCAACCTTGAACTGGTCCGCACCCTTAGCGGAGAAAAACGCGGGAGTCTCCTTTCCACTATTGACCGCACCTTAACCGGAGCAGGCGCACGGATGCTGCAGTCGCGTCTTGTTGCCCCCTTACAAAACCTGAAGGAAATCGAACAACGGCATAACGAGGTTGAATATTTTATCCAGTCTCGTTCTGCTTCGGAATCCATTTGTTCCTTGCTCAAATCCATTCCTGATATGGAGAGAGCTTTGGCCCGCCTCAGCATGAAACGTGGAGGTCCGCGTGATCTTGTAGCCTTGAGCGAAGGTCTTGCAGGGGCAGCCTCTATCCGCACGATCCTGATCGAAAACGGAGCCTATGAAACTGCTCTGCGCCCTTTTTGTGATGCCCTTTCAGAAACACCAGACCTCGCGCAAGTTCGGGATAAACTCAGCATAGCCTTGACCGATTCCCCCCCCGCGCTGACCCGCGATGGAGGTTTTATTCGCGCAGGATTTTCTGAGGAACTAGACAGGTTGCGCGGCCTTCGGGATGAAAGTCGCCGCATGATTGCCGGCCTTCAGAGTCGTTATAGCCAGATAACAGGAATCGAAACTCTCAAAATAACCCATAACAATATTCTGGGTTATTTTATCGAAGTCCCCGCGAAACGTGCCGATGCTCTCTTCATCAAAAATGAACAAAGCGAAAACCCTTTTATCCATCGCCAAACAATGGCAGGCGCAGTTCGTTTTACCACGCCCGAGCTAGCCTCCTTTGAAAAAGATATTTCCTCGGCAGCGGATAAATCTCTCGCTTTGGAGCTCGAATTTTTTGAAACCCTGTCGCTTGAGACTCTGGCCTTGGCCGAAACCATTAGCCAACAGGCTGCCGCCCTTGCCGCAATAGACGTAGCCTCAGCACAGGCCAATCTTGCGATAGAGCAGAATTACACACGGCCTGTTGTTGATTCATCTCTTGCCTTTCATATCGAAGGGGGACGTCATCCCGTAGTCGAATCGGCTCTGCGCTCTGGGTCCGAAACTTTCTCTCCCAATGATTGCGATCTTTCCGACTCACAAAGAATCTGGCTTTTGACCGGCCCCAATATGGCGGGAAAATCCACTTTTCTTCGCCAGAACGCTTTAATTGTCATCATGGCCCAAGCCGGCTTTTTTGTTCCGGCTACTTCCGCGCATATCGGTATAGTGGACAAAGTGTTCAGCCGTGTCGGGGCCGCCGATGATCTGGCACGGGGTCGGTCAACCTTTATGATAGAAATGGTGGAAACCGCAACCATTCTCAATCAATCCACGTCCCACTCTTTGGTTATTCTGGATGAAATCGGACGGGGGACATCTACCTTTGATGGACTTTCGATTGCGTGGGCTTGCCTTGAATATCTGCATAACATTTCAAAATGTCGAGGGCTCTTTGCAACGCATTATCACGAACTGACTACCTTGCAGGAAACTCTTCCTCATCTTTCCTGTGCCAAAATGGAAGTCCGCGAATGGAAGGGTGATGTTATTTTTCTGCACAGCGTTTCCAAGGGAACCGCCGACCGATCTTACGGGATTCATGTGGCTCAACTCGCGGGACTTCCACCCGCAGTTACAAACCGCGCCCGTGATATTCTGGCCTTGCTGGAAAAGGGAGAGCGTGCAAGTTCGCTGGCCCATCTTGCCCATGATTTGCCTCTTTTTAATTCCCCAAGCCTAACTAAACCGGCTGGGCCTTCCGAAGTTGAAAAATCTCTTCGCGACATCAATCCAGATAGCCTCTCCCCGCGAGAAGCCCTCGAGACCCTTTATAGGCTCAAAAACCTGCTTAAAAATCCCTAAAACCAGTGGTTTTCTGCATATGAACAGCACCTCTTGCGCTTCGCAGAGAGAGTTTGTATAAAGTGGCTCCTACTCTTGGGCAGGTGGCAGAGTGGTTGAATGCGCTAGTCTCGAAAACTAGTATAGGTGTAAGCCTATCGGGGGTTCAAATCCCCCCCTGCCCGCCATTTTCTTACCGCCATCTTAAAAACGCCAAAGCCAGTCTGTTGGACTTAAAAACGGTTCCGTAATTGGTGACGTTCACAGATGTGAATGCCCCATAGTACTCAGGGGATTGGGTCGGATATTCTCAATGGCTACGGCACTGACCCACGGCGAATATTTCCCTGACAGGGCATTCTTTGGGCGGGGGTTTGGCGGGGTATGTTGGGGCAGATGACAATTATTGTACTATAAAATCTCAAGCCGCGTAAGGCGGATGGGGGAAGTTTGACTTAGGCAAACGGGGTTTGCTAACGTTCCATAAATTACCTATCAGGAGACAATTATAAATGGCATTCAACCTACGCGGTTTTGTGAAAGGGCATAAAATTTGACTTTTATTATTTACAACGGGTAGAGTTTTGAAATTACACACACATTGGGGGAAATATGGCTTTGGATAAAAATCAAAACGTAGAAACAAAAAAATCAAATATTCTGATTTTTTTTAAAAAACATTTAATCTTAACAGGGCTCTTGATTGTTATCGGGTCAGGATTTTCATTCGCCATGAGCGATAGACCAGAAATCTATAGTTGGAAATATAAGACAACGATTATTGTTGATACACCAGAGGGAGAAAAGTCGGGTTCGGCGGTTAGAGAAATGAGTTTCGTCGTTGTTCCTTGCGCTAAGCGTGCAGTTGAGCCTTGTAGCATAAAAGCTTCGACTAAAGGAGAGGCTGTTGTGATTGATTTAGGAAGGCGTGGAGTTGCATTCGCGACCATGACGGATAGTTCCTATTATGCTGTACGTGATCTTTTTGGGGGGCCAGGAACGTTAACATTTGAGGGTGTCAAATATTACAGCACATTGAAAAATACCAAAGCTAGTTTAAGCCAGCCACCATTTCCTACATACCCATCCACTCAATATCCTTTGATGGTGACATTCAAGGATATGAAAGATCCGAAAAGCATTGAATTAGTCTATCGATCCGAGAGAATTCGTATCCCTAACCAAATGGAGGATGATTACAAAATTACTGATAATTTTGAGAAGTTATTTGGTAAGGGTGTGAAAATCAAAGACGTTACTATTGAGATGACGGATGAGGATATAACATGGGGGATTGATTCCTATCTAGCTTGGTTAAGCGACTTAGCAAACAAACAAGCTAGGTTGAATGGTAGCACAAGTATAGCAATTTCTACAAACGACTTATCAGATAATTTGGGGCCAGGCTCATTTAAAATAGGGAGATAAAAAATGAATGCTAATCTATTTAAAGCCATATTGGCAATGGACTCCTATAATCGTGGCTATGGAGAAGGGATAAAGCTTCCTGTTGTTTTAAATACTACAAAACTTGGTAATGCAACCATAGCAAGTCAATCTGATACGACAGCAACAGGTCAACCTGTTTTGGCTGGCTTCTATGGCATATCTTACCAACTTGCAGGTGGCGAAAAAGTTATTTCATATCGGGGGACGGATGCTGGCGAAGATGCGGCGGCGTATCCGATTGCAGTGGGATCAACAGGAACGGCGCAAGGAAGAATGGCGTTCGAGTTTTATAATGCTGTGGCAACGGCACAAAATGGTTATATTTCCATTGACCCACGGCTAGCGAATATTTCCCTGACGGGGCATTCTTTGGGTGGTGGCCTCGCGGGATTGGTTGGGGAAAATGATAACTTTAACATCACAAAATCACAAGTTATGTAAAGGTTTGGCTTTGGCAAACGGGGTTTGCTAACGTTCGTAGATTATAGATCGGGAGAAAGTAAAAATGGCATTCAACCTACGCGGTTTTGTGAGCGGGCATAAAGTCCTTGTCGGGGTGGCCTTGTTGATCGCGCTTTTGACGGGGTGGTGGAAATACGAATTTCCCTCTGGCACATGGCGATACAAAATGACCGTGACAGTCGAAACCCCCGAAGGACTCAAAACCGGATACGCCGTGCGGGAAGTCCGTTTTCGGGAATTTCCACAGATTCTTGGGGCAACAAGTGGAACTTCCGTTAGCACCAGAGGGGAAGCTGTTGTCGTTGATTTGGGGAAAGGGAAATATTTATTTGCCCTGATGGATATCGACGGGTCATACCGGATTGTCTACGACGCCTTTCCCCATCAATCGGAAAATGTTCATGAATATATCCACTATTACAAATCACTGACGGGGCAGAAAAAGGTCTTGGAACACAATCAATACCCAACATTTGTGACGTTCACGGATATCAAGGACCCCAAGAGTGTTGTGGCTGTTGCCAGAGACAATCTTGCCGGACCGTTCGGCGCAGGCGTAACCCTCAAAGATATTACCCTCGAAATGACCGATGAGGAGGTGACGTGGGGGATAGAAACGTATCTGGGGTGGCTGGATACCGTAAAAGGCGGCTATTTGGATGGAGGGTTTACTATGAGAAACTCTCCCCTAGGGCTGCATGGCGGAAATTTTAAAAATGGAGAACAAAAATGAACCCAAATTTATTCAAAGCCATTCTGGCAATGGATTCCTATAACCGTGGATATGGAGCTGATATAGATTTTCGTTTAAAAGATGCGAAAGGCGACCCTATAAGTAACTCGGACACGGTGTATACGATTAGTTCTGTTAAGTATTATGCCCGTATAGGAAACGCCAGTGTTTATGATGCAAAAGGAGATGCTGAAGCTGTAGCCATCGGCTTCTACGGCATAGCGTATCAGTTAGCGAGTGGGGAGAAAGTGATTTCGTATCGCGGGACGGATGAGCTTGCGGGGGATGGAGATGTAGGGAGTGACGCATGGTATGGTTACGGGGTTGGGACATGGACGGCCGAGGGCAAACAAGCCGAATTGGCCTTCAAATTCTACCAATCCGTAGCGGGAGCCGTGGACCCACGACTCGCGAATATTTCCCTGACGGGGCATTCCCTCGGTGGGGGGCTCGCGGGGTTGGTTGGGGAAAATGATAACTTTAACATCACAAAATCACAAGTTATGTAAAAGTTTGACTTAGGCAAACGGGGTTTGCTAACGTTCGTAGATTGTAAATCAGGAGAACATTATAAATGGCATTCAACCTACGCGGTTTTGTGAGCGGGCATAAAGTCCTTGTCGGTGTGGCCTTGTTGATCGCGCTTTTGACGGGCTGGTGGAGGTATGAATTTCCCTCGGCCACATGGCGATACAAAATGACCGTGACAGTCGAAACCCCCGAAGGACTCAAAACCGGATATGCGGTGCGGGAAGTTGTCTTCACCGATGGCCCAAAGCTATTGCCTGATGTGGCTGGCGCGAACTGGAGCGTCAGAGGCGAAGCCGTGGCTGTTGATTTGGGGCAAGGGAAATACTTATTTGCTTTGATGGATATTGATGGGTCGTACCGGATTGTACACGATGTTTTTCCTTATAGCCCAGCAAGCGGACAGAACATTGTTCGGTACTATAAATCACTGACGGGGCAGAAAAAGGTTTTGGAACACAACCAGTACCCAACGCTGGTGACGTTCACGGACATCAAGGACCCCAAGAGTGTTGTGGCTGTTGCCAGAGACAATCTGGCCGGAGCGTTCGGCGCGGGTGTGACCCTCAAAGACATCACCCTCGAAATGACCGAGGAGGAGGTGACACAAATTGTAGATAAGATTTTACCAAATTTTGGAAGTGCAATTTACTCATTCAACCGTTCTTACTATCAAAGAGGAGATTAAAATGACAGTTAACTCAACGCTAATGAAGGCTATTTTATCAATGGATGCCTATAATCGTGGTTATGGTGCGGGCATAAATTTGTCAGGCAACCTCTTGGGCAAGGTTAGCATCGCAAAAACTATAGTAGATGGCATTGAGGTCAATTTAGATTCATCAGCTATATTCCGTGACCCCACAACGCACGCACTGCTTGACGAACACATCGGCTTCTACGGTATAGCGTATCAGTTACCGGGTGGGGAGAAAGTGATTTCGTATCGCGGGACGGATAATTTGAATGTACTGACTGGA
>JAEUKO010000159.1:276-536 GCA_016794285.1 Alphaproteobacteria bacterium | reverse complement strand
CACATATGGGTATGAATTTGGGTTTCATTCCGTACACCAGACGCTGAGAGCCGAAAACTCTCAACTGCCCATTTGAGGTAAGAATCCCAATCATCGCGGTGTAGCGGTAACCCTTCACGAATAGCCGGTTCATCAATCTGGATAATCCGGATTCCTGCCGCCTCAAGATCGACAACCTCATCCCTTAAAGCAAGAGCGATTTGTTTGCACGTTTCTGACTTTGGTTGGTCATCACGGACAAATGACCAGAACAGCATCGT
>JAEUKO010000159.1:0-266 GCA_016794285.1 Alphaproteobacteria bacterium | reverse complement strand
AACATCCCTTTCATCGGGCGCGGGGTCAGTGATTGGGCATAAGATGACCATGCAACCGTCATCGGCGCCGGACGGGATACGTCCCCAAAAATAATCGGCGGCTTGACACAACGTGTTCCGTAAGATTGCACCCATCCATTCTGAGAGAAGGTATACCCCTTGAGCTGTTCGCCAAAATATTCGACCATATCATTCCGTTCGGGCTCGCCATGAACTGGAACATCTAGGCCAATTTCATCCTGGAAAGCGACAACGGTTTTGATTTC
>JAEUKO010000158.1:0-538 GCA_016794285.1 Alphaproteobacteria bacterium | reverse complement strand
TTTTTCTTTCTTGGCAATTTTCACGCGGTCAACGATTTCACCCATCGGTGAGGCGGCGATATCGCACGCGGGTTTATAATCAAAACCGTACATTTTGGCCAGGTTCACCAGCCTTTTATATTTCTTATCCCCGACAGGGTGATCGGTTTTGATCGTCTCATCCCACGCTGCCTCAAGTTCTTTGCTTAAAAAACGGGCCTTGGTCACGGCCTCTTCATAGACGCTGGTTTTAAGAGAAATTTTAACGAGTGAGCGACCGTCAATCTCCGAAATATGAATCGGGACTTTGCGAATATACCAATAAAACCGACCGTTTTTATGCACATATTTTGCCATGAAAATTACCAATAAATTTCTATATTTTTCTTATAAAGTTACTAAATCAGTTTTTTACACGAGTCAACAGGCAAAACAAAACCCGCCAAAACACCATGTTTTCTGCAGGTTACAAGTGATTTTGCATTTGCGATAATTGGCGGAGGGGATGAGATTCGAACTCACGATAGGTTTGACCCTATGCCCGCTTTCCAGGCGAGTG
>JAEUKO010000157.1:0-543 GCA_016794285.1 Alphaproteobacteria bacterium | reverse complement strand
AATTTGAAAGCCAGCATTTGCCAATTCACCCCATTTGGATGAAGGTTGATCGTCTATGGCGGTGCGGTTTTCTAAGTTATCCATGTTATCAGTATTAAATCAAACTGAGTGAAATAAAAAGATATCTGTTTATGATTATTGGTATTTTGTCGTTTTTTCTTACTTTTAATTTATGCTTCTTCGCATGGCAGTGCAGAAGGCTTCTGGAATGGTAAGCGGCATGATGTTTTCCTTCATGAGTTGTTGAAGGAGGAACATAGCATTTGATGGAACTGTTACCCCAGCGAAAAACGGGGCGATTTCACAAGGCCCTGAAAATGAGATAACAATTTGATACGATTGGAAAATTAATGGTGGCGGTGGAGGGATTTGAACATCTGACACAAGGACCATGTTCAGCCTTATGAATATCGCGCCCTGTCGTAATCTAACATCTTCTTACATTGGGGAGCAGGTCACCCCAGTGTTCCCCCGATAATTATTAACGGCAAGCATGAGAAACGCGATATACTCTCTCACCCTACTCAACTTTACAAAATATTG
>JAEUKO010000156.1:275-547 GCA_016794285.1 Alphaproteobacteria bacterium | reverse complement strand
GCGTCTTCCCGGGTTTTACAATTTTACCCCCGAGGTGCGGGATGATCTGTATCGGTTGTCCGGTCTGAAAAATCTTCAGGAAAGTTAAGAAGGGGGCATTTTTATCAACTTTGGAGGCACGAGCCGGAATCGAACCGGCGTGCAAGCTTTTGCAGAGCTCTGCCTAACCACTCGGCCATCGCGCCCTCACAAAGGTGATTTACTAGATCGGGGATTTAGCATTTTTCACCATGGAAATCCAGTTAAAATTCCTGTAAATTTGTTTTTTATAT
>JAEUKO010000156.1:0-265 GCA_016794285.1 Alphaproteobacteria bacterium | reverse complement strand
TTCTCTCATTATTGAATTCAAGGACAAAGCACTATGACCCATCAAGATTTCCAAAAAGCGCGTGAGAACATGGTGTTGTCACAATTACAACCCTCTGGAATCGTATCAGAGCGTGTTATGGAGGCTTATCGTGCTGTCCCCCGCGAGATGTTCGTCCCCAACCCCTTGCGCGGTGTTAGTTATCTTGATGATGATATTCCTCTAGGGCATAGCCGTGTCATGATGGAACCTCTACTTCATGCATTGATGGTGCAGGATGCAGAAC
>JAEUKO010000155.1:0-549 GCA_016794285.1 Alphaproteobacteria bacterium | reverse complement strand
TATGAGTGAGTGAATGAGTGTATTCGTGCATCGGGGAGCATGTGATAACTGTGTATTCACAGGCACGGCGAATCACTCGCCGAAACCGGTTACGCCGGATAGCATCCATGCACTTCTGTTCATAGAAAATAACGAATCAATATCGCACCTCGAACCGCATGGCAATATAACCACCAAGCACTGACAATCGCAGCGGCGTGGTCGGTGTTTCGTACTTTTGCCGCCCGCCGGAATCGCACAACCATGAAGCACCGGCGGCAAGCAGATGGCATCACCCATCTGCGTCATATCTCAACAACCACTCGTTGCTATGTCGAAAGTCATTACACCCCGCGCCGAGGATTACTCCGCGTGGTATCTGGATATTGTGAAGAACGCCAACCTTGCCGATAACAGCGCAGTTCGCGGCTGCATGGTTATCAAACCCTACGGCTATGCCATTTGGGAAAATATGCGCGACGCGCTTGACCTGCGCTTCAAAGCCACAGGTCATGTGAACGCCTACTTCCCGCTTTTTGTACCGAAAAGTTTATTCGAGGCGGAAGAGAA
>JAEUKO010000154.1:273-552 GCA_016794285.1 Alphaproteobacteria bacterium | reverse complement strand
CCCGATGCCGCAGACGCGTGAGCACATCCTGCTTGGCCGTCAGGTCGGTATCCCGTCGATGGTAGTGTTCATGAACAAAGTGGACATGGTCGATGATCCTGAACTGCTTGAATTGGTAGAGATGGAGATCCGAGAGCTGCTGAGCTCGTATGAGTTCCCTGGCGACGACATTCCTGTCGTTCAAGGTTCGGCACTCAAGGGCCTCGAAGGCGACCCTGCATGGGAGCCGAAGATCGACGAGCTGATGCAGGCCGTTGATGATTACATCCCGACCCCTGC
>JAEUKO010000154.1:0-263 GCA_016794285.1 Alphaproteobacteria bacterium | reverse complement strand
CTGATGCCGGTCGAAGATATCTTCACGATCCAAGGCCGCGGTACAGTGGCAACGGGACGTATCGAACGCGGCGTTATCAACGTTAACGAGCCGGTGGAGATCGTCGGTATCCGTGAAACACGCAACTCGGTCGTGACCGGCGTCGAGATGTTCAAGAAGCTTCTCGATTCGGGTATGGCAGGCGATAACGTCGGACTGCTGCTCCGAGGCGTCGAAAGAAAAGAAATTGAACGCGGACAGGTCATCGTCAAACCGGGCACGAT
>JAEUKO010000153.1:0-561 GCA_016794285.1 Alphaproteobacteria bacterium | reverse complement strand
AGGAAAAAGCATCTGGCAAGGAGCGCGGGGACAGCCACCCTGCGCTCTTTCCAGTTTACCGATCGCTGCTCTTGACGACGCGGTCACTGCTCTTGACGACGCGGTCGATGGCCTGGAGTTCGCGCACGAGCGCGGCGAAATCCTTCAGCGCCACCATGTTGGGGCCATCGGAGGGCGCGTGATCGGGATCCTGATGAGTTTCGATGAAGAGCCCCGCAACCCCGACGGCGACCGCGGCGCGAGCAAGCACCGGCACGAACCGGCGGTCGCCGCCCGATGACGTGCCCTGTCCCCCCGGCTGCTGCACTGCGTGCGTCGCATCGAAGATGACCGGCGCGCCGGTCTCTGCCATCTGCGGCAGGCCGCGCATATCGACAACAAGCGTATTGTAGCCGAAGCTCGATCCGCGCTCCGTGATGAGCACATTGGGATTGCCGCTGCCGGTGACCTTGGCAACGGCATTCTTCATGTCCCAAGGCGCAAGAAACTGCCCCTTTTTGATTTTGACCACGCGGCCGGTTTGCGCGGCGGCGATGAGTAGATCGGTCTGGCGGCACAGGA
>JAEUKO010000152.1:0-564 GCA_016794285.1 Alphaproteobacteria bacterium | reverse complement strand
GGGAACCAGGTTCCTGCCGGCCAGCTCCGCCATCAGGGATTCAACTGCTCCGCTCTCGTTAAGATCGAGTGCGATGACATGGACGGCAACCGGCACCTTGGACGTGATCACCCCTTTGACCCGGTGAAGCTCCTGGTCTCTTCGCGCAACCAGCACCAGGTCATAGCCTTCCGCTGCCAGCACATGCCCGAAGGCTTCACCGATGCCACCCGATGCACCGGTAATGAGAGCGAGTTTGATGTCCATGCTTCGTCCTTGCACTCTGCGACCGCCATCCCTAGCGATTCAGGCTTGCAACCACTTTGCTTCAATTTCCACGTTTTGTCATGAAATCGCAAATAAACCTGTCTGAGGGGTTCCCAAAGCCCCGGCAGGTTGCTACACACCGCCAGCGTCAGTGACGCGGGATGGAGCAGCCCGGTAGCTCGTCAGGCTCATAACCTGAAGGTCGTCAGTTCAAATCTGGCTCCCGCAACCAAAAAGCCCGTTAACTCAATGAGTTAGTGGGGTTTCCTTTTGGGGTGAAACACCGCAAATAATTTAGGAAGCATATAGGAAGCAATT
>JAEUKO010000151.1:0-567 GCA_016794285.1 Alphaproteobacteria bacterium | reverse complement strand
ACCTCAAATATGCTCTTTCTGCTGTTCTAATTTTTATTGGTGGGAAGATATTCTGGAGCCATCTGATTGGTAAAGTGGATCCCGCAATTTCCTTATCCGTTACGATTGGAATATTAGCGGCTGGGATCATTGTCTCACTCATAAAAACACGTAATGAGCAGGTTACCCCTGAAAGTAGGATATAGGGAGGATTTGTTGGTGATGGGAAGAAGAAATAGTGGAGGTTATTCTGACGTGAAAAAAGTTAGCGACGGAAGCGATGCATGGGATGGAGTCTAATACGAAGAAATAGCCCGTAAATCGGGCCTAAAAACGCTATTTTATCGTTTATTATCAATGATTTAGGCTTAATGGCGGATGAGGTGAGATTCGAACTCACGATGGACTTGCATCCACGCCAGTTTTCAAGACTGGTGCAATCAACCGCTCTGCCACTCATCCGTTTTTTGGGTGTTTGCGGTAAAATCAGTGCTGTTTTTATAGAATTTCAATCGTTTCGTCTATAGTTTTTTATTTATGCTTGTCAGGGCCATAAAACCTGCTTAGTTTCCTAATATGACCAATTCC
>JAEUKO010000150.1:0-575 GCA_016794285.1 Alphaproteobacteria bacterium | reverse complement strand
CCGTCGGAGAAGGTGTCGGTGACTTTCTTGAAGAAATTCAGCCGGTCGAGAAAATGGCTCATTTCGATAACCTCTCTTGATGATTCCCTCTCCCCTTGAGGGAGAGGGTTAGGGTGAGGGGATTGTTTGCGCCCTCACCCCCGCCCCTCTCCCTCAAGGGGAGAGGGGAGACAAAATCAGCACGGCTTCTCCGCCCCTTTGCGGGCGTAGTACCACCAGTTGATGCCGATATTGAACAGGTAGAACAGCGCCGCGCCGTAGAAGAAGGCGTTGGGCGAACCGGTGGCAGCAAACGACCAGCCGATCAACATGCCGAAGATGAACGGGCCAAACGAGGCCATCGCCGCCGTCCAGCCGATGATGCCGCCCGCTTGGCGCGGCTCAAAAATCATCGGCATCTGCTTGAAAGTACTGGCGTTTCCGACGCCGCTGAAGAAGAACACGCCGAGCATCATGCCCACGAACAGCGGGAACTCCGCCATCGAAGCCGGATGGGTGTAGAAGGTGACGCCGACCGCGCACAGCAACAGGCCGATGCCCGACCAGTGCGTGACGATGGCCCCGCCCAATTTGTC
>JAEUKO010000014.1:0-31834 GCA_016794285.1 Alphaproteobacteria bacterium | reverse complement strand
TCCCGGGTACATTGTAAAATCTGTTACGTTTGCTGGGGTAACTTATGCCGTTCCAACCTCTGGAAACATTAATGTAACGGGGGCTTACGGAGTTCTGACGATTGGGGCGGATGGAAGTTATTCGTATGATGTTTCTACACCATCTGTTGGGGGGACCGATGTCTTTGCCTATAAAATTCTTGATCGTGATGGAGATTCTGCGACTGCAAATCTTAGTTTAACGGTACAGGATCGGATCGTTCCTCCACAAACGCCTAATTTGAATGTTCAAGATGTTTGTGTTTATGAAGATCGGGGTGTTCAGTTGGTGATGACCTCGAGTGCGCGGGGTGGAGATGGGGATGAAGTCTTGACGGTTTCTGTCTCTGGCATCAAACCCGGCTGGTATGTTGATACAGCGCTCAGTGGTGGGTCTTATAACTCCTCGACGGGGGTTTGGACGATTACTCTTGCGGCAGGACAAAGCCTTGTTAGAGGTCCTGCGGTGTTTCCACCAAGCAATAGTGATGTGGATATGCTGGGTCTTCTGACGGCGACAGCCTCGGTTTATGATCCGGATTCTGGTTTGACTGCGCAATCTTCGGCATCTTTCAAAGTCGTGACGGATGCTGTGGCAGATGCACCAAACCTTTATGTTGATGATGCGGTTGCCATTGGTGTGACTTCTGTCGCGCTGCCGATTTCTGTTTCTCTACGGGACGTGGATGGATCGGAAGTCATTAAAGAAGTTCGGATTGAAGGTGTTCCGTCTACTCTAACTCTGAGTGCCGGATCTTACGATTCTGCTCATGGGGTTTGGGTTCTCGCTCCATCCCAGCTTTCTGGCCTCCATATCAATGCTCCATCGGGATACAATGGTAATCTCGTCTTGACGGTTACGGCTGTTTCAGAAGAGCGGAACCTTTCGGGAGAAGAGAGGGACTTTGATAACAATCTGGCTTATACAAGCGATACAATTGGCGTTACCTTTGTCAATGAAAGTTACTCGCAGAGTCAGAGCCAGACTCAAAGCCAGACCTTGACGGTGTATAACGAGGTTACGGTTACGAGTGGGTCTTCCGTAACCTTGTCTTCCGGAGTTGAAGACCGTGTTCATGTCTCTGTGGCTCAAGGCCAGTCGGTGGTAGCCATTCATGGGTTTGACCCGGGAGAGGGTGATGTTTTGGACCTCTCTAATTTGGTTCAAAACTATGACGACCTGACTTCGGCGATTGCAGATTTTGTTCATGCTCGCTCGGAAGGGGGCAATACAGTCATTAGTGTTGATCCCGATGGGGCCGGTGCCGTTGTTGATGATGAAACCGAGGTAGTTGACTTCTTGCTGAAAAAATTTGCACTTAGACCACTTGGCTTGGAGATTGGCCTTGTTGAGTGTTTCCAGTACCCACAGTACATGTTGAAGATGTTGTTCAACTCATTCAACAACAGCAAACGCAGGTTTGACCCTGTATTTATTTTATATAATTAAAAAGGCCAAAAAGGATTTTTTGGCCTTTTTCTTTGGCAAAGCTTGCGTAGGAAAGAAAAAAAGATCATAAAGAATAGGTTTAGGTATAGGCCAAATTTTTGGCCTGTGGCTTTTTTGAGCGGATAGATCAAGAGGAACTATAAATGAAGAACTCTGGCAATCGGGTATTGATGGTGTGCGCAGCTGCATTGCTGGCATCCGTCTCTGGTGCGGCGTTGGCCCAAGAAGCTCAGGCTGTTGAAGGTCAGATGATGGAAAAGGCGACAACTCCTCCGAAAGAGGAAGCCGTGGTTTCTGCACCAACAGCACCCGCTTCTCTTTCTGCTCCTGCGGCTCCAGAGGTCTCCCCTGAAACAGCTCCTCCAGTACCAGTAAGTGAACCTGTTGTGGCAGAAGACAAGCTTCCTGTGCCAACAGGGAAAGCTTCTGCCGATCCTTTGGATACATTCTTAGATTTGCCTGAACCCAAGACGGCTCCTGTTCCGGCTCCAAAACCACCTGAACCTGTTCTTTCCGCTACCAGTCCTGAAACAAATGCGATCAAGGGGGCTTCTCCATCGTCTTCCGCAGATCCAGCTGCTGTGGCTCGGATCGTTACTTTGCGTGATGCTGTTGCGGTTGGTGTCTTGACCAATCCAGGGACTGAAGCTGTCGAAAATAATCGCCGTGCTACGGATGAGGAGTTGAAACAAGCTAAGGCTTTGTGGATGCCCTCGGTCGATTTGAGTGCCAATACTGGCTATGAATCTATTCACAGTAATCCAGATGATGCCGCAGACGGCCATTCTGACCTTTGGGGGGCTCAGGGGAGTTTGACTTTGACCCAAATGCTTTTTGATGGGTTTTCCACCAAGTATGAAAACAAGCGGCAAGTTCATCGTGTGCGCTCTGCGGCACACCGTGTACGGGAGCATGCTGAGTTTTACGGTTTAGATATTGTTGAAGCGTATCTTGATGTTCTGCGTCAGCGTGAGCTTTACGCAATTTCAGTTGAGAATGTTCATCAACACGAGCAAATTCTTGGTCAGATTTCTGATGGGGAGCAGGCAGGGCGTTCAACGGGGGCTGATGTTGAGCAGACCAAAGCACGGTTGGCTTCGGCAAGAACTCAAGAGGCAGCTGTTTTGCAGGCATTGCAAACTGCAGAAGCCTCTTTTCGTCGTCGCGTTGGCGACAAAGCCCAACCTGATTTACAAATTCCAACAGCTCCTAAGCAGTTCTTAGAAGCAACGGTGGAGGATGAAGTCAAGCAAGCTCTCACTCACAGCCCAACTCTTGATATTAAAGAAGCGGATGTCAATGTCGCGGATGCCGAGTCAAAGGGGTCTGCTTCTACACTGTACCCACAAGTTGATTTTCAGCTGAATGGGACTTCCGGCCTCAATCAGGACGGGGTTGAGGGAGATACATCGGAGGCTTCTGCCAAGATTGTTGCAAACTGGAATTTGTATCGTGGTGGTGGGGATAAAGCGCGGACGAGGGAATTTGTTTATCGTCATGCCCAAGCCAAAAATGAACGGAACGATGTTGCGCGTTCAGTTGAGAATGATGTCCGCCAAACCTGGGCTAATATGATAGCAGCTTCGACCAAGGCGACTGAATTCCGCAAGCAGGCCGATGCCAATGCGATGGTTGTTCAGGCCTATAAAGACCAGTTTAATTTGGATCGGCGGACACTGCTTGATGTGCTTGATTCACAAAATGAATGGTTTGTTTCGCGAAGCAATGCCATCAACAATGGCTACCTTGATGTCTTTGCAACATATCGTCTGCTTGCACTTAAAGGTGTTTTGCTCCCGTCTCTTGAAATTGCCTACCCAAAAGAAGTTAACCCTGCTGATAAAAGCTAGGATTTTTTATGGCGGATCAAATGAAACCAGACGCCACCGAGCCCTCGGCGGCGTCTTCCTACTCGCAAGAGTCAACGCATCATCTTGCCCCTACTCCAGAGGTTAATCCAGATAGCTGGCCGCTGGAAGCAGATCGCGTGGCTATCCGGTCTCCGTTGGTTGAAACTCTTCGCTTGCTTGCGGGTCATTATGGCCGCAGGACTAGTGAAAATTCGTTGACAGCCGGACTCCCTATTCCTGCAACTGGTATTACTCCGGCTTTATTTGAACGGGCTGCTTCACGGGCGGATATGAATGCCAAATTGGTTGAAAGGTCTCTTGAGGGGCTCGCTATTTCTCCAACTTTGCCGTGTATTTTGGTTCTGGAACATAAGGCTGCGTGCATTTTGTGGGAGGTTACTTTCCCTGACCGTCATCTTCCCCAAAAGATAGCAGGTCGTGATGCTAAAATTCATGACCAGACAATGTTCAGTCTTCAGTTTCCTGAAAATCCAGAGGAGAGACAGCAAGTTTCTCTCGCTGAACTTCGCAATCTTTATACGGGGTACGCGTTTTATGTGCGCCCTGTGGCGCGGGCAGATGATCGGGCCGGACCTGCAACAATTGATACAGCTCGAGATTGGTTCTGGGGCACACTTAAAGAGAACTGGAGTATTTATCGCGAAGTCATTCTGGCTACGGTGATGATTAACTGTTTTGCCTTGGCGAGTACGCTTTATATCATGAATGTTTACGATCGCGTGGTTCCCAATAGTGCCTTTGAGACGCTTTGGGTTCTCTCAATTGGCGCGCTTGTCGTTTATGTGTTCGATTTTGTGATTAAGAATATGCGCTCCTACTTTCTGGATATTGCTGGTCGCAAGGCAGATGTAAAAATCTCTTCTAAGCTGTTTGAACAAATGTTGGGAATGACTCTCGCGGCTCGTCCGGCCAGTGCTGGCGTTCTGGCTAGCAATATGCGCGAGTTTGAAACGATCAGGGATTTCTTTACTTCGGCAACAATGACGGCTTTGGTAGATCTTCCTTTTGCGCTCTTTTTTATTGTGATTATTGCGGTGATTGCCGGACCTCTTGCGCTGATCCCCTTGGTAGCTATTCCGATTGTTGCGTTGTGCGGATGGGTTCTACAAAAACCGATGGAAAAAATCATGCGTGAATCCATGCATGAGAACGCTTTGAAGAATGCCTTGTTGTTTGAAACGATTACGGGCCTTGAGACGATCAAAACGCAAGCCGCGGAGGGCCATGTTCAAAGGCGATGGGAGGAGCTGACAGAAAAGGGATCACGCACATCGGTTCGTTCTAAAAAAGTCGCTTCTCTTGCCGTTAATATTTCCATGTTTGTTCAGCAAATCACCAGTGTATTCATGGTTATTGGCGGGGTTTATATGATTTCTGAGGCCATGCTCACTCAAGGGGCCTTGATTGGGTCTGTGATTTTGGTTGGGCGTGCCTTGGGCCCTCTGTCGCAAGTTGCGGGGTTGCTGACACGGTTTAATCAAAGTTTCCAAGCACTCAAGCAGCTTGAGGATCTGATGAGAAAACCTGTGGAGCGTCCTCAAGACAAGCATTTTATCTCCATGCCCCGTACACAGGGCCGGATTGAGTTTCGTGATGTGGTTTTCAAATATCCCGGGCAGACTCATCCGGCGCTAAAGGGACTCAGTTTTGCCATTGAACCCGGGGAGCATATCGGTGTGATTGGCGCGGTTGGGTCGGGCAAGACGACGTTGGCCCGTCTCTTGATTAACTTGTATCAACCTGAATCTGGTGCTGTGCTTCTTGATGGAACGGACGTTCGTCAAATTGACCCGGGGGATTTACGGCGTAGCGTGGGAGCGGTTCAGCAAAGCCCGAATCTTTTTTATGGATCGGTGCGGGAAAATATTACCATGGGGCATGAAACTGCTCCGGATCGTGCGGTTTTGCGGGCGGCAGAGCTATCTGGCGTAATGGAGTTTCTCCGCGATTCAGAAAAGGGGCTTGATACTCAAGTGGGAGAACGTGGGGAAGCCCTTTCCGGTGGCCAACGTCAGGCAGTCGCGATTGCGCGATCTTTGCTTTATGACCCTCCGGTCTTGGTGATGGATGAACCAACGGCTTCAATGGACCCAACATCTGAAAACAAGTTGCGTGCTCACCTCAAAGTTTTGTCCCAAGGGAAAACCACGATTTTGATTACGCACAAGGGCGGTATGCTTGATCTGGTTGATAAATTGATCTTGATGGACCGAGGACAAATTATTGCTTTTGGTCCGCGTGATGAGATTATTCGTCGGCTGCAAAGCCGCGAATTCGGGGGCCGGACGGCTTAATTTTTGGAAAGAAGAATTGTATCATGTCTCCATCTTCCAAACCTATATCCAAAAAAGCTCCCTCCTTGAAACCTGAAAAGGTGATGGGGGATGAGCTGAATATCAACCGCGAGGGGGATTGGGATAAAATCCAACAGAACTGGTTGAAGCAAAGGGCTGATAAACTGGATGCTTACGCTCAGCGATATTTTATGGCGGATGACGAGTTGCCTCTCCACCGACATATTTTGTTGATGGTTATTTTCCTCTTTTTTGTTGTTTTTGTTTTGTGGGCCAGCTTGGCTACGCTTGATGAAACAGCCCGAGGAGAAGGGCAAGTTATTCCAGCGGGTGAAGTGCAGGTCATTCAAAATCTTGAAGGTGGAATTGTTGACCAGTTTCTATTCAAGGAAGGAGATCAGGTTAAAGCCGGAGACGTGATTATGCGTTTGCGGGATGTGGGGGCGAACTCTGATTTGGGAGCAAACGAGTCTCGCTATTTAGGGCTTCTGGCCTCGACCATTCGGCTGCAAGCCGAGGTGGAAGGTAAAGCGAGTGTTGAGTTTCCCGATGACGTAACGCAAAAGGCTCCGCAAAGTGTTACAGAAGAACTTAATGCCTTTCGTACCAACCGTGAAAAACTTCAAGGCCAAACAATGGTTCTTGAACAGCAACTGGCGCAGCGTAAACAGGAAATCGTTGAGATGACGACGAAGGCATCGGATTTGCGTGCCATTATCCGTCTATCTCAGGAAGAAAAACGAATGATTGAACCCTTGGTCGCAAAGGGTTCTGCTCCGAAAGTAGAGCTTATTCAGTTAGAGCGAGCGTTGCGCGAAAAACAAACGGAACTTAATAGCGTGACCGAAGCAATTCCAAGGGCCAAGTCGGCTATTTCTGAGGCTGAAGCCCGCATTTCTGAGCTCAGGAAAACGGGAGTGGCTCAGGCTCAAACAGAGTTGGCGGCTAAAACGGCTGAGATGAATATGGTCAAGCAGACTTTGGGCGCGTTGGAAGATAAAAAGGATCGTACCGAAATAAAATCTCCGGTCAACGGGACGATCAAAGACTTTAAGATCAATACGGTTGGAGGCGTGGTCAAGGCGGGGGATCCGATTGTAGAGATTGTGCCAGTTGATGATAATTTGCTGGTTGAAGTTAAAATTCGTCCGGCGGATATTGGCCGTCTGCGCCCTGATTTGCCTGCGATGGTTAAGATTACAGCCTATGACTTCACAATTTATGGAGGGCTTAAGGGTGAGGTGGTCGATATTTCTGCAGATACGATCAAAAACGAGAAGGGTGAAAGCTTTTATCGGGTTCGAGTTCGGACAAAAGAAAATAAACTGCGCAGAAACGGTGAAGATCTTCCGATTATCCCGGGGATGGTCGCGACAGTTGATGTCTTAACTGGCCACAAAACTGTGATGGAATATTTAATGAAGCCAATTCTGAAGACGGCACGCAACTCAATGAACGAGAAATAGGGTAGTTGTTTGTGGAAAAAAAGACTTCTAAAAAAAGAGGGTCGTTTGGTGTGGTTGATATTGGGTCGAACTCTGTTCGGCGCGTGGTTTTCGATGTTTCTCATGTCCCTGCGATTGAGTTAATCAACGAGAAAGTTTTTTGCGCCCTTGGTCGTGACTTATCGACTACGGGACGGCTTAGTCCCGAGGGCGTGGAGTTGGCTAGGAAAACCCTGAAAGCGTATAAAGAAAAAATGGCAAGCGAAGGGGTAACGGCTTGTTCGGTCGTGGGGACGGCGGCTTTAAGAGATGCTGAAGATGGTTCTGCTTTTCTCAAGGCTGTTCAAGACGAAACAGGTCTTGAGATTCGGATCATTAGTGGAGACGAGGAAGCTCGTTATGCAGCCAAAGGTGTTTTGTCTCTTGACCCTCACGCTGCGGGGGTTGTGGCAGATTTTGGAGGGGGGAGCCTAGAACTTGCGGTGATTGAAGCGGGTCAGGTGGGGAATGCGCTAAGTTTTCCTTTTGGTGTGTTTCGCGCTCGGACTTTGGGTTCGGCAGCGCGGGGAATTATGCACAAAGCCTTTGTGGAATCGAGAACACAGATAGGTTCCCCGTCTTCCCTTTATGGCATTGGTGGGGATTGGCGAGCTTTGGCCAAAGCTCATAAACAAGAAAGCGGAGAAGAGGATAGACCGTTACAAGGATACCGCATTGATTCTTCCGATCTGATATTGTTTTGCCGGAAGCTACAAAATCTTTCTCCCGCTGAAATTGTTCGGCTTTATGGGATGGAAGAGCGGCGAGCCGATTTGATGGGAATCTCGGCTCTGGTGCTTGAAACGGCCGTTATGGCCTTGGGGGTACGGGACATGGTGGTTTCGACTGCTGGTGTTCGTGATGGCCTACTCTATGAATATTTGCACTCGAACTGAAATGGTTTTAGACTGGCAAGATGATGTCTGATATTGAAAAGAAAGATCAACCTGTTGCGCCTTCGGACGATTTGTCTTTGAAGGATTGGGCCAGTTTTACCCCCGGGCAGCCCCTCAAAGAGGTGCTGGACCCTGATGAGGAAGACGATGACGAGGACGACGATGAACAAGGCGGCGGGAGCGGAGACGGAAAACAACCAAAGGGGTTGAAGAATTACCGTGTCCGCTTGGCGCAGGTTTTGCGCTTTGAGAAAGAGGCTTCAGAGGAAGAAAAACAAGAATCTGTCTGGAAAAAGCTTCTTTTGTTGGTGATTGCTCCGTTCAGCCGCTTGGTCCCCGGGGGGTCTGGAATGGCCACCGAAACGGATCTTGGCAAAAAATTGTTCATGGGGGAGATTGGAATTCGAAATCGTGAGATTGAATCCCACGATATTGCTGACCCTCATTTAATTCGCCGTCTGGAAGATCGTTTGAAAGAACGTCTTGAGAAAATGGGATTTTCTCAAGCGGGCCACTTCCGCGATCTCGCGCCAGAGGGGGGTTTTGCGCCAATTATGGCGATGATGCCCACAAAGGGAAAAGGGGACAAGCCGAAAAAACAAAAAACGGACCAGAAAAACGAGCAGCTACGCAAAGAAAAAGAGGCGGAGGAAGACGATCGGGATTACGAAGAAGAGGCCAAATATGACGGGGCTGAAAAACCTGCTTCTTCTGCGCCCCCTTCTGGAATATCGTCGATAGTCTCTTCTGCTGAAGTTGGGGGGCAAACTTCTCCGAGTGTTGGGCTTCGCGACTTGACCGAGCCTCTGGCAGATTTTTCAAACTTTCTTGAAAGAAACGGATTCACGGCTTCTTCAGAAGAGGAAATTCCCTCAACTCCTAAACGTCATTTTGAGGTCGGGCGGAGCCCACTGGCCGATGAATTTCGTTTTGTTGTTCAAGAACAGGCCGAGAAATCTGTTCAGGGCATCGCACTGGATCACCAGCTTGATCTTAAAACACCGCCTGGCCCTGAGTGGTCTTTGACCAACGGCTAAATTTATATTGACATAAACCAATAACGTATTGTAAATGGGGGTGTTAAAGACAGTTTTACACCACACAGGAGCATTTAATGTCTAGATTTAATCAGTTTTTGGCAGCAGTCTTTCTCTCCACTGCTTTGAACAACGGGCCAGCTTTGGCGGGGTTGTCACGGTTCCCATTAGAGGAGGAACCCTCTGTAGCCACTAACACTGATTCTCCGCCTTCCGAGAGAGCCTTCATGCCCAGTCCTCAAGACGTTCGGTTAGCTCAAAAAATGGCAAGTTGTGCCGCCACCGCTTTGTTTGCTGCTGAATCCGGCTTTCCTCTTCCAGAAGGCAGTGATCCTAAACATATTTTTACGGTTCTTGGTGCTTTTTCGATAGCGATTATTGGAGGTCCGGCTGTTCAATCTGTGGCGACAGAACAGGTTGGACAATATTACGATGTGGAGGATGATAATTCGTTAAGAGAGAGGATTCGGACTGACATAGTGGCGTGCCGTGAGTTGTTTACTTTTGCCTCAGAGATAGTTGTCTTAGAAAACAACGCTGGTTCCAGTGGTAAACCCAAAAACGGGATACCTACTTGCAGACCTGATCGGGAACTTCGCATCTGATTGCACGCATTAAGGGTCAAGGCAAGGGATTGGGGATAGAAGGGTGTTTCTTACCCTTCTTCTTTCGCCATCAGGTCAAGATTTCCGCCAGTTGCGGTGGTGTTTTGCGTGACGGTTTTTTCGGTCGCGAATCGGTGTAAATAATAAGGACCACCTGCTTTGGGGCCTGTTCCTGACAGACCCTGTCCACCGAAAGGTTGAACTCCTACCACCGCCCCGATCATGCTGCGATTGATATAAATATTTCCGGCCTGTACTTCTTGCGCGGTCGTTTCGAAACTTGCTTCAAGCCGCGAATGGAGACCAAAGGTTAGGCCATACCCGCTTTCGTTGATCGACTTAAGAACGCTCCCTCGATCAGCGGTTTTATAACGAATGACATGGAGAATTGGCCCAAACACCTCTCGCGGAAGACGTGAAATATGGTCAATTTCATAGGCAATTGGTGCGAAATAAGTCCCCTCGCATTCTTTGGGCAGCGGAGTTTCCCCAATCTTCTTGGCGAATCCTTCCAGATAGGCTTTATGCGCCCGAAGAGTCGTCAAGGAGTCTTCATCAATCACTGGTCCAATATCCGTTGCTGAATCGAGGGGAGGGCCAACTCGCAGTTCCTGCATTGCTCCGCGCAATAATTCAGTGAAACGGGGTGCAATATCTTCTTGTACATACAAGACTCTTAGAGCTGAACACCGTTGTCCAGCCGAGCCAAAGGCGCTCAGTAGTACGTCATCAACGACCTGCTCTAGTAAGGCAGAAGAATCAACCAACATGGCATTTTGTCCACCTGTTTCGGCAATCAAAGGGACAATTGGGCCATCTTTGGCGGCAAGTGCGCGGTTAATGAAACGTGCCACTTCGGTTGATCCGGTAAACGCTACGCCTGCTACGTCTTTATGTGCCACAATTTCAGCTCCAAGGTGCCCATCTCCGACAAGGACCTGACAGGCCCCTGCTGGAAGGCCGCTGCTGCGCATGATACGCAAGGCTTCAAGGGCGATTTGCGGAGTTTGTTCCGCTGGCTTGGCAATTACTGTATTTCCAGCCATTAAAGCCGCCATAACTTGTCCGGTGAAAATAGCGAGTGGGAAGTTCCATGGAGAAATGCAGACAAATACTCCGCGTCCACTGAGGCGCAGGCGGTTTTCTTCTCCAGTCGGACCGGGGAGGAGCACAGAATCTCCAAAAACTTTTTCTCCTTCTGCTGCGTAATAGCGGCAGAAATCAACAGTTTCACGGATCTCGGCGATGGCATCAAGCAAAGTTTTTTTACCCTCGGTTTGCAGCAAAAAGAGCAACCGACCTGTTTCTGCCTCGAAGCGATCTGCTATTTTATCAAGAAGGGTTGCCCGACATCCGGCGGGCAGGGCATTCCATTCCCGAAACCCTTCTTTGGCTAGAAGAAACGCCTCATTCACCGAGATTTTTGCAATAGGGACTGTTGCAATTTCTTTAGGCCGCTCGGATAAAAAGCGGTCCCGTACCAGTGATGAAGATAGATCAACTCCTATCGAATTGCGGCGGCTTGTTCCGTATAACAGAGGAGGCAACGTGACGTGAGGATTTTCTCTTCCTCCCCGTGCACGGACAATGCCCACCGGATCGGCAATGATTTCCTCCATAGCAAGAGAGGGGTCCCGCAGTTTGTTGACAAACGAACTGTTTGCGCCATTTTCAAGCATCCGCCGTACCAGATACGGCAATAGGTCCTGATAGCCTCCGACTGGTGCGTAAATGGTGACAGGAAGGTTTTTTTCTTCGCGCAATATCTCGCCAAGAGCAGTCCCCATCCCGTAAAGACGTTGAAACTCAAATCCACTTGTGCGGGGGCCAAGCAGGTCTAGCAAAGAGGCTACGGTTTGGGCGTTATGCGTTGCCCACATCGGATAAAATTCCTCAGGGCTTGCCAGAAGCTTTTGTGCGCAAGCTAAATAGGATAGATCGGTGTGGGCTTTGACTGTATAGACCGGAAATCCACTTAATCCTGCCATCTGGGCTTTTTTTATTTCGCTATCCCAATACGCTCCTTTGACCAGACGCACCCGCAACCTTCGTCCGTGACGTTGAGCCATGTTGCGCAGATCATCAATCAAGTAGAAGCACCTCTTGTCGTAGGCTTGAATGGCAAGGCCCAATCCGTCCCACCCTGAAAGGCTTGGCATTTTGCTTACAGATTCAACCACGTTCAGTAATATTTCGTACTTGTCAGCTTCTTCTGCATCGACTGTCAAGGGCAGGTTGAAAGATTTGGCTAGCGTGCAAAGTTCAGCTAAGCGGGCCACCAAAACTGGCCCACAGCGATCTTCTTGCATCCAGTGAAACCGTGGGTGGAGAGCTGAAAGCTTCACAGAAATACCGGAATGTTCGTGAACATTCCCTGCCAACTTGGCTCTTGCGCCGATTGTTTTGATAGCAGTTTTATAGGCTGCAAAGTAACGATCTGCATCTTCTGCCGTTCGTGCCCCTTCCCCTAGCATATCGTAGGAAAAGTGGTAGCCTCTTTTCTCAAAAGGCTGCGCGGTAGCAAAGGCATTTGGCAAATCCGTTCCAACGACAAACTGTTGTCCAATATGACGAACTGTTTGTTCAACCCCTTTGCGAACAAAAGGTCGTCCCAGAGGGCCTAAAAATGATCCCAGAGTTTGGCGAGCTAGTGCTAGTCCCCATTCACTGGCTCGCAGAAAGAATCCGCTGCCTTTCCCATTTTTCCATTCTGAAACTGATAGTTTTTCAGAAATCAGGGCATCTGCTGTGGCCGCATCGGGAATGCGGAGCAATGCCTCTGATAAGCTCATGAGGGAGCGGCCTTCTGGTGAGGTCAAGGGGTAATGGGCTAAGAAAGTTTCAATGTCTCCAGAGGCCGTTTTTCGGCTTTGCATGGCGCTGAGCAAGTCCTTGCCAAGCTCCATTACTCTCCCACTTCGGGCCTCATCCCAATCGAGATAGTCTAAAAGAGCTGTAACCGAAGATGTTTCGTCCATCAAGTGATGGGAAAGGAACGAGCGAGTCATAAAAGGCAATCTAGCATATTTTGCCAACTTTCTAAACCCACCTTATTCTGATACATAATGATCTATGACCCAGAGTAATATTCCTGAATTCAGCGTCTCCGAATTGGCGTTTTCTCTCAAGAAAACGGTTGAGGAGGGGTATAGCCGCATTCGCGTTCGTGGAGAGCTGTCCAAGGTCAAAATTCATACCTCTGGCCATCTTTATTCTGACATCAAAGACGCAGAATCCGTTCTGAATATCATTTGTTGGCGGGGGACATTGGGGCGTCTCTCGCTTGTCCCCGAAGAGGGGATGGAGGTCATTTGTACCGGAAAAATTACAACCTATCCTGCGCGTTCCAACTATCAAATGATTGTAGAACACATGGAACTTGCCGGAGAAGGGGCTTTGTTGAAGATGTTGGAAGATCGCCGCAAGCGGCTCTCCAACGAAGGATTGTTTGATGAGGCGCACAAAAAGCCGTTGCCTTTTCTGCCACGCGTGATTGGTGTTGTTACTTCCCCAACTGGAGCTGTTATTCGCGATATTCTTCATCGCCTTGAAGACCGCTTTCCCTGTCATGTTTTGGTTTGGCCTGTCAAAGTTCAGGGAGAAGGGGCTGCACTTGAAATATCAAACGCTATTCATGGATTCTCAAATCTTCCTAAAAACGGCCCTACTCCCCGTCCCGATCTTGTCATTGTGGCAAGGGGTGGTGGATCGCTCGAAGATCTTATGCCTTTCAACGAGGAAGTTGTTGTACGGGCTGCGTTTTCTTGTTCCATTCCTCTCATCTCGGCAGTGGGTCACGAGACGGATACCACCTTGATTGATTTCGCTGCCGATCAGCGAGCTCCTACCCCTACGGCTGCCGCTGAAATGGCGGTTCCTGAACGCTGGCTTCTTCTTGCCCAGCTTGATGAGTATACGCATCGTGCGAGGGCAGCTATCACTCGTTTTTTACGCGAGCAGTACCAAAGAGTTGCAACTCTGTCTGCTCGCTTGGGAGATCCGCTCCGTTTGCTTGACCTCAAGACTCAAACGATTGACCATCTCTCTGATCGGTTGCGCCACGCTTTGATCCGTCACATTGAGATAAACCAGCAGGCTGTCTTGCGCTTAGGGGGGCGTTTGGTTCATCCTCGTCAATTGATCCAGAACGCAAAGCAGGCTCTATCTTTTCAGACTCAGTCTTTGCAACGGATGGTTCCTACGTTGTTTGAGCCACATCGCCGGAAAATAGATCATATGGGCAAGCTTCTAGAAGTTTTGTCTTTCAAGAATACTCTGAATCGCGGTTTCGCTGTCGTTCGTACAGAAGATGGGCAAATTGTTAGCCAAGTGGCTGCTACTCGCCCCCAACAGGTTCTTCATCTTCACTTTGCAGATGGGTCAGTTAAAACAAAGGTTGAAGAATCTTAAGAAATGGCTTAAAACCAAGGGATACAGAAAGAAGATACCCTGATGCGCCTGAGCTTGAATGAATTGATGGACAAACTTGGAGTCCCCTACGCTCTTTCAGCGTATGAGACGTATCCGTGGTCGTCTTCTGATAGTTTCAAAGGTCTAACGTGTAGTGCCGAAGTTCGTATGGGGCCAGGCGGTGATGAAATCGCGGCAGAAATTCAACTGATTTATGATACACCACCTGCTGGAAAACCTTCGATTCAACAACTGATGTGGCTTCGTGTTACGCCCCATGTTCAGGAAAAATGGGGGACTTCCCATTTGCGGATTCGCAATGAAAACTGGGAAAATAAGGTTTATAAATGGGAAGAAAAATGCTGTGATCTCTTCCGTGCCTGTATCGCAGAGATAGAGCTTGGCAATATTCCTGATTTTGATGCTTTGGTAGATCGGGAAATGCGCAGCAAGGAACGCTTTGGCGATCAGCGCGGCAGCGGAGCAGGCAAGGCCCCGAAAATCAAACCAGCTCAGCTTCTCGATCTCAAAAGGGGTGGAGGGTTTTAAGCTACCCTCGGTCAAACAACGCGGTAAGGTCTTCGGTTTGCAAAAAGCGGTATTCCCCTTCGGGCAAATCTCCCAGCTCTAATGCGCCAATGCGAAAGCGGTGCAGGTTTTCTACTTCATTACCAATTGTTGTGAACATCCGGCGAATTTGATGATACCGCCCTTCCTGAAGGATCATTGTTCCTGAGTTTTCATCTTGGGCAATCCAAATGGCTGGTTTCAAAGGCTTTACATCTCCTTGCATAAGAAAATCGCCACTGGCGAACTGAGCAGCTTCATGGCCCTGTAACTTCCGGCAAAGGGTCACTTTATACCGCTTGAGAACGTGGGTTTTCGGAGAGATGATTCGGTGGAGCAAGTCACCATCATCGGTCAGGATCACAAGGCCGCTTGAGTCTTTGTCAAGCCTTCCTGCGCTGGAGAGAACTGGGTCTCGGTACCGCCAGCGAGGGGGAAGTAAATCATAGATCAGTCTTCCGGCTTCATCATGACTGCAGGTTACTCCACGGGGTTTGTGGAGCATGATGGTTAGGGGGGAAAGAGGATCAAGTGCCTCTCCCTCAAATGTGGCAAGGCCTGCTCGAATTTTATCAAGCGGCATAGGTGTTGCCGGATCGGTTACCGCTTGCCCTTCAAGAAGAAACTCTCCGTTTCTAACTGCAATCCCCACCTCTCGACGGGAACCATAGGCCAAGTTAGCAAGAAGTTTGTCAAGACGAATGGTTTTCACAAGCTCTCTCTGTTTCTATCAAATGGATGGACATATCGCTCAAGTATGTGGCATGATTTGCCCACGATGTCACTTGATTATACGTTTCTCGAATGGATGGAATTACTCAGTTACGTGGCGACCGTGATTGGTATTCCGCTTGCGCTCGCAATTTTCCTGTTTCAAGAGAAGAAAGAACGCCGCATTGAACAGCAAGACATCTATGACAAGTTGATGGCCCATTACTCGGACGTTCAAGAAAAACTCTTTGAGCATCCTGAGCTTGATTTGCATGACAAGGCACTGAGTAACGCCGAAGACGAGCGGCGGCAGTATATATTGTATGAAATGGTGGTTTCTCTGTTTGAGCGAAGTTTCATTTTGCTTCACGGAGAAACGGACCCCGAGTATCTGAGAATGTGGAATTCTTGGGTTGATTATATCAAGCAATGGTTGTTGCGGGAAAATTTCCGCAAAGCTCTTCCTCTCCTTATGGAAGGCGAAGACCCAGATTTTGTCACCTATATGGCAACGTTGTCCAAACTAGATCTAAAGCCTTGATTTACCCTCTGTAGGGGGCTGGTTAGCGGGACGTTTACGCTCTCTCGCCAAATAAGGCTGTTCCAACTCTTACGATTGTTGCTCCGGCCTGAATGGCAGTTTCAAAATCTCCGCTCATTCCCATGCTTAGTTCCCTGAGACCGTTTTGCTTGGCTAGTTTTCTGAGCAAAGCAAAGTGAAGCCCTGCAGGCTCTTGTGGTGGCGGGATACACATCAATCCACTAATGCCAAGACCAATTTCCTGACACAAGTTCAACAGGGCGGGGAGATCCAAAATTGCCACACCAGATTTTTGCGGTTCCGCGCCGGTATTGACTTGCACAAAACAAGTTAGGCTACGCTTTTGTTTGGTGATTTCTTTTTGAAGCTCCCGTGCCAGACTTGGGCGATCAACGGTTTCAATCCCATCAAATAATGCTACGGCCTCTTTAACCTTGTTGGTTTGTAAAGGGCCAATCAGGTGAAGGCGCAAATCAGGATAGGTGCGGCGAAGATCTTCCCAGTGGGAATAGGCTTCTTGCACACGATTCTCGCCAAAAAAACGAATTCCGGCGTCCAGAGCTTCTGTAATATTTTCTAAATTTTGTGTCTTGCTGACGGCCAAGAGTTTAACAGTCTCCGGATCGCGTCCCCACTCCCGTGAGCGTTTTTCTATCCGTTCACGAAGCAGTTTAAGGTTAGCAGAAAGAGAGGTCACGCCCTTAGTTTACCATCAAAACAGATGGGCCTTCTGGGAGGTTTGGATAGAGCCGACCACGAGGGCGTGGGCTTTCCCGAGAGTATGTTCCCAGAAGAGAGTCAACGGCTTGTTCAAACGTGCCTTTGAAGGTAAAGGCATTTCCAATTGGGTAGTCATAGGGAGTTACCCAATCCAGTTCAACCTTTGCTGTTTTGCTCCAATCAGAGAGAACGTCTTTGAGGGTTGCTCCCGGGCGTGCTGTCCACACAAATTTAGATGCTGCGCTTTTAATGACTTGAGGGACAGGTTTTTCGGCCTCTACTGGGGCAGGTTGAGCTGTTGGGGTATCTGCCCTTGCATCTATAAGTGGTAGGGGCTGCGATTCGCTCGTTTCAGCGGGAGCAGGAGAAACGGGAACAGGAAGGTCGTTCTGAGGAACTGTTTCGAGAGTTGGTGTGATAGGCGCATATCCTGCCATTTTGCTAATTAAGACAGCTTTGCCGCTAATGTCTGCGCGGAGTCCGGCAGCAGATAACGAGTCGGAGAGAACAGATGGCCAAGGCTTGCCGCCCTGCCAGTCAATCCGTGTTCCTGCCAAATCGTTGCTTGCAAATCCATAGGCGTAATCTACTGGCACAATTTGACGCAAGGCCAAAACCAAAGGAAGGTCTTTCCCAAATCCCTGAAGAGGGAGAGTTTCTTTAACAGCCGGAGTTGGAGCCCATTCAATTTTTTCTGCAGTTTGAGAAGGAGGGAGAAGAACAGGGGTGACAGAAGACGGTTGCTCAAGAGAAGGCGTTTCAATGGGCTCTGGTGCTGGAGACATTGGCTTTGCCTCCACTATTTTCCCTCCGCTCATTGTTTTCATACCAGCCTCTGGTGTGTTGTGGGGAGCTGGTGGAGTTAGCGATGAAGCTGAAGTCAGAGGTCCTGTTTCAACTGGTCCAACTGGAACGGGGAGGGTGTTGGCCGAATCAGGTTCAGGAGTTAAAGGACCTGCGAGGGCAGGAGGAGTAGACTTATTCGCCGAAGTTGATTCGTGGGAAGAAGATGGGGATGCCGATGGGGCCGGAGTCCAGCCAAACCCTGCATGGGCCGCAGAGGGTAGGAAAAGAACCAACCCGAGAAAGACTGCGCTGAGAGTTAGATATTTTTTTATGCTTATTGTAGAGGCGGACATGACTGCTCCCGATCCGAAAATATACCTGAGTTCAAGTATCGCAAAATAAAGGGCTAGAGCCGAAAACTCAAGCGTCTTTCGCATTGTTTTTCGAAAGAATCGCCAAATCAACCGTAATCGCGTAGGCGACGGAACCGGAAGGCCATTAGTGCCGGACGTTCTTTTCCAAACAACAGTGTGCGAACACTGCGCATGGCCGCATCAAAGGTGAGACCGTTTTTTTCCAGAATCCAGAAAAAGAGCATAACTACTATCGCAAAGACGATTGTCGAGACGCGCAAATAGACAAGGAGCAAACAAAACGGAATTGCAGCCTTGGCATCAAATTTGAAAAAACGGATCGGTCGCATGGTGTTGCGCCAGTGCCAGTTGATCTCTTCCTGAATTTCTGCGACTTGCTTAGACATCTTTTGATGTTACATCTGAAATCAATGCCAAAAGGTTAATTTCAGTGTCCCCCTCCTGCTGCAGTGAGCAACAAGTAATAGCGTTTCTCAATAATTCCTTTGTCAAAGACAAGGTTGGCTGACTTCATCATTGTTTGACCGTAGAAGGGAATCATTCTTTGTATCTCTGGAGTCCAATGTTCGTAATCCATATCGAGTAGTTTTTCGCGAATTTCATCAGGGAATACCATCCATTCTCGCACGCCGATTCGTCCACCGTTCTTGCGCGGAACCAAAGCTTGCGTGACGATGAGGCGCAGGGTTTCCATGAGGGCGTAGGCCCGTTCCGAACGTTCTTGTTTGTCAAAGGCAGAAATCATCCGCCGTACGGTTGAGGCCACCCCCGTTGTGTGAGTTGTTGTATAAACGGCGTGGCCGGTTTGAGCGGCTTCAATTGCCGATGAAATCGTTTCGCGGTCCCGCGCTTCTCCAACCAGAATGATCTGAGGTTTTCGGCGCAGGGCGTTGCGAACACCTGCGGCAAAATCAGGCAGGTGGCGGTGAATTTCTGATTGGGCAACAAGGGAGCGGGGGCTATGAATCGTGTCATAGGTGAACTCGATTGGGGCCTCGTAGGTCAGAATCTTCCCACAGCCAAAAGGCCGCTCAAGAAGCATCCGGATTCCAGCCGCAAGGAGAGTTGTTTTCCCTGACCCTGTTGGGCCAGTAATAACCACCATACCCTGACGAGGAGCCCAGCTATCGATAATCTGTTGTTCAACGTTGAGGTCTGCCATGCGTGGGGGTTCCGCTGGCAAAACCCGCATTGTAATCTGGGCAGCATCGCGGCCCCGAGCAAGAATCGGGGTAATGTTCACACGAAAACGCGAGCGACTATAACGGTCAGGACGAATTTCGTAAGAAACATCCAAGTCTGTTCCAGAGGCTAGGCGAGCCAGTGCGTCTGGGCCGTAAATTTTATGGAGAAAAACAGCCATGTCCGCCGCATCAAGTGGGCGGTAAGTTGCCGGATACAGTATCCCGTGAACCTCAGTGTAAACTGGGCGATCTGTTTGAATTGAAATGTCGGAAGACCCCTTTTTGATACACCACAAAAGGAAGGAGTCTACATGATCCTCGGTAAACCGCCCGGGCTCATCTGGCCATGTTTGAACAAGGCTCTGATCGCCCTTAACAAGGCTTATCGGCTTGCGGGCTGCCATTGTTCTGTTCCTGTCAGAAGTTGAGGAACGCCAGTAATCACGACAGCTCGATCGCCGACCCGCATTGTGGAAGCAACATCTTGCTTGCCCCCTGTTCCAGATGGAGAAGAGCTACTCTCAACTGTCACGCCCCGATCTATTTGCTGAGCAAAAGGCGGCGAAACCATCCCTTGGGCGAGCAGTTTACGATAGCGAACCATCCCGTTAAAATCAGCGACCAAACGATTTAAGTCTTGCACAAAAACTTCGTCAGCTTGTGAAGCTCCTTGGACCCATCCTTTTTCAACGGTCTCTCTCCACAGAGCTCTCTCTTCATCATTTTTAGGACGGAGAATTTCTGGAGGTTCTGTGACCTCTCCCCATCCGCGTTCAAGGTAAGTTCTCCAATCCCTTGGAGAAGAAACGATACGGACGTTTTTATTGATACTGTAAACGGCATCAGAAACAGCGGCCTTTTGCGCGTTATCTTCAATCAAAAGGGCGTTGAGAGATTCTGAGATAATTGGAGGCTCGATTAAAATGCCAGAAGGAGCAGCAATCAAAAGTTGGCGAAAGTTAAAAACTTTATCCATGTAAGATCCGCGAGAGGAAAGTTCTTTACGAATTTCATAGCTGCGCGCTGCGAGTCCCCCACGTGCACCGAAAGAGAGAGCGGCCTCTTGAACTGCTTCCTTGCGGATATCAATAGGCAGGGCTGTCTTCTCATCATCCTTTGGTTCCTGATAGCCAGGAATTTCTTGCAGTTGAGCAAGGGTCTTGGGTGTTTGAAGCTCATCAGGTCCCCGCTGAACTTCGGCGATGTCTCCATACTCCGCCGCGAATACAGCACAAGGAAGAGCTGAAAAACAAATAAAGGCTGCCGTGGTGAGGGCAATGGATCGAATCAGAAAACAAGAAGCAGAAAGAGACATGAATCTTTCCCTTTCTACATTCCAACCGAAGCAGATTCTGGTGTCATCGGCGTGGCCAAATCTCCAAGACCTGTGACGGGTGCGTAGTTGAGTTCAACCACACGAGTAGAGCTGTCTACATGGACATTTGCTCGCGCCCCAAGTTGCAGACCAACGCTGCGCAAGACATCAATCACTGGCTTGTTGGTGACATCAATCGAAACCGTTACGGGTGTCGCTGGGGCAGCTCCAAGAACTGCAAAACGATAGCCAGCACGATCCGTCAACATTTTGGTGATTTGATCAACTGGTCCAATCCAGTTGACGGTCACAGCGCGGCGTAGCTCTGGTGGGGCATCGGTGATCGCAGGGACTTGTGCCGTCGGGGTCCGTTTTTGTTCAACGGCCGCCAGAGTTTCAAGCGCAGTCGAGGCCTTATCAGCAGCTTGCGCAAGGAGCATTGAAACCTTATCAGGCTGCGCGACCATCTGAGGGTCATGAATTGCCAAAGGTTTTCCCGGCTCGCACGCACTGAGCAGTGCCAAAACAGGAACCAACAAGAAAAGAAAAACAGCGCGAGACATCACGAACAAACACCCTATTCTCAAAAAAACTATCTATCTCGTAAAACCTACCGAGAACAACCCGACTCAGGCCATTCCTGAAAGTCATAACACCTTAGCGGTTTCGGGGACGAGAAACAAGCACTGAAAAAAGCCAATTGCAATTTTCTACAGACTTATCGGCGAATTGTTGCCGAGCTGCGAATAAGGCCATTTCGTCGCATGGCTTCAATGACTTTGGCCTTATAGCGGTATCCCAAAGAGGGGGTGCGGGAGTGGTAGTGAGCAATTGCCTTAGACAAGGAACCTGTTTCAACCATATGGCGCTTTAGGATCCATGCGGCAACCCCCATATTGGTGCAGGCGTCATCCCTGATCCAACGTTTAGCTGTCGGGTGGTTGACCCCCCAGTAATCGGCGAGCATGGGGACCCAAATTGTGTTGATTTGCATCGGACCAAGGTCATAGCTCCCGTTGGTGTTGGAAACTTGCTGGCCAACGCGCCCGCCTTCTACCTGAAGAATACCAACCATGACTGCTGGTGGCACTTCATAAGTTTGTGCCGCGAGTATTAGGCAAGCCGCAAGAACTTTACTCATCTCGTTTCACTCTCCGTGGTATCCATTATACTGTTTTTTGCCTAGGATGAGGAATTTTTTCTGGCAAAAAATGCCATCGGATTACCTTGAGGCCCGTTTGGCGTGGAACCTTGGTCTGCAGCAGCGGGAGGGGAGGCTTCCCGAAGCGGTGCGGGGTTATGTCCACTCCCACTTGTTCCGCTGCCAGAGCGTTTGGCGGTTCCCCCGGGAACGAGAGCATCAGCCAAAACTTCAAGCATTTGCATCCGTAAACCGAAAGCCTGCCAAAGAGTTGTCATCGTGGGGGCCAATCCTTGGCGAACTTGATCCTCAGTTGCCATGAGTTTAGCCATTTCTGCAAAATGGCATTGGCTGTAAATCAAAGCGGCCATACGCAACAAGGCCAGATCCGATTTTGCCCCTTCTCTTTCATTCATATCAGGAAAGGCACGAAGTCGGAGGGTTTTTGCCTCATGAACCAAGCGATCCGCCACATCCTGTACCAATTTCTTTTCTGGCAAGCCAAAGGAATAGGCCATAACTGAGTTAACCGCTGGTAATATGGCACTCATGTATAAAATACGGATCTGGGCTGGATCAGATGGCATGAAATCCGCTTCAAGCCCCGTCATGCGGACGGTTGCGTCTCCTGCTGGGGTAAAATTTTCTGAATAGCTGATAACGGCACTCATAGCGGCGGTTACCCGTTCAATCTCGGCTTCGGTAGGAGTGCGTCCGGCTAGGCGATAAATATTGGCCATAAGTGGTGAAGAAAGGCTGGTTAAAGCCAAACGGAGCGAATCGGCCTCGTTATCCGGTAATCTCATATCGACGAGGTTTGAGAGGCCAATACTCATTTGTGTAGATTTAGTCAAAAGACTGGCAACTTGTTCTGCCTCAGGCCGCATGGCTCCTGGCTTGGTTGGGTCCGGAATCATCATTTGACGAACCGAAACCTCGCTAATCGCGGCCACTAAAGGAGACGCGAGTTTTTCAAGAACCTGTAGCAAAAATGTTGATCTGTTATCCATAGCGACTATCTATATACGGAAAATTTGTTTATCGCAACTCTGCAACTAATTTTTTTAGATCGTCTGGCCGTCCTTTTAGGATTTTAATTTTTCCAGCCACATCTCGGTAAACAGAAAATGGGGTTACGTCAAGTTTCCAGTCCTGCATGAGGGACATATTTCTTTGGACCCCTTGGGTGTTAACGTTTTTATCTGCGAGAAGGGCTTTTTTATCACCGTCCAGATGTTTATAGAGCAATTCTTGGGCATTGGGAGCGGCGAGTAGAAACGAGGCTTCTGCCAAGCTATTTTCGCTCATCAAGCCAACAGGAATGAGGCGAAGCTGGAGCAACCCTTTTTCCAAATAGCCAGATTTACGCACATCGGTAATCATGTCGTGACAATGGGGGCACTCTGGATCAATAAACACATAAAGGGCGGGGGCCGTTTTTTGTCCCAGGGCTAACCAGTTGGCTTTCTCAACTTCGGCATAGAACTTTTCCGATTTGCTGGGTTCAGATGAGTCTTTGGGCAGGTCTTTTGTTGGGGTGGCGATTTCTGGCGTAGAGGTTGCTTCCCGACTTGGTGGAGGGGCGGCATCAGGGAGACCTGCCAGTTTGTCAATTGCTGGACCTTCGGCTTTGCGGAGTTGGTTGATTTGGCGCAAAGTTACGGTATCCCCCTTGCTGTTAAACAAAACGCCCATCACCAAACCTTGTTGGTCTGGCGTGACGTAGAAATACTGTTCTTGTGCGTTTTTGATGGTTACCCACCCGTCAAGGCCAAGGTCGTTGCCAAGGTAACGAATCTGGGCTCCTTCTTCGACCATTGTCTTAAGAGGGGCAGGAAGCGGGGGAACAGCTTTTTCTTGGGCGAAAGCTGGCAATGAACAAGATGAGCCAATCAACAGGGCAAAACACAGGATAAAAAACCGCATGGGATTCCTCACGAAAAAATCAATCGATCTCTCTTTTACCTCAGGCTTGGCTGGCTTCAAACAGAATAATGTTGGGAGCCTCTTTAATTAGCCTCAAGCTTAAGCGTATTAGCAAAATCGCAGATCTTTTTCCCTCCAACATCTTCACAGGAAAGACCGTGCTGTGCGGCGTGGTCTTTAGGGGGAGGGTTCTGCATAATCTCTTTTAGTGCTTGCTTTGTGATCCCATATTGTCTGAGGAAAAAGTCGTAATGAAGTATGGCCCCTGCGGGGAGATTTTTACGAAAGTTGGCATCGAACAAAGGTGCTGTAGGTTTGAGACTTCCGTCCTTGTTGCGCATATTGACCGTCGCGGCGGCCGTTTTTCCGAGCGAACAATCTTCCTGAAAGCTTGTGCCGGAACTGTAGGAAAGAAATCTTCCCTGGTAGCCTGTGTCTGCCATGCAAGTTTCGGTGTTAAGCTGCGTTGTGGCGCAGCCTGAAAGGGCAAGCCCTGCCCCGAGCGTAAAAGCTTCTATTAACTTTCCAAGTCTTCCGGCGGCGTGTCCCATAATTTTTTACCCTTTTCAAGGAGGGATCCTATCAAACTATTAAAATTATGTCAATTTATTTTGGTTTGTGAGCAGGAGGTTGCTCTTCCATAACAACAAGAAAGTTTCCAGCCACGATGGGTTGGTCCTCGGCATCGTGAAAAGTCTGATTGCGGTCAGTCGAAGCAAAGCCGAACAGTCTTGAGAAATCTTTTATAGTTACGTTTATACACCCAGCGGTTACGCGTTTGCCTTGAGGTGATCCCCCCAGTATCTTGGGCACGCGGGCTCCAGAAACCGGATGGATTACATAGGAAGAGTTCCCCTCTTTGTAAAAGCTGATGGCTGGGTAGAACTGGTCTGGGCCGTTTTCAGGACTGAGGGAAAAAACTCCAGAAGGGGTGATGGATAAACCTTCTTGCAGTGTGTCACCCCTGTGTTTTCCAGACAGGGCTGGTATCCGGCCTTTTTCTTTCCCGTTTTCAACAATAACCAAGTTTCCCTTGGCCTTATTGAGAAGCAGAAAATTTGCTACGCCGCGCTCTTTCATTTGGTTGACAGTCTCTTGTTCAACGGAATCAAGGGCAGCGTTTGCAAAGGAGCTAAAAAACAAGCCCCCCATAGCTGTCAGGGCAAAATAACGTCTCAGGTCAAACGGGTTTTCCATGTTTGGACCATATATTTTCATAACCATATTGTCAAGAAAAGATATAGCCAGAACAGGGCAAAATGAGAGCGTGCTCTATCTGACTAATGGAGAGAAACGGGGCTCAGATCGTTCTGTTGGGCCACAACCACAGCTCCCTCAAACGTATCAATTAAGGAAAGCGGCGTGCCGTCCGCGGCGTGGAGAGCATAAGCCGGACGATTCTCAATGGTGACCAGTTTGATATAGGCAACGCGGTCTACTCCAAAAGCAAGGAAAGCACGCGGAGACAGGCTGCGCAGAATGTGATGAGGGGAATCGCTGCTTTGGTTCATGGCTTAAGGTCCTTTCCTGTACAGGATAGCATTTTTTTAGTGAAAAAGCCTTCTAAAAGCTAAAAATCTGATTAGCTCTTTTCGTCTGGTCCAGATGGAGAGCCGGATTGGTCCTCAATGGCTTTGGTTCCTGCCCGTCCTGACAAAGTTACCGTGGGGGACTGAGCAGATATTTCAATTTTTCTGGCGTGACGTTCAGGCTCAACTCTTTCCATATCAATATGAAGCAGGCCATTATCAAGCGTTGCGCCCAAAACTTTAATACCATCGGCCAAGACAAAGGCCTTTTGAAACTGCCTAGCGGCAATCCCCCTATGTAAATAAACGCGGTCAGAATCGTCTTGCTGCTTGCCACGGACGGTTAGCTGGTTTTGTTCTATCTCTACGTCCATATCTTGCATGGTGAAACCGGCAACCGCCAAAGTGATTCGCAGTCCATTTGGGCCAGTTTGCTCAATATTATAGGGAGGATAACCCTCTTGAGCTGTCTTCTTAATCCGGTCCAGTGTCCTTTCATATTGGTCAAATCCCAAAAAGAGAGGAGAGTCAAAAAGAGAGATCCGCGCTGTCATTATCAACCCCTCGGTTATGAGCGAGTTCAAGTTAAAGTATCGACAGCCCACAGCCTGCGGCACTGTCTTCTTCCCCAGACTATATAGTTTCCAGAGGTGACAAAACAAGATTTATCAAAAGAACCTTTCGCTTTTAGGGCATTGCGAGCGGTTGGGGATGAAAAACGACATATTTTTTGTGCCGCTCACCTTCTATTAAGATTCTCCGGCTAGGATGGTCCCGTGAGCAAACAGACTAACTATAAGCAACTAAGGTGATGTTTAGGATCTGTTTATCAGACGCGTGTACACTGAGAGTTAGGGATAGGCCACTGGCGAGGTGGAAGGGGACATGGACAAGAATTCTGGATCTGACGATAATCATAGCGATACAGCTGAGCTGCAGATCTGGCAGTTGGCCGATTGTCGCTTTGCCTATACGCTGAATAACAGCCAGCCGGTCCGTTGCACATGGATCAGTGACCAGCCTTTGTTTTACAGCGATTTTGAGGACGTGACCGATGAGGATATGCTCTTTGATGATCCTGTTCTGCAGGCTTTGGAGCGCGATATTACTCAGCTTCGGGAAAAAACAGAGGCGTATGAGAAGATTGCCAAAGATTTTGTTGTTCCTGAAAACAACACGTCTCGGTTGTTCCTTGAGGATGCGAGTTTCGCTACTGAGCGCGTTTTTTCTGCGCCACCTTCTCTTGATTCACTGTTGGAGGTTTTGCAGAAAAGTCGTTTAGCCTCTCAGTTTTTGTCTTTTGCCGCGCTACAAGGCGTTAAACTTTCTCCTTCGCGTCAAGTGATGGATGCGTCCTATGATCGCGCTGGACAAGTTATCTGGGTACGGCCTGATCTTGATCTTCCTTTACAAATTCTTTTAGCTGCTCGTGAACTGCGCCGGATGTGGCAGCACAAGAACGGTGCGGGTCTTCATCCTCTGGCCTTCCATCCTGACTTTGCGGTTCTAATCAATCGTGCACAAACGGCCGATCAAATTGCGGCAATGGTTCGGGTTGCTTGGGAGTTACAGCTTTCTGGTGAGAAAAGTGCGTGGATGCGTCTTGAAAACTCCCCGCTTTCTGATCTTAGCCGCGCTTTCGCACGGGAGGCGATTTCTGATTTTCGCTCGATTCACTCCGGATCAGCGGCTAGGGCAACGCTGGAGTCTTGGTTCTTGTCTGAACGGTGTCGCAAGGCTGATCGTCAGCTCATTCAACAAATGCTGGCCGATTATCAAGGGTACGCCTTTAGTGACAACGTCGAAGCCTCGCGCATGATTGCTCTTGATTTGCTCAAAGCGTTAGGAAAAATGCCTTTCGGTCAAAATTACCTAACTCCGGTTGTTAACCAGATTATTTCTGACCCAGTGTTTACCGATGTTCGGGACCGCGCCAATGCCAATTTCTTGTGGTTCATTAAATTTGAACGCTCTTTCACCGAAGCCGAAGAAGAACTTAAACCTTCTTCTCCCATGAGGGATTCTAAGCCTTCTGCCCTTGTTATTCCTCTGCCCAGTCGGGATGGTATCGATCCATCTTCCTCTCGTGCCAACGGTACGACGGGTGCGGGCGGGGATGTTGTTTTTCTGAGTCTTCCGAGAGGGGACTAATCGTAGTATAAGAGTACCGTATGTTTATTTCTCAGGCTGGGTTCTCCAGCGATTCCGCATTGATGGACGATGATTTTTTCTTGATGGACGATGAAGACGTCTATGAGGAAGGCGAAGCTTACGCTTTGGAAGATTTGCTCCAGCTTGCAGAAGATCAGGCCGAACTCCTTGAAGACGGCGATGAGGAAGATACCATCCTCCGCTTGGCGACAGACGAAGACATTTTGATTTGGGCCTTGTCTCTTCTCACAGAAAGTGCGGTGGCTAGGGCCTTAATTGCCGAGGCCAGAATTGAGGAATGGTCCTTGGAGGTTGATGATATTGATTCTGGACAGTGCGTTCTTGACCCCCAGTTACGGATTCTCATTTTGCCAAGATTTTCTCCTTCGGCACAGACTTTTGCCCGTTCTCCTGAGGCGGCTTCCTTATTTTTGTCCGAAATGCTGCGAGGATTGCGCTTAATCTGGCACAGTATGGTTGGGATTCAAAATAGTGGGAACCTAGCTGTTGAAGACCGAATTTTGTGGGAAAGGCTTCGCCGCGCAGATCAAGATTTGATTCTTCTTATCGCTGCATGGGAACTGGATCAGGCGGAATTTCCAACCTTGTGGCATTCGCTCATTGTCTCTGATCTGGGGGATCTTTGTAGTGCGTTTCGAGCAATGGCTGACCGTCATCCGGATATGGTTGAAGATAGCTCGCTGCTCACTCATTTGATGCTGCGCTGGATGGAAGAAGAAGGAAGGTTTGAAGAACTGGATCATCAAACCCTTGAAGCAATGGATGAAGAGTTTCGTCGGGGCGTTGCCTCTGGTGCGTCTCGTTCTCTAAAAGCTGAGGATGTTTTGCGTCTCTCGCGGTTGCCCACTCCAGAATTAAGTGAGAAATGCTATTTGGCCCCGATTGCCAGAACGCTTTTATGTGACCCATTCTTTCGCCGGATGCCTGATCCTCTTAACGAGGCTCATTTACTGCAGATCCTTGAAGATTGTCTTCCTGCCGCTGAAACCTTAGGGTTTCGCGATACAGAGCTGGCCCGCAAAATTTTCCCTGACCACATTGTTAACACTGTTGTGTGATCTTGGTTATTTTTTTCCAAGGGCAATGATTTTTTCATAGGCTTCGATCAGACTTTTGACGACCACGTTGCGGCTGAATAATGTCTGATAGGTTGTTTTGCCGTTTTCAATCAGGTGGGTGCGTAGATCATGGTCTTGAATGGCTCGCCGCAGTTGCTCTGCAAGGCCGTCCACATCATCAATTTCACACAGTAAACCATCAAAATCGTGAGTGACATATTGGCGGGCTCCTGCCGCTTTGGCGGCAACCAGTGGAATACCGGAAAACCAGCTTTCGGCGATGACTGTTCCAAAAGGTTCATAGCGAGAGGGCAGGGTACAAACAGTTGCTTTTTCTAGAAGGGAGGCCCGATCATGTCGCCAACCTAAAAAACGAACCCGTTCGCCCAGACCTAATTCGTGGCATAAGGCTTTGTATTTTTCCATGTCCGGCCCGTCTCCGGCCAGCCAGAAATAGACACCTTCCAGTTTTTGGGCAGCTTTGAGCAGAGTATCTACACCTTTTTTCCAGTGCATTCGCGAAAGAAGCAGAACTACCGGCGCTTCTTCTGGCGTATCAAAATCTGCTTTGGAAACGGGGGGGCTTGGTTCGAGTGTTCCGAAAGTGTGAACCACAAAGCATCGGTCCGGCGTTTTGCTTTTTTCTACGAGATGGCGGCCAATGTCACGGGTTACGCCCATGTAACAGTCGGATGTTCGGTAACGTTTTAGTCCGTAATATCCACCAAACCAGCCAAGAACAGGAACAGGAAGCTTGGCTGGAATAAAAGAGGCAGCTCGCCCCATCCACGCATGAACCAAATTGGGTTCAAAGCTCTTGACCCGCTTGCGGATCAAATACGGCCCGTTAAAAAGGCGAGACAGCCAGCTAAAAGAGAGGGTGTCGTACGGAATACCTCTTTCACGAAAGGCAGCAAGGTAATGCGGATGAGCGCGACAAATGATGTGTTGTTTTACTCCTGCGTCATGCAAGGCTTTAATCGCGTCAAGGCAGAACGTTTCTGCCCCACCCTTTCCGCTTCCTGCTACAACATGAAGAACTTTTTGTACCTGTGCCATGCTATCTCGCTTTTTTTAGTGTCCATCCATAAAGTTTCCATCTATGGACTGCAAATGGTGGTTTCCTGCGCTTCCGTTGCTCAAGTACCTTGATGTACGTTCCGCTACGGTTCTCGGAAATCCGCCATTTTCGTCACATATCTGGAACTTTCTGGACGGACACTGAGGCCAAGATCATAGGGCGAAACAGTCGAAAAATAAACTACCTGCTATTTTTTCAAGGCTTCTGGGTGAATACCGGTTTCTTTAGAGATCATGTAATAAACCGAGTTAAGATCAAGCTCGCCGCCGATTCCGTGTTCCTTAACATGGTGCGCCATGGCTGCATCCATCATGATAATGGATTTATCGGGTTGATTTCGTTTTCTCATATGTTGTTCGGTGCAGTTGACAATAACTTCGATAGATTTGTCGCTGACGGTGATGCGGTGGTGTTTTTCGTATCCCGCTTTGAGGTTTTTCATGATGTCGATGGTTTGAGGGACATCTGGAATGGGCAGAAAAACTTTCTGGAAGCGACGATCCATGGCAGGGTCTGGAGCCACATAGATCCGGAATTCGTCAAGGGTGGTTGCTCCAATGACGTGCAAATCCCCTACTGTTAGGTAGGGTTTCATGACCTCGGAGAGTCCCTTATAGGAACTTGCTTCGCAAGAGGGCATAATTTGGTGCATCTCATCAAGAAAGAGAATAAATTTTGGATAGGCCGGATCGTGATACCGCTCTGCCGCTCCTTTGCAAAGAGGCAGGAATCGCGCTTGAAACTCTGCAGGTCCCGATGTTCCGGCTGCCATTGCCGCCAAATCAATTTCAAGAACCCGTGCGTTTTTGAGATATTCGGGAACTTGATTGGCAACAATTTTCTGCGCAAGGCCTGCGCAAAGAGCTGTTTTCCCCACCCCAGCCGGAGCCAGAAGGGCAACATTTTTCCGTCCCTTTTGCAAAATAATCAGGATGGATTGGTCGATTTGTTCATCCCGTCCAGTGATCGGGTCAAAACGCCCCATCCGCGCCCATTGGGTAAAGTCCCGACAATAGCGGTGGATCAGCTCTTCCAACTGGTCATCGGTGACCTTAAAACGAATTTTGGGCTGTTCAGTCATCTCTAGGCTCTGATTCGGTGACAAAAGCCGATTTCAAGTCGGCCTCGGTATATCCTTGAACATACAAGGCAGAAGTTAAATCTGTATGAATAATCGCGTTAGAGACGCTCTCGTAAACAAGGGGTTTTGGGTGGTAACCAAGCCCCAACCCCGCGCCTTGCAACATGGGTAGGTCGTTGGCTCCATCACCAATTGCCAGAGTCTCATCGGCGGCTAGTCCCAGTTCAGCGGCATATTTCTGCAGAAAATAGTATTTGGCATTTTTATCCAGAAAAGGAGGCAAAACTTTTCCGGTTAAAACACCATCTTTGATGTCTAAGTGATTGCCGTGGTGGATTTGAAATCCGCATTTTTGGGCAATTCTTTCGGTGAAATAGGTAAAACCTCCAGAGACCAAAACGCAAGTCGCTCCGTTGTTTCGCATGACCTTAACCAAGGTTTCAGCTCCTGAGCTTAACTGTGTCGAGGCGGCCGTTTTCTCAAGCGCGGAAAGGGGAAGCCCTTCTAAGAGAGCAACTCTTTCATTTAAGGCCATGTGGAAATTCAATTCTCCGCACATGGCTCGCTGTGTAATTCCAGAAATCCTTTCTTTTAGGCCTACAAAATCGGCCAATTCATCAAGAGTTTCTGTGGTGACAATGGTGGCGTCCATATCTGCAAGCAACAAAGCTTTTTTTCGCCCTTGTTGGGGCAGCATAAAAACGTCAATGGATTCTTCCCCTAAGGCGTGCCGCAAATGGGTGAATTGGGCAGGGGATAGGCTTCCCTCAATCTGCATTTCTGCGGCTTTGTGCAGGTGTAACCACTCGGGGTTTGCGAAAAGTTCGACATGGGCCTCGTCCAGCAGGTGTTCAACCTTGGCAAGGTGATGCGCTGCCAAAGGGTGATCTGCAGCCCCCGAAACAAAAACAAGAACAGAATTCATGCTGGTAACCATAGTCCATGACAAGAGAAGAGCCAAGCGCGGTTTTCCATCTTGGTAAGCAAGGCGCGGCATGATAAAAATGAAAGGCTATTCAAAAGGAAAGTTCAAAATCATGTCTGGTTCTTCCGTAATCAAACCTTCCATCAAGCCTCACTGCCCAAACTTTTCGTCTGGCCCTTGCGCCAAACGCCCGGGATGGAGTGTGGATGTTCTTAAATCGGCTCTTCTTGGTCGCTCTCATCGCTCAAGTGAGGGAAAAGCGCGATTGAAAGATCTTATTGAACGTCACCGGAGTACACTTGAAGTTCCTGCAGATTATAAAATCGCAATTGTCGCGGGTTCCGATACCGGAGCGATTGAAATGGCCATGTGGTCTTTGCTCGGGGAACGAGGTGTGGATGTTTTGGCATGGGAAAACTTCGGGGGAGAGTGGCTGGAAGACATAATAACGCAATTAAAGCTCCCTGATGTTCGAAGCTTCAAGGTTGCGTACGGAGAGTTGCCAGATCTTGAACAAGTAGATACAGATCGTGATGTGATTTTTACATGGAACGGGACAACATCCGGTGTACGCATTCCAAATCATGACTGGATCAAGCCTGATCGCAAGGGTCTAACCTTTTGTGATGCCACTTCTGCTGTGTATGCGTACGAGATG
>JAEUKO010000149.1:0-576 GCA_016794285.1 Alphaproteobacteria bacterium | reverse complement strand
GTACCTCGTGGCTGGCTTGCCAGGATGTAGACGCAGGGAATCCGTTCCCGTGGCACGACGGCATCCTTTGCCTATTTCACGTGTACGACAAGACTATAAGCCGAACCCGTCATTCCAGCGCAAGCTGGAATCCATTGTCTGCGCGTGCCGGAATGTTCGGAGCACGTGCAGATGGGTCCCAGCTTGCGCTGGGACGACGGGCGAGGGTGGCATTCGACTGGACTACGCGGCCTCCACTCTCCGTCATTCCAGCGCAAGCTGGAATCCATTGCCTGCGCGTGCCGGAATGTTCGGAGCAGTGCAGATGGGCCCCAGCTTTCGCTGGGGCGACGGCGGGGGCCGCATTGACTGGACTAGACGGTCGCTATCCCTCGTCATTCCAGCGCAAGCTGGAATCCATTGCCTATGCATGCCGGAAGGGTCGGAGCAACTGCAGATGGGCCCCAGCTCTCGCTAGGGCGACGGTCGAGGGCTGCATCGGCTGGGACTATGCGGCCACGATTGCCCGTCATCCCAGGGCACGCTGGAATCCATTGTCTGTGCGCGCCGGAACGTGCGGGGCAAGTGCAGATAGGT
>JAEUKO010000148.1:0-599 GCA_016794285.1 Alphaproteobacteria bacterium | reverse complement strand
GAAATCTTTGTGAGTGATTTTAAAGGAATCTTGTTTGGAAAAATCGAGAAAGCATTTTTTAAACTTTCCCTGTGGCACTAAACATTTTCCTTCATAATAAAATGCTTGTGCTGTGGAAGCAGATAAAAAAGTACATACAATTAAAACCGCCATGAGCTGTTTCATGATTCCTCCTCAGTAGGTATCGTTTGGACAAAGCAATCCCAGCGCTTGTTTTCAAACGAAAATGCGAAGATGATTTTTATTCATCCGTACGATGTTAATTTTAAATTTGTGGGAGACTCTCCTCCCATGACGTCAGTCCAGTCCCGATGAATCGGGGCTGGAATCCAAACTTTTTCGAAAGACCTGGATCCCAGCTTTCGCTGGGATGACAAAAAATCGGACTCTTCGAACTTTAAGGGTTCAGTTCCTTTCTTTTCTGAGGAAGGCGAGTGATTAAAAATGTTAATGATAAGCAAAGGGCTAGAAATATAAAACTTCGAGCATCAGGCGATGTCTGTGATGTCATCGCACACCCTCCCCCACTGAATGTCAAAGCGCCTCCGACTCCTTTTCCTACTGCGCCAGAACTATTATCTAAAGTCTGAGGGATATTG
>JAEUKO010000147.1:0-612 GCA_016794285.1 Alphaproteobacteria bacterium | reverse complement strand
ATATTGATATAACGTCTGAACTGATTGCCCGTGGTGCTGATATCAATGCGGATATCGATGATGGACGTGAAAATAATTATAAACAGAGCATGTTACAGGCGGCGTTCCCATTTGGAGACAATACTTTTAAAATCCTCCTGGCCAAAGGTACCAAATATGATGCTGAGAAGGTATTGGATACAATTTTTCAATTTGGATCAGGTTCAACCAGTGATCTATTTTTAGAAACTTTTTTATCTTATCCGATTGAGATTCCAGAATCTTATCGAACACGAATTGAATATCAAATACAACAAAAAGATCCAAACCGGATTCGTATTGCAAACATTATCACAAAACACATGGATTTGATGACCGCCGCGAAAAAAGCTGGCAAATCGCCCAAACTTTTATTCGAACGTGAACCTGTTTTATTCAAGCAAATTATTCCACCTATTGAAGACCCAGAGATTGTCATAGCCGTTCGATCCGGTGATTTGGTGAAGGTTAAGTCGCTGATAGAAACGGGAGCGGATGTGAATACCGTTAGTCGTGTGCAGCGACGCAACGATGATTATAAAGAAACGGATTTATATGCTGCTCCTATTCTCCATATCGCTATACGTAAGAAAT
>JAEUKO010000146.1:0-612 GCA_016794285.1 Alphaproteobacteria bacterium | reverse complement strand
GACAATCCCGCCCGCGCCAATCTTCCGGTTGTCTTTTAGCAAGTCTTTCTTTGTGATGCAAGTAAAAGAAAAATAAAAGAGAATTTAATAGCGACTTGCAATATACCCTAAAAAATATTACGAAGATCAGAATTCAATTTATTTAAAAGCCGTTGTAGCTCAGGGGTAGAGCAACGCATTCGTAATGCGTGGGTCGGGGGTTCAAATCCCTTCAGCGGCACCATATTTCCATTCGTTATAGCGGTTTCAGTTGTTCTGGCAGAAATAACAGGATGGAAATATTCATTTAATTTCAGCTTATTTTGACCTATTTCAGTGATACGGCAATAAAAAATAAATCAAATTATATTTTTTGTGCTACAGTCGCCATATGGTTGCCGGCCCTTCCATTTCATTCGAATTTTTTCCTCCGAAAACACCTGTTGCCACCGATCTCTTACTATCGGCGGCTGCAGAATTGAGCGCTTTCAATCCCGATTTTGTAACCGTGACTTTTGGTGCGGGTGGGTCCACACGATCGGGAACATATGAGACTGCAAAACTATTAAAAAAGCGTTTAGGGCTAATTGTTGGGACCCATATCAGTTATTTTGCGACTCTAAAGCCTGACTT
>JAEUKO010000145.1:0-616 GCA_016794285.1 Alphaproteobacteria bacterium | reverse complement strand
ATTTTCTTCCTACCCCCAGTCCTACCCCCAATTTTTGAGGGCGTAAGCGGGAAATAGAAATCAGTATCGAACGTGAGTATAAAGAAAACCCCTTGATTTGCAAGGGGTGTGCGGTTATCTTTGATTGTTGGTGAACGTCACTGAAGGGGAAAATGGCGGAACGGGAGGGATTCGAACCCTCGGTAGTACTTACATACTACGACGGTTTAGCAAACCGTTGCCTTAAGCCTCTCGGCCACCGTTCCTTCGAGTTTAGTATCTTTTCCTGGACTAGGCCTCGCTTTTATATATGCCGGACCACCGTTCCATCAAGACAGACGTTTTACGGGGAAAATTTAAAAAAATCAATGGTTAATCGATTATTCTTTTACATTTAATACTGGTTTTAAAATAACCCGGGCAGAAACAGAAAGACTGACTTCCGTCTCACCTGGTGCAGCAACAGGAGCCGCTGCCAACTGAGCCCCATCCATTTCCATAGATGACTTCATCATCATACGAGGCTCTGGTTGTGGCATATACGCCCCATCAACCGTGACCTCTGTAATTTCATATCCAGATCTCCCAAGAGTCTTTGCAATCAGATCTGCTTTTTTCTGGATTTTTTTCAAGGCAC
>JAEUKO010000144.1:0-622 GCA_016794285.1 Alphaproteobacteria bacterium | reverse complement strand
GGTGGCTGGCGTCTGTAATCTTACTTTCATGATGCGCCTTATTGCAGAAACCCTGCTGCTAAGGCAAAATAAGAAATAATCCTACTGTGAAGGAGGCAACTTGTTTGTTGAGTGGCCCCCCTTAAATCATATGGGGGGGATTTGTATTTTTCGGCTCTACATCATCGAAAGGGAGTATCATGTATATCGGCGTTCCAAAAGAAATCAAAAAACAAGAGCATCGTGTGGGCTTAATTCCGTCATCGGTGCGTGAGATGGTCGCGCATGGGCATCATGTAATGGTTGAAACTGGTGCAGGGGCTGGAATCGGGTTTGATGATGACTCTTATATCCAGGCAGGCGCGCAGGTTATATCGACTGCACCTGAAATATTTGAAACTGCAGATATGATCATTAAGGTGAAAGAGCCTCAACCTCAGGAATGTAAAATGTTGAGGCCTGAACAAATTCTATTTACCTACCTGCATCTCGCTGCAGATAAACCACAGGCAGAGGCTTTGATTCAATCGAATTGTATTGCGATTGCGTATGAAACAGTTACCGGATTAAATGGAAAGGGGCTTCCTCTCTTGGCCCCAATGAGCGAGGTTGCGGGACGATTATCAGCACAGGTAGGAGCCCA
>JAEUKO010000143.1:284-628 GCA_016794285.1 Alphaproteobacteria bacterium | reverse complement strand
GTACGAGATTTCAAGTCGACTTCTGTGTGTCCGGCCGACCTGTGACTGGGTCGTCACGTGAAGATCGTACTATGGTCGCCATCCTGGCATGTTGCGAATTTCACACGGCGCAATCTGGCCGGGGTTGAATCTAGTTCCCCCCGATTCACCGCGGACCTTCATCGGCCTTTTTACCGCGTACTTGCTCATGCTAAAAACGCCGGTACATACCGGCGTTTTCTTCAAGTGGAGCGGAGGAGAGTCGAACTCCCGACCTCATCATTGCGAACGATGCGCTCTACCAACTGAGCTACCGCCCCGTGTCTGATTCTTGAACCCAAAGTATACTCCGCTGCACGGCGTTT
>JAEUKO010000143.1:0-274 GCA_016794285.1 Alphaproteobacteria bacterium | reverse complement strand
CTTGATCAGTACCACTGTATGGGCGCGGTGGCTGGCCGGACTTGGGTCAGTATCTCGCGGGTCTTGATTCGACCGTGATGGACCTTTGGAACGTGCAGTATTCATGGCAACTTGAGCGTTGGCCGATCGAGCGCTGAACCCCGGAATCCGGATCTACCTTTGACCTGACAAATCTTCATGAACTGATCCTCACTGTTCTAATTGCACTCTGACCTGAAGAGTCGAAATCCCGGTACCGACTTGCCAACCCCTTCCGATATTCTCTCCGCCGACG
>JAEUKO010000142.1:0-633 GCA_016794285.1 Alphaproteobacteria bacterium | reverse complement strand
GCCGAATATGAGCAAGCCAAAACTGCCTTAGAAAACCTAAGCGGGGCAGAAAATGTGTTAACAACCATTCTCCCCAATGCCGCCAAGCGTTATAGAAATTTGGTTAATAATTTGGGGCGAAGCCTGCAAACGGACATTACCCATGCGCGCGAATGCCTAAAAACCCTATTAGGGTACGTTAAACTAGTTCCGAGTAATACTGGAGGCTTCCTGAACGCAGAATTACGCCACAACCCCGAAGGGCTTATAAATCTTGCGTTAGAGGGTGATAGTAAAGTTAGACTGGTTGCGGGAGCCAGATTTGAACTGACGACCTTCAGGTTATGAGCCATACTTCGCCATATTTCCTCAAACTTAACGAAACCCCTTAAAGCCCAATAAAATCAAGGATTTTAGAAGATTTTTACTAAATAAAACTTATTGATTCACAACGTAGTTTACCCTATTCTGCGGCAACAGTGCGGCAATGGTGCGGCAATGGCAACGCCTTAAAACGGGGAAAACAGCTAAATTACCACCCCGATTTATGGCCCAGAATGATCACTTGAGGTCCAATGGAAACAACCTTTAATTTTACCAAAACATTGATTGATAAGTTGCCCATTCCAGCCAAAGGAATGGAGACATACAAAG
>JAEUKO010000141.1:0-640 GCA_016794285.1 Alphaproteobacteria bacterium | reverse complement strand
GTTCGCAGCTGGAATTTTATCGTTATGATTTTGAAGAGCCAAAATATGATGTAGAGGAATGTCGTCAACGTGGCATTACTTATGCTGCTTCTCTTAAAGTAACTTTTCGTCTTGTTGTTTGGGATGTGGATGAAGATACCGGTTTGCGTTCTATTCGCGACATCAAGGAGCAGGAAGTTTATATGGGTGACATCCCCCTTATGACGGATAACGGCACATTTATTATTAATGGCGTAGAGCGAGTGATCGTGTCTCAGATGCATCGCTCGCCAGGTGTATTCTTTGATCATGATCGCGGGAAAGTCCATGCTTCAGGCAAGCTTTTGTTCTCTGCGCGTGTGATTCCATACCGTGGATCGTGGCTTGATTTTGAATTTGATGCCAAAGATTTGCTTTATGTACGGATTGACCGCCGTCGTAAATTACCCGTCACGACTTTGCTTATGAGCTTGAGCGATGATATGACGCCGACACATATCAAACAAGAAAGGCAGGATGGCGCCCGATTGGGGATGACGCGCGAGCAAGTTTTAGCAGAGTTTTATGAGCAAGTCACTTTCACCAAAACGAGAAATGGATGGAAGATACCTTTTGATATGACTCGTTGGCGAAGTGGTAAAATATTGCGTGATTTGGTTGA
>JAEUKO010000140.1:0-641 GCA_016794285.1 Alphaproteobacteria bacterium | reverse complement strand
TGTGCGCCAATTGGATAGCGCGATTACGGCCACGCGCCCGTTACGATTTTTCGGGTATGCGTTGGGGGAGGTATCGGCCCCGCTTGCAACCACACAGGACGGAATCCGGACAGCGTTGAAAGACTTTGGGTTTTCACAGGCCGAACCTATGGCGGTGTGTTATACGGTGGCGGATATCATGGCGTATTATCATCGCGTGGAAATCGAACGGCCCGACCTTCCTTATGATATCGATGGTGTGGTGTATAAGGTTGATCGGTTGGATTTGCAGGAACGTCTGGGCTTTGTGGCGCGGGCGCCACGTTGGGCGATTGCGCATAAATTTCCGGCCGAAAAAGCCGTGACGATTTTAAAAGATATTGTGATACAGGTCGGGCGGACGGGCGCGTTGACTCCGGTTGCCGAACTGGATCCGATCACGGTGGGGGGCGTCGTTGTGGCGCGTGCTACCTTGCACAACGAAGACGAAATTGCCCGCAAAGATATTCGGGTGGGGGATCATGTGGTGATCCAACGGGCGGGGGATGTCATTCCGCAGGTTGTGGCGGTTGTGTTGGAGAAACGACACGCCGGAGCGATTCCCTTTGTGATGCCGCAAACCTGCCCCGTCTGTGGATCCCATGCGGTGCGGGAAGAGGGGG
>JAEUKO010000013.1:0-32399 GCA_016794285.1 Alphaproteobacteria bacterium | reverse complement strand
CTTGACGATTTATATCTTGAGGATTTCTTTTTGGATTTAGAGGATACGGATAAACGCTTTCACTACGTTCCTGTTCTCTCTGAAGAGAAAATTGAAGGAATCCGTCATGGGCTTGTGGCAGCGGAGATGGTTAAGGATTTTCCTGACCTCAAAGGGGCCCGCATTTTCGGGGCAGGACCAGTTGAACTGGTTCGTCACATGACCGAACTTTGTTTGGCAGCCGGAGCTGACCCATCCCATATCCATAGCGATTTGGGTTATTTCAATTCGTGTACCGCCAGCGGATCAGAGCGTGATGAATGACGGGCCACTGGACCAACTGATCCGCCAACTGGCCTCTTTGCCCGGGCTGGGCCCGCGCTCGGCGCGGCGAGCCGCCCTTCACTTGATTAACCGCAAAGAGGAATCTTTATTGCCTTTGATGCGGACCCTCGATCAAACCGCGACAACGATTAAGTCTTGTGCCTTGTGCGGCAATCTCGACCATACCGATCCGTGCCGTCTCTGCCTTGACCAGAGCCGCGATAAACGCTTGCTGTGTGTCGTGGCCAGTGTTGCTGATTTGTGGGCTTTGGAGCGCACTGGCGGCTATCGGGGTTTGTATCATATTTTGGGCGGGGTTCTTTCTGCCCTTGATGGGGTGCGTCCTGAAGATTTGCGATTGCACGAACTCCGCACGCGGACGGAGTCCTTGCAACCGCAGGAAGTCATTTTGGCTTTGAGTGCCACAGTGGACGGGCAATCGACCGCCCATGTTATCATGGATATGCTGCAAGACCTTCCGGTCAAAATTTCTCGCCTCGCTCACGGCGTACCAGTCGGAGGCGAACTAGATTATCTCGACGATGGCACCATCATGACGGCCCTCAAAGCCAGAGGCTAATTAAATTTTCTCGGACAGATAGACCATCCCGTCTGTGGTGTCGGCCCGAAGAACGGCCAGAAAAGAACTCTGGGCAGATTCCTCACCGCCTATGGCGACATCATAATAGACTCCGGCTGGGAAATAATGGTCGCTGGTGGTGGCCACAACGCCGCTTCCGCCAAAGCGGAGATAAACCGGAACGCTGGCATAGAGAGAGACAACCTGAACTTCGGCATCAAACGCCACGCTGTTTCGGGTAGAGCTTGCTCCCGCTACAATTTTATGCGCGCCGCCATTGCGGAATCGCAAAGCAGGAATAGGGTGATTGTTATCATCGGTCGGTAAAAAGTTAGACATAATATTATATTCTCCTAAACAAAGGGGCTAAAAAATTGGCCCGCTCTGGAAGGGAAACCAGAACGGGCCAGTCAAACAGGAGGGAAACTACAAACAAGACACAGAATCTCGCTGACAGTTTCTGTTATGTTCTATTTATGTTCGAATGTCAAGCTATTTTGTTCTAACTTTGTTCTTTTTGCGTCTCGGGCAAAAGGGCTGTGTGGGCCGGAGTCCAGATTTCCTTCCCTCTCCCCTTGCGGGAGAGGGATAGGGTGAGGGGGTAAGTCCCATGATAGGCATACGGTGTTGCGGCGTGGAGTTTTATAGATATTTCGCCCCTCTGTTCTCTATTGTTCAAAGACAGTATGGCAAGAAAGGGATTATATTTTCATAAATATACCTGTTGCAAAAGTCCTAGACCGCGTCATTCCCTGAATTTTTTGATAAAAAAATTCTAAGGGAATCCAGAAATATCAACGCGCTATGGATCGCCCTAGAATTTGTCTTACGCCAAATTCGGGCGATGACGGACTTTTGCAACAGGTCTAATATAGAACTATAGCCAAGCCCATAATTACTTTGTCATCCCGTTGGCATTTCCGCGAAGCGGGAATTTGCACGAACGGGATCCAGAAATCGAGGCGCAGCGCAGCTGCGCACATATGGATTCCGGCCGTGTAAGTTTTTCTCACAGAGAAAAACACCGCCGGAATGACGTATAAGTATTTTTCTGCTCAGCTATATCGTCTGAGACAACCCGATTTGGAACCGTTTTTCTGCGTACGGGAAAAAAAACACTGGTGGCCCTGATGAAAGGGGCCGGAGTCTAGACTTCCCTCCCTCTCCCCTTGCGGGAGAGGGATAGGGTGAGGGGATAAGTCCCATGATAGGCATACGGTGTTGCGGCGCGGAGTTTTATAGACATTTTTCATTCTCTATTTCGTCATTGCCTGAATTTGTACACAGAATAGGAGGTAAAAAAACAAACATCACACTCCTACAAGACACTGTCTGTGCAGGGCTCTTGACGGTCGAGCAGCCTAAACCCTATAACCCATGAAAGACTCTACTCAAAACTGGATTAAATTTAGACGGCAGGTCGTTACATACCAGGGTTTCTACTTTCCATGCAATACATTTTGATATTGAACAATTTTTTGTTCGAGATGTTTTTTTCTTAGACGTTGTTTTCCATCAGGAGAATTAAGCTCACCGAGCCTCCCAAGTTCTTCGTTGGCTTTTGCAATTGCATCATTGGTTAACTTTATCTCCCCGATACGCCAGAAATACATATCAATAATCTTCATAATTGGGTATTGAGCAGGAATGTCTTGCCTGATATTATCAGGAACCGGATTATTCTTGCACCATTCAAGCAAGGCTTTAAAGTTTTCTTTATTCAAACCAACCCTCAGTTCCGCAGACTCATTGATTCCTTTTATAAAGAATCGGTCATATGCAGGAATACACCCCAATGTCCCCATGAGGGCTTTTGTTATCAATGTGTCTGTCGTATCGTTGTTATTACCTAAATGGAGAACTGAAAATTTAATCTCGTTATAGTACTCTCTCAACTGTTCAATTAAACCAAAAAGTAGGTCAATCTTTTCCTCTGTAAAACCTTCTAAAGAAATACCGCGCAGAACACCGTATTCCTTGTCTTGGATTATTTTTACTGCGCCAACATGAACCTTGTAATCTTTTTGTAGAAGAAAGCTTGAACCACGATACATCCCCCAGCTTGCTAAGTAGAAACCCAGATTTAGAGCTGCCAAATCATAGTTTGTCCTTTCGTTTGACTGGAAAAAATTATAACAGTGTTCCCATGAGCAGTAACGATGATTGGTACCGTTACGAATCCTTTTATAAAATTGTGATACTTCTTCAAACATAATAACAATTCTTTCTATTGTGAGGTTCAGGAAAACTGCCTGCGGTGGTGTTTCTGTTTACTGACCTGCCACCCAAATTTACTCCAGAGGTGAGTGGAATCTTTCATCGTTTATAGGGTTAAATTGAGTGTTAAACAAGTCCTGTAGGGGACTCAGAAGGAAAATCTTCGAGGAAGACGCTGCACGCGTTTTTGAAGCCCAAGGTCAGAAGAGGGCGAACCAGAGCGCGGCACGCTTTGCGAGAAGAGGTCTGGGCCACAACGCACAAAAGAACCTGATCTGCCAAGCCCGCAAGGGCCAGTCCCTCGGGATAGCGCGAGCCAGCAGGAGCCACCATAATAACCGTGTCATAGAACTGAGAAAAAGAGCGGATCAAGTTTTTCATGCGCTCAGAAGACAACAAATCCGCTGCCGAATGGGGAACTTTTGTCGCCGCGATCAAGTGTAAATCAGAGGCGGTTGAGCGATCCAATACATCCTCAATGCGCCCTTGTCCCGCTAGGTAATCTGGAAGAGTTCTTTGTGGGTTCAGTTTGAGAAGTTTGCTCACATTCGCCTGATGAAAATCGGCATCAATCAACAGGACTTTCTCACCGCTGCGCGTTGCGAGGCGGCCAAGCCAGACGGCGAGAAGAGCAGTGGAGAAGCTAGGAGAATCTTCGGCGATGAGAAAGACTTTTGGTTTTTTTCCTTCGCGGGTTCCGAGCATATTGAGAACGGTCCGCAGAGCTTTGACCTTGGCTATAATCTCCATTCCTGATGTGCGAAGAACTGTATCGGCAGGCTCTTCGCGGAGTATATCTCGTCCAGAAAGAGACCCAAAACAGGCGATGCCAAGCTCTTCTTCCAGTTCTTCTGGCCCAAGAAACTTTTTTCGGTAGCGGTGGTCGTAGGCAACAATGAAGCCTCCGGCCAGAAGGGAGAGTAGGAAAGCCAAAGCAAAGGTTTCCGGCCATTTGGGGAAGATGGGGTGTTCTGGAAGAATGGCAAATTGAGTGATGCGAGGAGCGTCTAGGCGAGACGGTTTTTCCTCGACTTCGGGAAGAACGGTTGCCTGTTTCTCTTGTGCTTGCACCAGAAGGCCGCGCAAGAAATCAATTTGTTTTTGAACGGCGGAAGGATCAACAGAAGGGGCCGCTTCTGTTGCAGGTACGGAAGCAAAAGACTGAGAGCTTAGCCGATCCAATGCGGTGAGAAGTTGTGTTCGCTGTGAGGACTCACGGGATTTTTGCGCATTCCATTTTGGATGAAGAGGGCCATAAATTTTGGCCATTCTTTGGTGCTCTCGCAAGCTAGCTTGATAAGAGAGATACTCTCCCTTCGCCACGCCCAATTGGTCCACTTGCTCTGAGGTTAAAACCGTCTCAGGATTTTTTTTGAGGGTCTGGGTCAGTTCGTCTGGTTCTTTTCTTTGACCCTGATCTACAGGAACTGGAGCAGATATTTTTTTAAGATCGTCTTCCAGTTTTTGAATTTGTTTTTTGATCGCCTCTAACTCAGCATCGCCGAGTTTGGAAATGGCCTTTTCAATAGAGGCTTTCGGTTCGGACGTGCGCGGCTGAGATTTTTGTACAAAAAAACTGGCAAGCCGATTGGCTTTCATGACCGCTTGTTCTGGAGTGGGAGCTGTTTGGGCAATGTAAAATTCTTGGGGAGAAGAGCCGTGTTTGATCCATGAAGGCAAAGCAGAAGAGAAGGCTTCTGTAGAAATAGTCAGCAAGGTTCGTGCTTCATAGCTGGCTGGAACGCTTGATAATAGCAAAGACGTTGCCCCTAGCGACATCGCACAGGTCCAGACCACCAGTTGCAGAGAACGAGAGAATCTTTTGTTCAAACCATACCTCTTTAAGGCTTCTCAGCGCAGGGCCAAGCCGGAACATCAACGGTTACTTTGGGCTTGAGAAGATAACCTTTCTTGAGACGTTGGCGAATATCATTCTCAAGTCCTTCTCTTGATTGTCCCACAGCTTTTACCGCTCCAATCAAGGGAACGTAAATCTTCCCAAGGTCATCAATTTGGTATGTCTTGCTTAGGTCTGGTTCTCCGTAAACACTGACGCGCACAAGGTCCTTTGGTTGAAACCCTGATAAAGTACGAGACTGAGAAGTATTTTGTGGAGTTACTGAACCCTTGTCTATTGAAGTGGGCATATCTTGGTGTTTTTGTATCTCAATGCGGTCGGCACTTAGGAGATCAAATCCTTCAGAATACGCTGCCTGTGGCCCCATGAACAAAGATGCCAACAAAACGATCTGTAATTTCTTTCTGATTGTCATGGCCTGACTATCTCTTTTTTCGGGGCGGGCAACAATAGGTTTTTTTGAAGAGACTTCACGAGCGATCAAGTTGCAGCAAAGCCTGATTGATTTGAGCTTCCAGTTGCCGGAAGGCGACCATGCGGTCTTCCCCCAGTGCTGTTATTTCGATAAAGCCTCCCCCCGTTTCTTGCCCTGCATAAGAGAGGTTTACGAAATCGTATTTAGCAAGCAAAAGACCTTGTTCGTCTATTTGCTCAACGACCCATGCGCCTCGATTGCTACACGATTCAATAAAGTACCCGGGAATTGCTTGAGGGTTCTTTTGCAGCATTGAATAACAGGCTTTTGCCTCACGAACACCCGGGCGGGGCTTTGCTTCTCCTTCGAATAGGGCGCAACCAGATAAACTGACCAAAAGCAAAGGCAGAAGAAGGGGCAGGATTTGGCGCAAGGTCATACAGGCTCCCCCCTTTCTTTTCCTACTCCTGACGCAAGGTCATGTGGTGTTCGGTCAGAATGGACCCTGTTGGAATTTTCATCAAAGAAATTTTGATCTCAATATCCATCAAGGGGTTTGTTGGTAAATCGATACATTTGGAAAGAGATTCTGCAAAGCGACTTGTTGCGTCCAGAGGCTCTGCATCTGAAAGCGTTCGCAGCAAAAGCAAGGCATATTCATTGGGTCTGATCTGGGCAATAATGTCGGACTGGCGGCGCAGGCGGACGAGGTGTTGAGCAAGTTTTGCTGACACGACCTCTGCTTCGTAAGGGCCGTCATTCGCCGATACGGTGATAAAGTTTTCAAAACTGATCAGCACAACATAGGCAACTTCGCCGTACCGGTCTGCTCGGTCCATGCAAGAGAGAAACAACTGGTTAAATGCGGACTTGGCAATGACGCCGCCGGCACTGGGGTAATCTTCTGCTTCGTTTGCCAAATGGCGCAAAAACCCGTTGAGTCGTCCTGCTGTTTGAATTTTTGTGTCAAATTCAGCCGGATCAAGCGGTTTGGCAATGAAGTCGTTAAACCCTGAAAGCAGGGCGTCTTTTTCGTTCAAGGATTCAGAAGACAGAATCATATAGACATTGCGGCGGACATTCCGCCTGATATTCATAACCAAAGGCTTGGCGTTGGTGAGTGGAGAAGGATCTAGGAACACAATATCCCATCCCTGCTGAGAGACCATATCCAAAACTTCGGTTTTGCCGGCTTGAATCTCGACAATATGACCCGTTGGCTCTAGCCTTGATTTGATTAGATTGGCCGATAAGGCATCACGGTCCACAACAAGAATTTTCATAACTTTATCACCAATGAAGAGGGATTTACTGAATCTTAGCCCCCATCATCGCAAAAACTACAAAAAATACCAGAGGGAAACCGTGTTAATCTGTATGAGGGAAGAAGATATTGATCTTTTAACCGTTAGGTAGCGAATTTACTTGAATCTGGAATACCCCAGATAAATGTGGTATGATGGGAGGTCTGAGAAAATTAAATAAAATTTTATCAATTCTGGACGTATAATAGAGTGTAGAACTTTTTTCGGGGTGTCGGCCCCGTGGTGCTGAGGGCGTTGTGGGTATAAAAACTGGAGCTGCGGCCAAATATGTGGTCCTTCCGGGCTTGTTGCCTAGGATGGGGTCTTTGTTTTTCTCGGGTTTTGACTCGATCCCCTATTTAATGGCCGCAGTTTACGGAATTATCGGCCTTCTTCCTAGAAATCATGAATATCTCCGTCCGAATAGCTATGGAACTTATGGCATTCGCCACGTTGTTGCGGCGGCAGCGCGGGAGCTGGAATTCAAGTGGAAGTACATAGACCGGATCATTTTGTTTGCGGTTATGCTCTCTGCCATCGTCATGATGATGATGTATATGGTCACGCTGCTTGGGTATGTTGTGTTTTCTCCCGCCTTCGCGGGGGGCATTTTTATGCCGGATTATTTCGTAACGCCTTATCCGGATAAAGATATTGCTTTCATGATGCTCGACAGGGTTTTGGGGATTCCTGGCCTTTACAACTCGGAAGTTAGTTACGATGTTGTGACATATGGCCCGTTTCCTAACCCCTTCCAAACAGGTTTGCAGGCCATGTTTGGTTTCTACAGCATGGGGTTGTTTCTCATCAGCGTTTTCATTTTTCTGGTTTATGTGCTTGAGGTTGTCTTTGAACTTACTCAAACGGGGAATATCAGAGAAACATCCCTTTTTACTCAAGCGAGTGGAGCTCATTCTGGTAGGTCGGAATCTGCAATGGCTTGGATCCCCATTCGCATGGTATTAGGGCTCGGCCTTTTAATTCCTATAACCTTCGGTCTTAACTCCGCTCAGTGGATTGTTTTGTACACGGCCAAACTTGGTTCAGGGCTCGCGACCAATGCATGGTACGAGTACAACAATATGACTGGTGACAACCCAGCCGGTCTTGAAAACAAAGAGTTAATTGCCCGTCCTTCTACGCCGGACACGGTTCGCCTTATCAAAGACTTGCTGTTAATACGAGCTTGTATTGCAACGCGTTCTCTGGAGGCGGCTTTTGCAGCGAACGGGACGTTTGAAGCGCAAGACTACATTGTCACAGACAATGATTCTAAACGTCTTTTGACACCGACTGGCGGCCCGGGGTTCTGGGTACGGAACAATTCGACCTATACGGCAAACCAATGGAGTGTGGGGTGGATGTCGGCGGATGCGCCGATTCCTTTTGCGGGATTTGTCGCAGGATCCGATCAATTCTCTGATGCCGTGGCTTTCTCGGGTGGTGGGGATATTCGCTTGGTCTTTGGGTACAAAGACGAAAGCGGAACCAATATTTACAAGGATGATTACCCGGGTGGGGTCATTCCCTTGTGTGGTGAAGTTGTTATTCCAGTTACGAGTGTCACCGGAGAAGGTATTTTTACAGCGGAAGGCTATCTCTATTCCGTTGTTTACACGGTTTTTGGACTGAACCGTGATGGAGATACCACGACAGACTATGAGAACGACATGGATCTGGCTGTCGCTCGGGAATGGTCACGGACTTCTTCGGCGTATCGTACCTTCTTGACCAAGAACGCAGCAGGTGGGGGCGGTGGGAATCCGGAGTGTTATTTTGATACGGACAATGATGGATATGAATCTCTAGGCGGTGATAACACTGTTACATATCTAGGGAAATGTACAGAACAAGTACCGCCAGACTATATGCGGAAAATGATCTCTCACTGGATCATGCATGTTTTTAACGCATCTTCTCTTGCTGGTTACGACTACCTGACTGGAGAAATCTCTGGTGAAAACCCTGAATATTCTCTAGGGGATGTTTATTATCCAACTCTTGGCTTCGATAATCCTTTAATGATGAGTTCTGGTGTTTTGGAGTATGGTTGGGGCGGCGCAGGGATATGGTACAACAAAATTTCGGAGCGTAACGGCAGCTTGCTTGCGGCTGTAAATGCTCTTCCTTCCGTGGTTAAATACCCCTTGGTCATGGAAAAGATCAAAGGGAGTCGTGGCAAACAAGATGCCAAGGTTCAAGAAGGAAACTGCAACGTTTACGACCCGAACCAATCGGGTAATGCCGATATCAATCTTCCTAACCAGAAATCCCAGTTTACAACCGAAGAATCTGTTATCCTCTACAATACCTGCAAAATTTTGCATGAGAACGAAGCCGTGCAAGTTCTTGATGCGATCTCAAAACCCTATCCGAACCCAGTCAAAAACATGATGGCTGCCATGTTTGGGTCAGCAAAACTGTTTAATTTTGATGACAATACGGTAGTGACTCCGATGGCTCAGTTATCTGCCCTCGGCAAGGCTCTGATTGATAAAGCTATTTTGAACCTACTGGCTGGGGCAGGGGCCGCAGCGATTGGGGGGCTCTCCCATATTCTGGGCGGGATGGGGATGTCTGGATTTAACGAGTTAGGGGCCGCTTTTGGCAATTTGTCTCAAGCTGCCTTTAACATTGCGACAATTGGGTTAAGTTTCGGTGTGCTTTTGCACTACATTTTGCCGATGTTGCCGTTCATATATTTCTTCTTCGCTGTTGGACGATGGGTTAAAACAATTTTTGAAGCTTTGGTTGGGGTTCCTCTTTGGGCAATGGCACATTTGCGGCATGGAGGCCCCGGGCTTCCTGGACAAGCCGCAATGGGAGGATATGTTCTTATTCTTGAAATTTTCATTCGGCCTATTGTAACCGTCCTTGCTCTGGTTGCTTCGTTTGCAACTTTTGCGGCGATGGTGGGGGGACTTAATGCCATTTTTGAACTGGTGGTGACCAATGTCACTGGTTTTGATGTTGCCGATTTGAAATCAGGGAAATCGGGGGCCGGCGGCTTCTTGGCAGGCCTCCTCAACGCTATGGGATGGGATCCTGCTGACCTCGCGGGGGGAGATCCAAGGTCACTGAACTACACACGGGGTATTATTGACCAGTTTTTCATGACCATTTTGTATATCTTGATTGTTTACTCAATTGGTCTGACCAGCTTCAAGCTTATTGATTTAATTCCGGATGGAGTTATCCGTTGGATCAACGCAGGCGTTAACTCATGGGGGGGCAGCGACAATGCCGATGATCTTCTGTCTCAATTGGATGACAAGATGGCTCAGCAAACCGTTAATATGACCATGCGTCTTCAAAGCGCGACTCAAGGGATCTATGGAGCGGCAGCGGAATGGGGAATTAAGGCCGAACGGGCTGCGGCTGTTGAAGCTGCTCAGAAATCTGCGGCAGAAAAAGCCGTTCAACAAAGGGCAGCGGCTGAGGCGGCGGCTACTAAACCACCGGAAAAAAATTAGGAAAGGCGTAGAACAAAGAAATGAAAATCCGCCTGAAAGAGAGTCTGGCCTTTATTTTTCTCCCTCGCCTTTTTTCGCGTGTGTCGGATCTTGGACTCAATTTTGGGTATTTGTCCTTTCTCATGGCTCTGGTGTTCTCGAATATCCGCTTGCTTCCCGCACATCATCCCTACCTGCGGCCTCAGGGAATGGAGTCTCTCTCTATTCGCAAGGTCATGGCGGCTGCTGCTCATAATTTAACTGGTGGGATAAGAAACACCGATCAGTATATCACTTTTGGAGCGTTTCTCGTTGGCACAGTTCTTTTGACGCTTCAATTTATTATCCTTATCGGAGTATTGATTATCAACACAGCGCAGGCGGCTTCGTTCTCTGGTTTATTTGAAACGCCAAACCCGACCTATGATGTTGCTTTTATGATGTTGGACCGTGTGTTCCAAGTTCCCGGGATGTTTGGTTCCGTCTTTGACCCCGCAGGTCTTGGCGGGATTTCACCTTTTACCCAAGGGTTACACGCCCTCTTTGCTTTTTATAGCGTGGGAATGTTGATGGTTGGACTGCTGATTGTCCTGTACTACATTTTTGCTGTTGTTGCTGAAACAGCTCAAACGGGGAGTCCGTTTGGTGAACGCTTCGCCTCAGTTTATGCCCCCCTTCGTCTCGTTCTCTGCGTGACTTTGCTGTTGCCCCTTGCCTATGGGCTCAATACTGGACAATACTTAACTTTGATTATTGCCAAATACGGTTCTAGTTTTGCCACCAATGCGTGGCTGATGTACAACAATAACCTGAGTGTGCGAGGGTATCTGAATCCTTTAGGGCTTGAGACCTCGGAGATGGTTGCTGCGCCGGAAACTCAAAAAATAAGCAGTTTGGTCAACTTCTTCTACCTTGTGCATACTTGCCGCGCTGCCTACGAACTTGTGTATGACAAAGATATTCAGCCTTACTTCATCCAACAGACCGTTGGCGGACCCTCGACGGCCTCAACGATGCTGGCTAGTTTTCCAGATGCCCTGACCTTTTACGATAACAGTGACATTGTCGTCACTTTTGGGGAGGAGGACCCCCAGTTTAAAAACTTGTACGGTGGAATCAAGCCGTATTGTGGCCAGCTCACCATCCCAATCGACAGCAAGAGTGTGACTGGGGTCGTGGATATTTACGATGTCTATTACACTTTCATTTATGATTTGTGGAACAATGCTGATCTGCGGGCTTACGGTCAAAAAATGGCTCTTATCCTGCGGTTTCGTGATAAAGGTGATCCTGCTAGCTATGCAACGGCCACTGACTGGGGGGCTGATCCAGATGCTCCGGCAGGCCCAACTTTCTACAGCGACTTGCGAGTAGATCGGCAGGCCAACTTTAACGCCCTGATGGCTGGTGCTATTTTGACTATTCGCACAACAGGAAACCCTGAGCTTGATATGACCCCCGAGATCCTTGATCTTGGTTGGGGCGGAGCGGGGGTTTGGTTTAACCGTATTTCTGCCTTTAATGGTGCGCTGGCAACGGCGGCCTTTACTGTCCCGACTCCCACCGCCTATCCCGTAGCGATGGAACATATCATGAAGAAAAAACGGGGAAGTGAAAGCGAAACATCCCCTCTCGAAAGATTCTCGCCGAGCACGATTAGTGGGGGAGAAGGGAGCTCTTTGCAAGGGTACTGGAGCGGCTCAGGGTTAGACAATGCGGCCAATGACACCCAAATTGCCACATTGCTTGATAGCGTTTACCAAGCAGTCAATAGCGAGAGCGTGACAACCGAGCCTCACAGAAAACAGGACAAGAATCTCCTTATCAATGCCTTTAATGCCATTTTTGGAATGGAGGCTCTATTCGATATGCGCAAGAATAACGATGTTCATCCCATCGCACGTCTCTCTGCGTTAGGTAAAAGTATTCTTGATAAGACGATTATTTATCTAGGTGGTGGTTTGATTATGAGCGGTCTCGGCGGTGCGGCGGGTTCCGTGGATGGTGCGCTGGGAGGGACCTTTAGCAATCTTGCCAATGGCCTCATGACCTTTGCTATGATCGGGGTTACGGTTGGGATTACTTTTTACTACATTGTTCCCCTGATGCCATTTATTTACTTTTTCTTTGCCGTTGGCCAATGGGTCAAAAGTATCTTTGAAGCCGTGGTGGCTGTGCCTCTTTGGGCGTTGGCTCACTTGAGAATTGATGGCGATGGTATTGCTGGTCCGGCGGCGACCAACGGCTATGTTCTTCTTTTGGAGATTTTCTTACGGCCTATCTTCATCGTTTTTTCTTTGTTGGGAGGGCTAGCTCTCTTTTCGGCGATTGTGGCCGGTCTTGATAGCATATTCACTCTCGCTGTTTCTAACGTGGCAGGTTACAACCCGTTTGATTCAACCGGAGCTTTGGTTTTTCCTGACAAAGCTATGGCACGCTACGCAATCGACGAATTTTTCTACACCATCATGTATGCCGCCATTGTTTATTCCATTGCGACACCTTGCTTCAAGCTAGTTGATATTATCCCTAAGGGGGTTATGCGCTGGATTGGAGGCTCTGTGGCTACTTTCTCGGGGAGTGCCGATCCGGTGAAATCTACCCTGACTCTGACAGCTAATGCTGGGGCCCAAAAAACCAGTGAGGTCATGGACATGATGAGCCGTGGTAGTAGCTCGGTTGGCGGTCTTGCTGGAGATAGCCTGAACAGTGCCCTTGATAAAACAAGACTTATAGACAGAATGAAAGGGCCTAGCGGAGGGCCTAGTAGTTAAAGACCCTAAAGAAGTAAGGCGGTAAAAAGGAAACAGGTTTAATTTGGAACGTGGTTATGCTAAACTTTAAGGAAAATTTAAGTAAAATTTTATTAAACTAGATTTGAGGGTGAGCTGTTGCTCAAAGGTGTGGAATATGGTGTCTTCTGGTAATAGAACAAGTGAGATTGTCAAATACGCCTTGCTGCCTCGGGTTGTTCCTCGGCTGGCCGAGCTGTTTTTTTCCGGTTTTGACTATTTTGCCTTTTTCATGGCTCAAGTTTATCGCGGTGTGCGGTTGCTCCCGGATGGCCATCCTTTCCTGAATCCCAGTGAGATTGGAAACTTCTCTATTCCTGACGTGGTTGGGGAAGCAGGGAAACGGTTGAGGTTTCGTGTCGAAAATATAGATCAGATTATTGTTTATTTTGCCCTGTTGCTTGGTTTGATTTTGATGGCCTTGCAGGCATTCACACTTTTAACAGGTTTCTTTCTTCCTGAAGCAATGGCTGGTGGTATTCTTTCTTTTGGCTATTATTTTGGCCAGTCAAGTTTGCCTTTTGGACCGGATCAGGACCTTGCGTTTATCATGCTTGACCGTGTTTTCGGTATTCCTGGTCTTTTCGAGTCCTGCGTGGACACCAGTATGGGCATTCCTTGTTTCAAGTCGGATCCAGTGATGGGGTTCAGCCCTGATGCGGTTTATACACCGGCTGTCTTTCCGTGGCCATTTCATGAGGGACTTCACGCTCTTTTTGAATTTTATAGTATTGGTCTGCTGGTTGTTGCCGTCTTTATTATCCTCTATTTTGTGATCGTCATTGCTGCAGAAACGGCCCAAACGGGAACGCCTTTTGGAAAAAGATTCAACGGGGTCTGGGCGCCGCTTCGTTTGGTTGCGGCATTTGGTCTGCTCATCCCTATCAGTTTTGGTATGAACTCCGCTCAATACATTACTTTATACGCCGCCAAATGGGGATCGAACTTTGCGACCAATGGGTGGGTGTTATTTAATACCACAATGTCTAATGCGGCTTACGTTGCAGGGGATGAACTGGTGGCTAAGCCCAAGGGGCCGGAAGTTCGGCAGCTTTTGCAGTTCATGATGCTGGCTCATGCTTGTAAGGCCTTGGAAGAAGCGTACATTAAGACTCCCGTTGCGGCCCCGGGGGCAGCAGCCCCTGCCTGTCCAAATGTTACGGCTGCTGAAGCAAAAGATAAAGCCATTGATGCCTACCTAGCTATCAACAATGATGGTTCGGTTAGTGATGTCCTGCCCTTGGAAACAACCGATTATTTGACAGCCTTGGCTTTCTTTGAGAACTCGGACATTGTCGTCCGGTTTGGGGATCGTGGGTGTTCTTCAGGGCACATCACCCAAGCAGGGCACGTTCTCCCTTACTGTGGCGAACTCACTATGCCTGTCAATGGGCTCGTAGAAATCGGGGCGATGGCGGTTCAGGGGTCTTACTACGAACTTGTTCGCCACCTATGGGGAGAATATAACAACGAGGTTTGGGCAGAGACTGTTGAGGCCTACGATTATTGCGAAGCGGGTAAATATGGAGCCATGACTGGGAAAACAGGGGATATGGAGATCAGGAAGCGTGGGGTTTCCTTGGTTGCTTATAAAACCTGTCCTCCCGACCAACTGGGCTATGCCCCAGAAGAGATTACGGGCGACTACTTGAATGGGACGGCTGCCAACTACTACGGCGGGGATCCGGCTGCTGCTGTAGGGGGAGGACCTTTGGATATTGTTCCTGGAGTTGGGGCGTATCCTCCCTTTAATGACATCTACATTCTTGAGAATATTATTCGCCAAGCAATCCTTGACCAAATTGCAGGAATCGGCGCGAGTGGGGATTACGATATTCCGTTGGATCACCTCTCACGCGGGTGGGCGGGGGCGGGAATGTGGTATAATCACATTGCTAAGCTCAATGGGGTTTTGACCGGAGCAATTGCTGATTTCCCCCAAGTCTCCCGTATGCCTTTGGTGATGGAGCGCGTTCTCTCGGCCAAGAGGAAAAACAACGAAGCGGTCTCTCCTGAAGATCAGTTCAGCCCAACTCGTTCAGGGGGCAGTTCACTACAGTTGGTTAGGACTAACGAATCTGCTTCTGCCGAGATATTGAATGAGATTTACTCAAGGTGGTCAGATACTTCGTACCAACATAAACCCAAAGTTGGTAACCTGATTATGGATGCAATTCACTGGCTGTTTGGAAGTCGGGGACTGTTTAACTTGCGTGACCCCCATAACCAACACGTCCATCCATTGGCTCAGTTGACCAGTGTCGGGAAAGGGCTGGTTGATGCCTCGATCCGTAATATTGGGATTGGGTTTGGGGCTCAAATTGGAGGAACAGGCGCTAACCTCTTTGGTATTTCCGCTGGTGGCGACGCAGCCAAGGCAGTGTCCAGTTTCATGTACTCTATTGCGTTAATGACCCTTACGGCTGGGATTACCTTGTACTACATCTTGCCGTTCTTGCCGTTCCTCTATTTCTTCTTTGCCGTTGGAAACTGGGTCAAGGGGATCTTTGAGGCGATGGTTGGTGTTCCTCTTTGGGCCTTGGCTCACTTGCGGATTGACGGCCCCGGGCTTCCTGGAAGCGCGGCGATGAATGGCTATTTCATGATTTTCGAAATCTTCATTCGTCCGATTGTGATCGTCTTTGGCCTACTGGCTTCCGTCAGTATCTTTGCGGCTATGGCCACGGTTCTCAACAGTATCTTTGATCTAGCTGTTACCAATATGGGTGGGTTGGATTTTGAGAATACCGGAGCAGGCTGGGCATCTTTTGCAAGAGGTCCCATTGACCAATTGTTCTTCACAATCTTGTATGCGGTTTTGCTCTATATCATGGGCTTGTCTTCCTTCAAACTGATCGACCTTATTCCGGCCCAAATTATGCGCTGGATGGGATCGACCGTTTCTGGCTTCCAGGGTGGCCACGAAGATCCATCGCAAACTCTTGGCCAATTTGCAGGCCAAGCGCAAACAGCGGTGACAGGTCTTCGCAACATGGGAGACTCGATGATGTCAGGGGGCAGCGCCGTAAACAATATGGCAAAAGGCTTCATGAAAAAATAAATAGGTGGAAGAACAAAGAAGCGGCCCTGAGGGGCCGTTTTTTTATGGTTATAAATCGGTTTTCTCACCGAAAGCAGGTAGGCTATATTCTGGATCAAGTATCGGGGGGAGGGCGGGACGGCATTTACCTTTTCTTATTATTTTCAAATCATGATACTATCTCTGGTTTCTATCTCTTTCTTCTGATTATCAATAATAATTTTTCCTCTTGAGGTTCTTTAGCATGACACGCGCTGGTCACGATACCCTGCAAACTCGTAAAACACTGGTTGTTGACGGGAAGTCCTATGATTATTTCTCACTACCGGAGGCTCAAAAGAAGCTTGGTGATTTTTCGCACCTTCCTTTTTCGCTTAAGGTTCTGCTTGAGAATATGCTTCGTTTTGAAGATGGTCGCTCGGTGAGTGTTGAAGATGCCGAAGCGGTCAAGGCGTGGCTTAAAACCAAAACATCTACGCATGAGGTTGCCTATCGTCCGGCGCGGGTTTTGATGCAGGACTTTACAGGTGTTCCTGCTGTGGTTGATTTGGCGGCGATGCGTGAAGCCATGGGAGCCCTAGGCGGAAACCCTCAAAAAATTAACCCGTTGACGGCGGTGGATCTTGTCATTGACCACTCGGTCATGGTCAACGAGTATGGCTCGCCCAAGGCGTTCCAAGCGAATGTCGATGAAGAATTCAAACAAAATATCGAACGCTACCAGTTCTTGCGTTGGGGCCAGAGTGCCTTCAAAAATTTCCGTGTGGTTCCTCCGGGAACGGGGATTTGCCATCAGGTCAATGTTGAGTACTTGGCCCAGACAGTTTGGGTTGAGGAAGACGAAGAAAAATCCGGAACTTTTATTGCCTATCCCGATACGTTGGTGGGAACTGACTCTCACACAACTATGGTCAATGGGATGGGTGTTCTCGGCTGGGGTGTTGGTGGGATCGAGGCTGAAGCTGCTATGCTGGGGCAACCTGTTTCAATGCTGATTCCAGAAGTCGTTGGTTTCAAACTGACCGGAAAAATGAAAGAAGGGACCACGGCAACGGATCTTGTTTTAATGGTGACCCAACTTCTTCGTGCCAAAGGGGTCGTCAATAAATTTGTTGAATTTTATGGCCCGGGTCTAGACCACTTGACCCTTGCAGATCGTGCGACGATTGCCAATATGGCTCCTGAATATGGGGCAACTTGCGGATTTTTCCCGATTGATGCGGAAACCATTCGCTATCTCAACTTTACAGGCCGTGATCCTCATCGCGTGCGCCTTGTCGAAGCCTATGCCAAGGAACAGGGGATGTGGCGCGATGCCAACTCTCCTGATCCTGTCTTTACCGACACGCTTGAACTAGATCTAAGCAATGTTGAGCCGTCTTTGGCAGGACCAAAACGTCCACAAGACCGTGTGCCTTTGTCCAAAGCCCCTGAGTCGATCAAAACTGTGGCAACGGCGGGCAAAAAATCCGAAGTTATCGGCAAGGGCTATGACCTTGAAGATGGGGCGGTTGTGATTGCCGCGATTACCTCTTGTACCAATACGTCCAATCCATCGGTTTTGGTGGCTGCGGGGCTCGTAGCGCGCAAGGCTCTGGCTAAGGGTCTTTCAACCAAGCCGTGGGTGAAAACATCCTTGGCCCCGGGTTCGCAAGTCGTGACCGAATATTTGACCAAAGCCGGACTTCAAGCAGACCTTGATAAACTTGGGTTTAACCTTGTCGGGTATGGTTGCACAACCTGTATCGGGAACTCTGGGCCACTGCCGGATCACATTGCCAAAGCCGTTGAAGCAGGAGACTTGACGGTTGCGGCGGTCCTCTCTGGAAACCGCAACTTTGAAGGCCGCGTTAACCCGCACGTGAAAGCGAACTACTTGGCTTCACCGCCTTTGTGCGTGGCCTATGCACTGGCTGGAAATATGCACATTAACCTGCTCAGCGATCCTCTTGGGACAGGGCACGATGGAAAACCTGTTTTCTTGAAAGATATTTGGCCAACCAACAAGGAAATTGCTGATACTGTTGAACAGTGCCTGACCAGTGAAATGTTCAAATCCCGCTATGCTGATGTTTTCAAAGGCCCTGTGGAGTGGCAGAAAATTTCAGCAGATGCTTCAGGTCAAACTTATAACTGGGATGGAAAATCAACCTATGTTGCTAATCCTCCTTATTTTACCGGAATGTCTAAAACACCCGGGAAAGTCAGTGATGTAAAAGGAGCCAGAATTCTTGCTGTCTTCGGAGATTCAATCACCACTGACCACATTTCGCCAGCCGGAAATATTAGTAAAAAGTCACCTGCGGGGCAGTATCTTGTCGATCACGGGGTTGCTCCGGCTGACTTTAACTCCTACGGGGCGCGGCGTGGCAACCATGAAATCATGATGCGCGGAACCTTTGCCAATATTCGTATTAAAAACGAAGTTCTTGGCGGGGTTGAAGGGGGCTTGGCCAAATATATCCCAAGCGGTGAGCAAATGCCGATTTATGATGCCGCCATGAAATATGCGGAAACCAAAACGCCGCTGGTGGTGTTCGCTGGTAAAGAATATGGAACTGGATCCTCGCGGGACTGGGCGGCGAAAGGAACTGTTTTGCTTGGTGTCCGTGCTGTCATTGCTGAGAGTTTTGAACGGATTCACCGCTCGAATCTTGTCGGGATGGGAGTTCTTCCTTTGGTTTTCAAAGAGGGAGCTAGCCGCACGTCTTTGAATTTGAGAGGCGACGAACTGATTGATATTTCCGGAGTAGAGGCAGGGATTACGCCTCGTCAGGATGTGACCTTGACCATTACCCGCGCAGACGGCAAAAAAGAGGAACATAAACTCTTGTGCCGGATTGATACGTTGGACGAGGTTGAATACTTCAAAAACGGGGGCATCTTGCATTACGTTCTGCGGGATCTCGCCAGTTAGAGGCACTTTCTTTTCTATTTTGAACAGCCGCCCTTTCTTTGTAAAAGAGAGGGCGGTTTTTGTTATACCCCTTATGAAATGGGAGAATATGGCCAGAATCCATTATTATCTGGCTTTTTTGGCTATTTTGCTGTATTGGTGCGGCGCATTTTGAAAGAAGGAATCAAAAAATTGACGCAAAATCTCAGAAATATTGCCATTATTGCCCACGTTGACCACGGGAAAACAACCTTGATTGACTCTATTTTGCGTCAAAGCGGGACATTTCGTGACAACCAAGACCTTGGTGAGCGCATTATGGACAGTAACGTTCTGGAACGCGAACGTGGTATTACCATTCTGGCCAAATGTACCTCCGTTTTATGGGATGGCAATAAAATCAACATCATTGACACGCCTGGCCACGCTGATTTTGGCGGTGAAGTTGAACGTATTTTGAATATGGCCGACGGGGTCGTGTTGTTGATTGATGCGGCCGAAGGTCCCCTGCCTCAAACAAAATTTGTTTTGGGGAAGGCGTTGACGCGGGGACTACGTCCGATTGTGGTCGTCAACAAAATTGATCGGCCTGATGCCCGTCCGGTTGAGGTTCTCAATGAAGTTTTTGATTTGTTTTCGTCTTTGGACGCAACAGAAGATCAACTCGATTTTCCGGTTCTGTACGCATCTGGTCGTGATGGGTGGTGTTGTGACTCGCTGGATGGTCCGCGTGAAAATCTTCACCCGATGTTGGATCTTATCCTCTCACACGTTCCCTCTCCGCAAGTAGATCCGGACGGTCCGTTCAGAATGCTTGCCACGATCTTGAATGCAGATCCTTATTTGGGTCGTATCTTGGTAGGGCGTGTTGTGTCAGGGTCAGCAAAAGTCAATATGCCGGTCAAGGCTATCAATCTTGAAGGAAAAACCGTCGAACAATTTCGTCTTTCCAAGCTTTTGACTTTCTCTGGTATCAGCAAAGTTCCAGCCCAAACGGTTGAAACCGGAGACATTATTTGCATCGCGGGGATGAGTACAGCCTCGGTGGCGGATACCATCTGTGACTTGTCTGTTACCGAAGCCGTTCCGGCAACCCCAATTGATCCGCCTACAATGGCCATTACCATCACGGTCAATGACTCTCCTTTGGCGGGGAAAGATGGAAAGAAACTAACCTCGAATATGATTCGGGAACGTTTGTTTACCGAAGCAGAAAGCAATGTTGCTATTCGTGTGACGGAATCTGCCAACCGTGATTCTTTCGAATTGGCCGGTCGCGGCGAACTCCAGATCGGAGTTTTGCTTGAAACCATGCGGCGCGAAGGGTTTGAGATGTCGATTTCTCGTCCTCGGGTTTTGCTCAGAAAAGATGAAAATGGTCAGCCTCTTGAGCCGTACGAAGAAATCATCATTGATATTGATGAAGAGTATACGGGATGTGTGGTTGAAAAATTAACCCAGCGTAAGGCGGATATTGTTGATATGCGCTCTTCTGGTCACGGAAAAAGCCGACTGGTTTTCTCTATTCCGTCTCGGGGGATGATTGGTTATCGCGGTCAGTTCTTGACCGACACGCGGGGGACGGGGGTTCTCAACCGATTGTTCAAAGAATACGGTCCTTATAAAGGGGATATTCTTGGACGTCGCAACGGAGCTTTGATTTCTACTGAAACTGGCAAGGCGGTTGCCTATGCTCTCTTTGCGCTCCAAGATCGTGGTTCGATGTTTGTGGCCCCGGGGGATGATGTTTATCTTGGCATGATTGTGGGGGAAAATTCCCGCGAGAACGACCTCGACATTAACGTAAGTCGGGCCAAGCAACTGACCAACATTCGGGCTGCTGGAAAAGACGAAAACATTATTCTAACCCCTCCGCGTAAACTGAGCTTGGAAGACATGATGTCTTATATCAACGAAGATGAGTTGGTGGAAATTACCCCTAAGACAATTAGATTACGAAAAAAGTATCTCGCTCCGAACGAACGGGAACTTGCCAAGAAACAGGCGAAAAAAGAGTCGATGGCTTCTTAAAAGTAAAAAACCCCCCAGTTGTGGGGGTTTTTTATAACCCCATTAACATTTTGGAAGTTTTATAGTAGAATCACCTCCGTGAGAGATCTCTCAATTCTTTGTTTTTTATTCTTTTTGCCTTGGTTATGCACAAAAATATCCACAGCTATCAGGCTCTCCTGTTGGCACTTTCTCTGATTCTGGGGGGATGTGCGGGGGATCCTGTGACTCTCGGGTCTGCTGAGCATGACCAGCTCTTGGTGCGGGATCGTGCTGCTGCTGAGCAAGGGCAAATGGTTCAGATATCTTTGGCAGAGGCCCTCCAGCGCGGAGTTGAGCGCAATCTGGATGCGCGTGTGGCTGCTATGGAAGTTCTCGTTGCTCAAGGGACGGTTACGCTTGATGAGATAAACGCTCTTCCCTCAATCAAAGGATCCAATTCCCATGTGCGCCGTTCTAACGATGGGGCAACGTCGAGTCGGTCGGTTCTGAGTGGCTTGCAATCTCTCGAACCTTCTCAATCCACCGATGAAGAACGTCGGGTTCTTGAGTTGTCAACGAGTTGGAATTTACTTGATGCGGTCTTGGCCTTGAGCGAAGCAGACTCGGCAAAAGAAAGCGTTAAAATTTCGGCCGAACGCTATGCCAAGGTGGTTCAAAATATCGAACGGGATATTTATGCGGCTTACTGGCGGGCCTTGGTCTTTCAGCAGAATCGGGGAACAAGTGAATCGTTGCTAAAAGAAAGTGAGGAACAAAGCGATAAGCTCACTAAGGCGGTTGATGAGAAATTACTCTCTGTTGATGCGGCTAGCGATAAAATATCGCGCCTTACCGAGCGGCAGCGCAGCTTGCAAGAGATTTACGACCGTTTAAGTCTTTCCCAGTATGAACTCAAAGGACTCTTATCATTACCACAAGGAACGAACCTTGCTCTTCTCTCACCATCTGTGTCACAGGAAAAAGCCTATCAACCTATTCTTTCCGGAGATGTGAGCGCACAGGAATGGCAGGCTCTTAAAAGTCGTCCAGAAATGCGGGAAGATATTTTGCAAAAAAATATTGCTTTGGATGATATTCGCCGAGAAGTCATTAAAACTTTTCCCGGGGGGGAACTTTTATTTTCTTACAATCGTGATGGCAATCAGTTTTTACAGCAAGGCGATTGGACCATATTTTCAGCAAGCATTGCTCAAAATATACTGAATATTTTTACTCTGCCCTTCCGTTATTCTGCGGCCAAGGATAAGGCTACGCTGGCAGATGCTAAAAGGCAGGCTCTTTCTGCTGCAATTCTTGCACAAGTCCATATTGCACGGCAAAGATTAGGAAATAGCGAGAAGGTTTATAAGAACAGCGTGCGAAGCTCAAAGGTTTTGCGCCATCGTTCTGGAACGGCACTGGCAGCCAGAGAGGCAGGGTTTTCTTCGGGATATGATTCCTTGATAACACGCATGGATGGCCAAATTGATCTTTTGCGTAGCCAAATGGCTATGGCGGATCTTCAAGACTCTTACGCGGCCATGGTAGGCACGCTGGGCGGGAGACTTTCAGAGAGCGGGGGGGTAAGATGAAACTTCCGCGCAGGGCGTTGTCGTTAATGGGTCTTTTATTGATGGGTTGGGGAGCTTTTGCTCTTCCGGCCTTTTCTGAGACACCAGTTTGGGTTTTGGATGAAACTGAGGAAGAGTCCTCTGTTCTACCGCCAGCTTTTTCTTCCGCGCCGCGCTTGGTAACACTGAGTGAATTGAAGGCGATGAAGGAACAACAGAAACAGGTAGAGGCTTTGGCAGAAATTGAACCAGCCAGTGGGAAGGAGTCTGCCGAAGACATCCGCCCTGATTGGGTTCCTGAAACTGAGCAGTTAAGCGTTGAGGCGGTACTGGTTCCGCGCCGTGCGACTGTCATTTCCAGCAGCCAAGACGGTAAGATCTCTGAAGTACCTTTTGAAAGTGGAGATTCGTTTAAGGCTGGCGATGTTCTTGTGCAATATGATTGTGCGGATCTTGCAGCGGAGCGGGAAATCGCCGGAATTGAGAAAAAACTGACGGGAAAAAAGAAAGAGGGGGTTAATCGGCTGTTCAAACTGGATATTATTTCAGACGTTGATCGTCTGAGCGTGGAAACGGAAGACAAGCAGGCGGCGGCAAAGGTTACGCTTTACCAGTCTCGTTTGGAATCCTGCACCATTCGTGCCCAGTTTGATGGACGGGTTACCAAGCGGCTTGCGAACTCAGGCGAATATACGCGTACTGATCGCGTCTTAATGGAGGTCGCTTCGAACGAACCTCTGCAAGCCCAATTTCTTTTGCCCTCGAAATGGTTACGCTGGGTCAACACTGGTGCGCCGTTGACTATTTCTATCAACGAAACCGAGCGCAAATATTCAGCTCGTGTAAGCCGACTCTACGGTGAAATTGATCCTGTGAGCCAGTCTATTCAGATGGTGGCAACACTTGATGCTTATAGCGATCCTCTTCTTCCCGGGATGAGCGGAAAGGCGGTTCTAGATGTTGGGGAAATCCAAAACGCCGGAGTTAGAGGCTATCTACAATCCGCGCATAACCCGTAAAAATTGTCATGGAAAAGTTATTTACCCTTCTGGCTCTTCAGCGACAGGCTCTGGAAGCCAAGACGCAACAAGCGTTGTCTCATATCATGGTCAACGAAACGCTTCGCCTTATTTCCTACAAACAAGCGGTTTTTTGGCGAAAAAATGAAAACTCCATTTCTTTGGAAAAAATTTCTGGAAACGCAGTGCTTGATGAAAAAAGTCTCTTTGCGCAGGAGTTAAAATCCGAACTTATTCGACTCTTTTCTGATAAAAACGAGGGAATTAAAACCTTCGTTCATAACCAAAAGTCAATTGCTGTCGTTTTTCTGCATACGCCAGAGGATGGACTTCTGGGGGGACTTTGGCTGGAGAACGACCACGCGTTTTCAGAAGCGGAACTTCAAATTCTTGATGAGTTGTCAGTTGCCTACGCGCAAAGTCTTGCTTTGCGCATTCTGCGGACGAGGTCTTCTTTTTTCAAAGTTGGACGCTATAAAAAGATTATTTTAGTCGGAGTGTTGCTTGCTGCTTTTTGTCCAGTGCACCAGACTATCACGGCCCCCGCCGAGATTGTGGCGAAAAATGCCAACTATGTAACAGTTCCCTATGAGGGAATGGTTGAGAAAATTCTCGTTGATCCCGGGAGTGTTGTTGAAAAAGGTCAAGTTCTGGCGCTCATGGAAAATAGTACTTTATCGGCGCAGGCAACAATGGCCGAGCAAGCTTTGGCCGTTGCTGAGTCTTCTTTGTCGCGGTTGCGGCGAGAGGCCTTGAGTAATCCGGACAAGAAAAATGATCTCAATCTTTTAGAATCTGAAATTGAAGAGAAAAAGATTGAATACGCCTATGCCAAGCAAAAGCAGGATGAGAGTAAAATCAAAGCTCCCAAAGCGGGAACTGCTGTCTTCTCAGATGCCAGAAAGCTCGAAGGAAAACCTGCGCGTATGGGGGAAGTTTTGATGATGGTTGCGGATCCTCTCGAGTCCGAGTTGTTGATTCGTGTTCCAGTTGAGTCACTGACCCCCGTTGAGAAATCGGCGCAGGTTCGTTTCTATCTCAACGTTTCCCCGTTTTCGGGAAGAGAAGCCGCTTTGACAAGTAGCGGATACCAAGCAAGTCCAGATCCAGACGGACTTTTGACTTACAAGTTCCGAGCAGAAATTAAAGATCGAGACGGCTTGCGTATTGGCTGGCAAGGAACAGCTAAAATTAAAGGGGAATGGACTGTTTTATCTTACGCATTGCTCCGCAGGCCATTGATTGCATTCAGGCATCTGACAGGAATCTAAAATGAATCCACAGCAAGATTTCAAATTGCCTTCGCTGTCTCCTTTTCTCAAGCTCTATAAAGCTCCCGATGACCAAAGAAGTGGGGAGCCAGTCTGGACCCTCCACAACCCTTCTGCTAATACATACTTTCGTTTGAACTGGTTTGGTTTTGAATGCGTTTCTCGGTTTTCCTTCCACAAAACAGCGCAGAGTCTGAAACAAGCGGTTGAAAAAGAAACAACTTTGCGCGTTGATCTGTCAGAAATCAAAGAGCTGGTCGAGTTTCTTAATGCGAGTGGCCTGACCGTTCTTGCTGACCAAAAGATATTATCTTCTGGTCCTAAAGAACAAAAACTGTGGCAGAAGCTTTTACAAGGCTATCTTTACTTTACCATTCCTTTGTGCTCGCCCCAGAACTTTTTAACTCGCGCCTTGCCGATGATAAAGCCTTTGCTTTCGCCGCGGGCGAATTACCTCATGGCTGGAATTTTTCTAGTGTCTCTTGTGATGACTTCCCAAAGAGCCGATGAGTTTTTTCATACCTTCACAGCTATGTTTTCGTTAGAAGGGGCTGTTCAAATTGCTCTCACTCTTTGCTTTGTAAAAATTGTTCACGAGATGGGACACGCCTTCACAGCGGTTAAACATGGGGTTCCTGTTCCGCATATGGGTTTGGCTTTTATGGTTTTTTATCCAGTGCTCTACACAGAAACAACCGGAAGTTGGCAGTTGTCTTCGCGTAAGGCGGCATTTGAAATTGGCTTTGCGGGAGTCAGGGCCGAATTTTTTCTAGCAACTCTTGCTCTTTTGTTGTGGAATTTCCTTCCCACAGGTTCTGTCATGCAGAGCCTTTGCTTTACGGTGGTTGCGGTTTCCTTGGTCAGCTCTTTGTTGGTAAATTTGAACCCGCTCATGCGCTTTGACGGATATTATATGCTCTCGGATCTCATGGGGATTGAAAACCTGCAAAGCCGTTCCTGCAATTTTGCGCGTTGGCAAATGAGGCGTGTTCTTTTAGGTATCAAAGATGAGCCGCCGGAAGAGGTCGATACCCAAACAAAAAAATTTCTAACTCTCTTCGGTTCAGCACTTTTGATCTATCGTTTTTTTCTCTTCTCGGGGATTGCTTTTGCGGTTTATCACATTTTCTTCAAACCGCTTGGCCTTATTCTTATGCTCATTGAGCTGTGGGTCTTTATCGCGCTTCCGATTTTGTCTGAGTTAAAAATATGGAACACTCGCCGCCAAGAAATTTTCAAAATACCGCGAGCAAAAATAATGATGTTTGCCTTTTTCTTGCTCTCTCTTTTGTTTGTTTTGCCAATTCATAACCAGATTAACCTTCCTGCGGTTGCCCATGCTGCGCAGTACACAGATGTTTATGCCCCAGATTCGTCCATAGTGATGGAGATGTTTGTTCGAGAAGGTGACATGGTCAAAAAAGACGATGTTCTGGCCGTTCTGCAATCTCCTGCCCTTGAACATCGTTATGCGTTAGCAGAACAAGAGCTGAGCAAACTGGAGACCCTAAAACGGCGCGTGCAAACAGATTCGTCTCTGATGTCGGAGCGTTTTTCAAGTATTGATGAAAAAATAGAAGAAGCTCAAAAGAAACTTTCCATGATTGCGGAGCAAAAAGATCGTCTGGTTGTTCTTGCGCCGTTTAGTGGACGCATTCGGGATATGGGAGAAGCTCTTCATGTAGGAAGAGGATTACAAAGTGGTGAACTTATTTTTCGATTGGTTGACGATGAGACATTCACGGTCACAGCCTACCTTCCTGAATCGGATGTGGGGCGCGTTGAGAAGGGGGATACGGCAGTTTTTACTCCTGATGCTAGACCCTTCTCAAATTTTTCGCTGACCGTGACAGCGGTTTCTCCGACCAATGTGGATAGGTTGATTTGGCCAGAACTTTCCTCATGCTATGGCGGGGCGGTGCAGAGCGAGTGTGGCAAAGCAGAGGGGGGTGGACCAATTCCAGTGCAGAGCTTGTACCGTGTTGACTTTTCTCCAGATGATCCTCTTCCTGAGAGTGAAAAAATGGCTTTGCGCGGGCAGGTTCGCGTCCATGCGGACTATTTCAGCCCATTTGTTAGGTTTTTCAATATGTTAGTTGGTGGGATGTTGCGAGAAAGTGGGTTGAGTTGACCCCAAAAAGTTAAGCAATATTAAGAGGTTACTGGTAGAATGGAATGATGGGCTTTTTTGAAAAAAAGAAGAGACTGTGCGTATGGCCGCTTGAAAAGAGATTGATGTTGGATGCCTCGCTTCCAACGATCTCCGGGCAGGTTCTCTGGCTTGATTCCAAAGATGGAACAACCGTCTTGGATGCTGATGGAGATAACGCAGCAACAGGAACAGGAGGTGCTGGAAACGGCTTCGGGGGGACTGTTGGCACGTGGCAGGACAAAAGCGGACTTAACAATCATGTGACGCAAGGGACGGCGGCCAGTCGCCCGACTTACAATGTAACAACTCTGAACGGAAATCCGGTTCTGGGATTTGATGGTATCAATGATGCTCTTTTCAGGCTGGATACAAGTGCAAGTTTGGATCTGACTGGGAATGGTTTAACTATTCTTGCGGTTACGCGAGCCTCGAACGTAGCCGGAGCTCCCATGATCCTAAACAAAGAGGGCAGCTATGAACTGGCCACGCAAGGATCAAAAATACAAGGAGCTGTTGAAACGGCAGCTCCTGGCGTGTGGCAGTGGGGAGGAACAACGGCGATTGATACGGCGTGGCATATGGTTGAATTTCAACACGCCGACACGCTATGGAATTTTTTCAAAGATGGAAGTCTAACTCAATCCATTGCGCCGGCTGGAGCTCAAACGGGAAACATAACGCAATCAGGCGGAAATTTTAGCATAGGAGCCCGCGGTGGTCCCCCCACTCCAACGGGACAGTTTTTCGGCGGGAGTATGGCCGAAGTTCTGCTGTATAATCGAACACTGACTTCTGATGAAATGCAGGATGTTGAGAACTATCTGGCCAATAAATGGGGATTTGCCATTACCAATACAGCTTCGAGCGTTACAACCAACACAGGAAAAACGCTGAATGAGGGGGCGACGGCAACAATTCAGAACACCAATCTGGCCGCTACGGATGTGGATAATACCGACACAATTCTACGCTATACGCTTACAGATGCTGTTGATTACGGGACGTTGACCAATACCAATACAGGTCTTTCTCTAGGATTAGGAGACAGTTTCCGGCAAAGCGATCTGGATAACGGTTATATTACCTATACGCATAACGGGACAGAAAATTTTGCAGATTCTTTTTCCTTCACGGTTTCGGACGGATTGGCCGTCACGGCGGCCACGACCTTTAATTTAACGATTACACCCGTCAACGAAGTGCCTGTTATCAACGGAGCCACTCTTGTCTCTTCTGAAAACTTTCAAGCCGGAGCGACCGGATGGAGCGACAACACAACTGAAAACGGCGGCGCGATCTATACAACTTTCCTCGGACGACACTCTCTTGATGGAGGAACTCAAAACGTCTTTAAGACCTACGCGCTTTCTGGCACACAAAACTATGTGACAATCTCGTTTGATTTCTATGAGATAGATAGTTGGGATGGAGAGAGTTTCAAAATCTTTGTTGATGATGCCGTTGTTTACAATGCCTCGATCAGCCAAGCAACTTTTAATGCGCCTACTGATGGATCAAGTGGTGCTGTATCGTGGACAGTGCAAGAAACCACCCCATTCAATGGAAACTTTGCCTATGGGGCATGGAACGATCAACGCACACATTTCAATTTGACAGTTGCAACAACAGCAGCATCGGTTAAGCTTGGGTTCAGCTCAACACTAGACCAAGCAACAAACGATGAAGCATGGGGCGTTGATAACATCATCGTGAACGAAGTTGGTGGATCAGGAACGCCCGGGCCGTTTATTGTCTCGGAGAGATCTGCTAACGGAGATGCTTTCGGGAAGGTGTCGGCCACAGATCCAGATACCGCAGATACCCTGACCTATGCCATCACCGGAGGAACGGGCGCAGCTATTTTTGCCATTAATCCTACAACCGGAGTTTTGACAGTTACGAATGCGGCGGCATTGGACTACGAAACAACAACTTCCTATACCCTTACGGTTTTGGTAACGGATAGCGGAGGATTAAGCGATACAGAAACGGTAACGATCAATGTTCTTGATTCTATAGAAAACACGGCACCGGTCATCAATCCACTTGGCCCTCTATCCATTGCTGAAAACACAGCTTTGAACACTGTCTTCGGTACGGCTGTGGCAACGGATGTTGATTTGAACACGATTACCTACAGCATTACGGCAGGCAACACGGATAATCTATTTGCCATCAATTCTGCCAACGGACAAATTCGTCTCTCTAGCGTAACCAATTTGAATTATGAATGGGATAATTCTTACACCTTGACAATTCGGGCAACCGATAACGGCTTCGGAAGCTTGTTTAGTTCGACCAGTGTTACGATCAACATTACGGATGTCAACGAATCTCCAGTCTTTACTCCCGCCCAGTCGGTTTTGGCAACCAACCCAGCCGTTCGCTACAGCGCGGCAACTGGGAATTTTTATCAGCTTGTGACCACAACGGCCAATCTGGCAACAGCAACGGCGAATGCGGCAGGTATGATGCTCAATGGAGTCGCGGGATATGTGGCAACGAGCACCTCGGCTGCGGAAAATGCATACCTAGTGAGTCTTATCACTACATCCACATGGTTGGGAGGTTCTGATCTCGCAGTTGAAGGCGAGTGGCGATGGTCGGGTGGACCTGAGGCAGGGCAAATGTATTGGTTGGGCGCGGCGGCTGGGAGTGCTCAAGGGGGGTTTTATACCAACTGGGGCGGTGGCGAGCCAAATAACAGTGGCGGTGTTGAAGATGGTATTCAACTCTTAACTGGCGGGACGTGGAATGACATTAACGTAGCGAGTTCTCTGCCTTACATCGTTGAATGGACAGGAGCCAGTGTCATCGCCGGATTGCAAAATGGACCTTACTCCTTGGCAGAAAATTCTGCCGGAGGAAGCTCGGTTGGGTTTGCTCACGCAGGCGATCCAGACGCGGGAGATGTTCTGATCTATAGCATCACAGGTGGGACAGGGGCGGCGCATTTTGCAGTTAACGGCTCAACCGGAGAGATTACGCTTACCAATCCGGTCGCAGCCAACTATGAACTTGCAACCAGCTATACTCTTAATCTCCGCGTTCAGGATGTTGCCGGACTGTTTGATACAGTGACGGTGACTGTCAATATTACCGATGTCAACGACATACCAACAGCTTTGGATTTGTCTGGAACCTACATCATGGAAAATTCAGATATAGGAAGTCTGGTGGCTTTGCTTTCCACAACTGACGAAGATGTGGCTGATGTCCACACCTATTCTTTGATTAGCAACCCGGGAGGGAAATTTATAATTGTCGGCAACGAATTGCGGGTGGCTGGAGATATAGACTACGAACGAAATCAAACAATCCCCTTGGTTATTCGGACGGATGATGGGAACGGCGGATTCTATGATCGGGCGGTTACTATTCAAATTGGCGATGAAGCGGACAGTTTTGTGCCTTCTCCTGACGGAGTCCCTCCAAGCGGGGATTCGTCCTCGCCTGTGAGTGAAGAGGAGGGTCTTCCTGAACGGCAGGAAAGTTTAATTCGGGCCTCCTTGGTCGGAGGGGAAGAAGGACAGTTATCGGCTTTTTACGGGGAAGGGGAGTTCGCCCAGATTCTGAGGGAAGGGACAACCTTTGAGCTTCGCCGCAGTACAGAAACAGAAGGGGAGGGAGAGGATCCTTTACTCTTTTTTGACGGGGAAACCGAAGAAAACTCTCCCCCGCTCTTGCCAGATAGATTAGAACCAGTTTTCTCGCAGCGTTATACAAATCTCAGACAGGCTTTGGACTTCTTGAGCCAGCGGGACAATATGGCTGAAACTGCTGCTGTGGTTGGGCCCCCTACACCCGAGCAGCAGCAGAGAGCGGAGCTTTCGCCTCTTAACAGGCAATTTGTGGATGTCCTGACCTATCACGAACAGCGGCAGGCCCATTTGCGGCGGGCGTTGCTGGAAGAGAGCTGATAAATAAAAAAGCCAGCAATTAAGCTGGCTTTTTTGATTCTTTAATAATGAGCCAAAGGCCTATTTGCTGAAAGTGATTTCAACACGGCGGTTAGCAGGCTCACGAACACCATCTGGTGTTGGAACCATCAGGGCATCTTCCCCTTTGCTGTCAATGGCCAAGAGGCCAGCATCAATGCCGTGAGCTGCCAAGGCATCGCGAACCGCATTGGCGCGTTTGGCTGAGAGGCGTTTGTTGTAAGATTTTGGACCTGACGCATCAGCGTGGCCAACAACATTCACACTCGTAACGCGTTGTTTGGCAATTTCTGCTGCAACAGAATCAAGGACACTGTTTCCGCCGGCGTCAACTTTTGCGGAGTCAAAGTCGAAGAAGACAAGGTATTTTGCATCTTCTGGAGCCATTGGGGTGACAGGAGCCGCGCCAGCCGTAACTGGAGGCATGGCCTCATCAGCCGGAGGAGCAATCATTCCACCCAATGCGTTCATAGCATCCGCAAATTGACTTTTGCAGGAAAGAATATCAGATGTCTGCCAGTTTTCTTCTTGTTGTTCGATCCAGCAATCAAAACGGGACTGGGCAGTCGCAGCAGCTTTCGCATTTGTTTCGCGAGCCCCGCGGTCCAAAGCGGCAACCAAGCTAGCGCGAGCGGCAGAGAGTTCTTCAATATGTTCTGGTTTGAGGTTCCAGTCAGATACAGGCTCAGGCAGGACGACTTCGCCAGCCGCAGCGGCCAAACCCTTACGGGCAAAATGCAGTGCGTCAGGATAATCAAATTCTATATTTTGCTCACGGTTGGCAAAGTCGCGATACTCGGCGGACAAAGCCTGAGTAAAAGGACTGCCAACGGCGTTGGCCTGATTCAGGGCCTCAACTTCTGAGTGGCTTTTGTAACCATTACACCCTGCCAAGGCCACGATAACGGCCAGAAGGGAAATACCGCGTAAATTTTTCATAAACTGCTCCTTAAGCAAAGCACCAAAATTTGAATGTAGTGTGAGAGTCTTACAGAGTTTTAACCCATATTGTAAAGCGGCTTTTTTTATCTACGCACCGTGATTTGAAGGATTTTTGTCCAGAGGCTCAAAACAGTATAAAAAACACTAGCAGCAAGGGCAAAATTAGAGTATCAGGTCATGCTTCTTAGTGGTGGCGTGCGGGTGTAGCTCAGTGGTAGAGCATCAGCTTCCCAAGCTGAGGGTCGCGAGTTCGATACTCGTCGCCCGCTCCAAGAAAACTAAGCTTTTCAGCGATTTTTTCAGTTCCCTGAAATTTCTTTCGGATGCCGAATATAACAAAGCCCAAAAATACGGGGGTATTTCTGGGCTTTTGGTTTGATCTGATTTTTTTGATGTTCTATGAAGGGGAATGTTCATCCCGTACGAATAAGAGGCCGTATTCCCCGCCATCATTCGGCTTCTGCCATTTGGCCTGTTTCGTTGCGGAATTGACGGTTAAAACACTTCCATCATGGGTCAACCCTCCTCCGACTTTGGGGGCAACCCCTCTGGTCGAAGAAAGCCAAGCTGTTCTAGGTGCGTGGGTGGGAAGGTTTGTCCCGCACTGCCTAAAAATTTCTTTAAGTTCAGCCGGAGTGGCAAGGCGGGCTGGCTTGG
>JAEUKO010000139.1:330-655 GCA_016794285.1 Alphaproteobacteria bacterium | reverse complement strand
TATCAAAGCCACTGTTTTAACGAAATCCGGACAAATCGTACACCCTGGTTTCCAATAAGCCTATTTTTGAAAGAGAGATGCACATGCAAGATCAACCAACAACACTCACAAACGAAGCCCTTAATCTTTCGATCACAGCAGAACAATTATCCGACCAGGCCCATAAACTGGCACTTGATATTTCATCCTATAATTTTGCAACGAGTGGTCATGAATCTTTTGTGATGATGGGATTTACCATTTTTGTTCTGGCCTGTTTTGTCGGGTACTATGTTGTATGGCGCGTGACACCGGCCCTTCACTCCCCGTTGATGGCGATCACAAA
>JAEUKO010000139.1:0-320 GCA_016794285.1 Alphaproteobacteria bacterium | reverse complement strand
ATTTCATCGGTGATTATTGTTGGTGCGCTGATTGCATCTGGCCCCGACAATATGAGCTTTTCGAAAATCATGGGATTCATCGCAGTGGTATTGGCCTCTATCAATATCTTTGGTGGGTTTATCGTCACCCGCCGCATGCTTTCAATGTTTAAGAAAAAAGGATAATCATGCGTTTTTTTGGCGCGATTCTGCTTTTGCTTGTTAATCTTCTTCCTGCGTCGGCGTTTGCATCGGATGAGGCCTATGATCGTGTCATGAATTTAGGGACGATCCGGTGTGGCTATATTGTTTATCCTCCACAACTTTCCAAAAATCCTAAT
>JAEUKO010000138.1:127-526 GCA_016794285.1 Alphaproteobacteria bacterium | reverse complement strand
CAAGCAATCGAAAGAGCCAAGCAATCGAAAGAGCCAAGCAATTGAAGGAGTACATGCAATTGAAAAGACCAAGCAATTGAAGGAGTACATGCAATTGAAAAGACCAAGCAATCGAAAGAGCCAAGCAATTGAAGGAGCCAAACAACTGAAGGAGTACATGCAATCGAAAAGACCAAGCAATCGAAAGAGCCAAGCAATTGAAGGAGTACATGCAATCGAAAAGACCAAGCAATCGAAAGAGCCAAGCAATTGAAGGAGCCAAACAACTGAAGGAGTACATGCAATCGAAAAGACCAAGCAATTGAAGGAGTACATGCAATCGAAAAGACCAAGCAATCGAAAGAGCCAAGCAATTGAAGGAGCCAAACAACTGAAGGAGTACATGCAATCGAAAAGACC
>JAEUKO010000137.1:0-671 GCA_016794285.1 Alphaproteobacteria bacterium | reverse complement strand
GAGCTTGCCGCATCAAATGAATTCAGACAGCTGGCCGTGGCTTATCTGGGCATCGCAGAAACAATTGGAAAGGGGCGGGGCGGCGGGGTATCCGGCGGGATCAAAAAGCGGCTCAGCGAAGCTATGGGCCTCCTTCCAGAAATGGGGGGGTATCTCAAGGCTCTTCCCCGCCGAAGTGAGGATTTTCGCGGCTAGATTTCCATTGTTGAGGTTTGCGGCGGATAAAACCAATGAAAAAGCCCACTATCTCATTGAAATAGCGGGCTTTTTTGGTTGCGGGAGCCAGATTTGAACTGACGACCTTCAGGTTATGAGATCGTTTTGCCCTATATCAGCGACGTTCGCGCGATTGCATTGTATTGCTCTAACATTCTGATTTTGCTGATGTAAACTGGTTTCCAGGATGCATCTCCTTGCACTCCGGTGCATGGGTTTTCACGCCCAACTGTTACCCATATGTTACCCAGAACGACCTTCAGGTTCGGAATGAGGAACTGAGTTGAAAGCGATCCGCATATCGAAACGGGTAGTTGATAGCCTTGAACCAGGTTCGACTGACCTCGATTTTTTTGATGATGACCTGAAGGGGTTTGGCGTTCGCGTTCGCACATCTGGGCGCAAATCCTATTTTGTCTTGATGCGATATCACGGCGTATTGAAGCGGTTCACCA
>JAEUKO010000136.1:0-672 GCA_016794285.1 Alphaproteobacteria bacterium | reverse complement strand
ATTTCAGTTATAGCAGTGCCACTCTGTGTTTTGTTAACATTCGTTTATTCAATTATGAATAAAGTTGGCAAACTCAACGAAAACCCATTCGACAATCAAGTAACTGATATTCCATTGACAGCAATCTGCAATGAAATAGAGAGAGATCTGAAAGAGATGCTCGAACTTCCATTGCCTTCAAAAACCCAAGCAATCAACGGTTACCTTTCTTAAAAAAAAATCCTGTAAAGAGGCATTTACAGGATTATATTCTGTGCGGAGAGAGAGGGATTCGAACCCTCGGTAGCAGTTATACCACTACGACGGTTTAGCAAACCGGTGCCTTAAGCCTCTCGGCCATCTCTCCGTTTAGAATCACAAATATACGGCTTTTTTTCTGTTTTCTCAAGTATTTTTGGTGATTTTTCCTTCAATACTATGCTTTTTTATTCTTACAACTTTGGTTTGGGAATAAAAAAGCAGTATTTTTGTGTGCATTTTGTGTGTCAGTGGACTGTATTCATTGATGTGTAACGTAGAAAACTAATGACTCCATCTTCCGTTATTTCTTTAGATACAAAAATACTGTATATATGTGGTTCGCTGAACCAAACGACATCGCTATACAAAATTTCACAAGCACTTCCACCCCACCAAGCCTTTTTTACACCCTTTTATGTCGATGGATTTTTA
>JAEUKO010000135.1:0-674 GCA_016794285.1 Alphaproteobacteria bacterium | reverse complement strand
AGAAACGCATGGCGCTTACCCGGCGCGAAGATATTACCAGCACATTCAGCTACCTGGTAAAGGCTTCGGAAAATCATTTGCGTGCCTTTGTACGCCGGCTGAAAAGCGAAGGCATTAACTACGAACCAACCATTTTAGACCGGGCTACCTACGATGCTATTATTGCAAGGGAACAACATTCCGGGCAGGAGTACGGGCGCAACCGTAACTAAAACATTCGAATGTTGGGTGACCGTTTATTGTCGTTACTGAACCAATGGCAGCCGCACAAAAAAGGATGTGCCGTCGGGGCCGGTTTCGAACCAGATTTCGCCACCCGATTGTTCAACTATTCCTTTTGAAATGGCAAGGCCCAAACCTGTTCCGGATGTTTTGGTAGTAAAATTGGGCGTGAATATCTTTTCGCGAACCGATTCATCTATACCCGGACCGTGGTCGCGAACCCGAACGGTGGCAAACTGTTCGGCCTGTTGTACAATTTGCAGTTCAACGGGTTTTCGTTCTGCACCGTCGTAGGCCTGCAGCGCATTAGTAACCAGGTTGGTGAATAACCGGTTCACCTGTGTTTTATCGGCATTCACCATGCAACCGGGAAAATCGTTCGCAACGGTAATTACTGCCCCGGGTTCCACTGCAAACAGGTCGGCAATTTTATACAGGGTATCGAGCAACGG
>JAEUKO010000134.1:0-681 GCA_016794285.1 Alphaproteobacteria bacterium | reverse complement strand
ATCGATCGGGCGGTGAGGGACCGCGCGATCGGCGGTCCTATCGCGTCGACCTTGCACACCACCTTGCACACCACCTTGCACAGACCCCCGGCCGCGCGGGACAGCCGGTGGCCGACGTTGGCCCGTGGGCCGCCCGGCCCCGTCCGGGACGCCTTGGGGTCAATTCGTGCGTAACTCCCGCCCGTGTCGCGTCCTGTCGCGTCCGGACCAAACAGAACCGCCGCGGTCCGTTCTGGACAGCGGCGGTTCAAAGAGCGGGTGAAGGGATTCGAACCCTCGACATCCACCTTGGCAAGGGGACGCTCGCGCGTTCGAAGTGGCGGAACGGGCGGGGGTTGTGGCGAGCGAGATTTTGCCTTGCACTTGGGCTTGCACGGACTGGTGACGAGCCCAGTCAATCGCAGTCAATTGGTCTATCGGTGTCAGGCGCTGCGGCTTGATTGTCCCTCCCGCAAATGGGGAACTTACCCACAGACCCTCGCGACCTATGCCTGTCCAAAATGTTCCTACGCGACCTATGCCTGTCCAAAATGTTCCCCTGTGCCTGTCCAAAGTGAGCCCGCGGTTCGGGATCGGCGCGCCGAGGATGCTCCAAGGATGCCCTCGCACGATTCGAGAGGCGTTCGATGCGGCGATGGAAGCAATGGCGGGCGCGGCGGCAATGCTGCTGGCGTGCGCAGG
>JAEUKO010000133.1:0-682 GCA_016794285.1 Alphaproteobacteria bacterium | reverse complement strand
AATGAACGCTATTTTGCCCTGCTACGGGTGGAAGCCATCAATTACGAACATCCCGAACAGCTCCCGCAGAAAGTGGCCTTCGATGACCTGACCCCGCTGCACCCCGATAAACGCATGCGGCTGGAAACCTCCAGCGACGAAGTGAGCATGCGTGTTGTCGATCTGGCCATGCCGATTGGCAAAGGCCAGCGTGGTTTGATTGTCGCTCCGCCCCGTACCGGCAAGACGGTGCTGATGCAGAAGATGGCAAACTCCATTCTGCATAACCATCCTGAATGTTATGTCATTGTGCTGCTCATTGATGAACGGCCTGAAGAAGTGACCGACATGGAACGCAAGGTGAAAGGGCCACGCTGCGAAGTGGTCAGCAGCACCTTTGATGAACCTGCAAGCCGACATGTGCAAATTTGCGATATTGTCATCGAGAAATCACGCCGACTGGTCGAGTATGGCAACGATGTCGTGATCTTCGTCGATTCCATTACCCGTATGGCTCGTGCGTATAACACCGAAGCACCCGGCTCAGGCAAGCTGCTCTCCGGTGGTATTGATGCCAACGCTTTGCACAAGCCCAAGCGATTCTTCGGTGCTGCCCGCAATATCGAAGAGGGTGGCAGCCTGACGATTATTGCCACCGCACTGGTTGATACCAATTCTCGTATGGATGAAGTGATCTTTGAAG
>JAEUKO010000132.1:0-693 GCA_016794285.1 Alphaproteobacteria bacterium | reverse complement strand
TATCTCTTCTTCAGTATTTTCATCGTAGAGATCAAGATTGGTAAGTTGAAAAATTTTGATAATATCAGCGTAGCTTAAAGCCATCTCCTGGGGTTGGTTGACCGCCCCTGATAAATTAAAATCGTTTAAATCTTGAGATCCCATATGAGCTTCTTCTGATAATAGAATTAAGAGCCCCTATTTATCATAATCAAATTGATCTTGGCAAGAAAATATGCCATAAGGGGCCATGAAAAAGAATAACTCCCCCAAAATGCCGCTTGCGCCGGATATACAGACATCCGCCGGTCCGTCTCCGCAGGTGCAAACATTTGGCTGTCGCCTCAATGTGTATGAGAGCGAAGTCATGAAGACTCATGCCAAGGACGCGGGGATCGAGAATGCGATTATTTTTAACACCTGTGCTGTGACCGCCGAGGCCGAGCGTCAGGCACGACAAGCCATTCGGCGGGCGCGGCGCGAGCATCCGGATGCCAGGATTATCGTCACAGGCTGTTCTGCGCAAATCAAGCCGGACAGTTATGCCGGAATGCCCGAAGTAGATCAGGTCATTGGCAATGATTTAAAATTAAAGGCCGAAACTTGGTCTAAAACTGGGTCTAAAACTGGGTCCGGAACTTGCTCTGAAACTGGGGGAGCTGTGGCTCCGGCCCAGAAGGTCATCGTCAATGATATCATGTCGGTACGGGAAAC
>JAEUKO010000131.1:0-706 GCA_016794285.1 Alphaproteobacteria bacterium | reverse complement strand
AACGCGCTGCTCGCCCCGGTGACGCCCGCAGTGACGGCGGCGGAGTAGGAGTAACATGGTACGCAGCGTAATCCAGGGCGTTGGCTCGGCCTTGCCGAAGCGCGTGATGACGAACGACGACATGAGCAAGGTCGTCGACACCTCTCATGAGTGGATCGTCGAACGGACGGGGATACATGCCCGTCACATCGCATCGGAAGGCGAGACCACGCGATCGCTGGCCGTTGCGGCTGCCAAGGACGCGCTGGCAGCTGCCCACATGCAAGCGCGATCGATCTCATCATCCTCGCCACCTCAACGCCTGACCAGACTTTCCCTGCAACCGCGACATCCGTTCAGGCCGACCTCGGCATCCGGCACGGCATGGCCTTTGACGTGCAGGCGGTTTGCTCCGGCTTTGTCTACGCGCTTACCACGGCGGATGCCCTGCTGAAGGCCGGGCAGGCGAAGGCGGCTCTGGTCATCGGTTCCGAGACCTTCTCGCGCATTCTCGACTGGTCGGACCGCACCACCTGCGTCCTGTTCGGGGATGGGGCCGGAGCCTTTGTCCTGACTGCCGAATCTGATGGCGCCAATCGCGGCATCCTCGCCTGCAAGCTTCATTCCGACGGGCGTTACAACGACAAGCTCTATGTGGATGGCGGCCCCTCCACCACCCAGACGGTTGGGCACCTGCGCATGGAAGGCAAGGAGGTCTTCAAGCATG
>JAEUKO010000130.1:0-706 GCA_016794285.1 Alphaproteobacteria bacterium | reverse complement strand
CACCGGTCTTGAAAACTTGTGTTCAGACTTGGCGTTTTTGCCGTAAAATGCAATGAAAACAGTGTGTTGTGATGCTGTCTTCAAAGTGTGCGAAAGTGACGAATAAGCACTTCGTAAGCACCTCAAGGTTTTGGTGGGTTGGCAGAGCGGTTGATTGCACTAGTCTTGAAAACTAGCAAGGATGAAAGTCCTTCCAGGGTTCGAATCCCTGACCCACCGCCAAACATGGGAGCCAGTCATGGGTGAATGGTCGGAATACTTCGAGGACTTTCCCGAAGAGAACCCCGCCAACTACGACAGTAGCGGACGCTTTAACCCGAATGGTGCCGCTGCCGAACGGGCCGCGGAGTCCAAGCTCCGACAGGATCAGGCGAAGCTGGACGCGGAAATCCGCGCTATCGTCCAGAAGCACCGCCCACCTGCGGCTGACAAGAAATAGCGCTAGGCCGCTACAAGCCACGCAGCACCCTTGCCAGTACCCTAGGGGCGACCCTGTGGTTATCGCCGCCCCTGCCGCCCGCAATGTGGCCCGCCATCGGCGTTCGCGTAGGCGACGTTCGCATGCGCGTCAATACACTTGCCTTGATCATGTTCAAAGTGGCACACGTCGGCGTTTAGCCCGATTGCTGCCGATGATGTTCCAATGATGCTGCGCGATGTAACATGCCGCCTGCATCATCGCGCACATCTGGAGGGGAACATGACA
>JAEUKO010000012.1:12582-34163 GCA_016794285.1 Alphaproteobacteria bacterium | reverse complement strand
CGAGATACTGGATCCCGTTCGTGCCAGCGTCCTGCGGACGCGCCAACGGGATGACATATCAATTCAATCACGGGATCATACTCTATAATATGGCAAAATAAAAAGAAAAAGTTGGGGGGCAGACAGACTTTTACGCCTTCAGGCGGTCCAGAAATCCGGTCAGTTGAAGCAGGAGCCCTGTGAGTTCCCGTTCCGGCAAGGGTTTCATGAAGTAATAGCCTTGGCCGTAATCACAGCCGAGGCGGAGGAGCTCAAGAGCTTCTTCTTTGGTTTCTACCCCTTCGGCGATGACCTCGATATTGCGCTTCTTCGCTTCCTCGATAATCTTTTTAACGGTGTCAATTTTGACGGGGTCTTTCAAAAGATCGCGGATAATGAGCTGGTCAATCTTGACCGCGCTCAAAGGAAATTCATCCATATAGCCCATGAAAACAGAAGGATCTCCAAGGCCGTAATCGTCCACCGCAACTTTGAGGCCAGTGCTGCGGCAAATACCAAGGGTTTCAAGAGCTTGCTCCGGCTGAGCTTTCAGAAGCTCGCCCGTGATTTCCAACTGAACCTGAACAGGGCGAACGTCGCTCGCACTGATAATATAATACATCTCGTCCACGAAGGTTTCCGAGGCAAGGTCATTGGGAGAAAAGTTCACACTCATATAAATTTTCTCGTTATGCCCAACATGGCCTTCCAGTCGTTTTAAGGCGCGGATGGCTTCTTTGAGGGCCCATTTACTGGCCTGAACAATTAACCCGCTTTCTTCGGCCACGGGAATAAAGACACCCGGGGAAATAAAGCCTCGTGCGGGGTGATTCCACCGCATCAAGGTTTCAAAGCCGCAAATATGGCCGTTCTGAAGATTGATAATCGGTTGGTAATTCAAGGTCAGCTGATGCCCCAGCATGGCGGCCTGAAACTCGCTGGCGAGAACAGTTTTATCAATAGGTGGAGGAGCCGCAGAGCCTGACGTGGGTGAAGTCATTTGAAAAACCGACTTTATTTTGTTAGAAGGTATCGTACATACCGAACCCTTATTCTGCCCTAAACCCTTTAGGAGAAGGTTAACAGCCCCACAAAGAGGGAAAAGATGGATTTATTTTTATAAATCCGCTTGACAGAGGGGCAAGAGGCCTAGTAAGGTCCGGCACTCAATAAAGAAGGAATAGCGCGATGAAAGTCGTTAACTCATTGAAAACAATTAAGACCCGTGACCGTAACTGCCGCGTCGTGCGCCGCAAAGGGCGGGTCTATGTCATCAACAAAGCCAAACCACGCTGCAAAGCCCGCCAAGGCTAGGTATCCTGTGCAGTCTTGGGGACACCATACCCAAGAAAAAGGCAGAGTTTTTGACTTCCCGCGTGCAACAACGCGGGAAGTTTGCTATAGACGGGGTTCGCTGGTTTTCGGCGTGGCATTTTTTATGGATAGGTCCTTGTCTGTCCTTCACCCAAAGGATTTATAATGTTCTCGCGATTGTTTAGTGCAATGTCTGCCGATATGGCGATTGACCTCGGAACGGCCAATACCTTGGTTTACGTCCGAGACCGCGGAATTGTCCTTAACGAACCTTCGGTGGTTGCGATTGAAACCGATATGGGGAAAAAGCGCGTGCGGGCCGTTGGCAATGAAGCCAAGCAAATGTTGGGCCGGACTCCGGGCAATATTCAAGCGATTCGCCCCTTGCGGGATGGCGTGATTGCTGACTTTGAAGTGACCGAAGCCATGATTAAGCACTTCATTCGCAAAGTTCACAATCGCCGCAGTTTTGTCAGTCCTAAAATGGTGATTTGCGTTCCGGCTGGCTCAACCCCTGTTGAGCAGCGGGCCATTATTGATTCGGCTGAACGGGCTGGAGCCTCCGAAGTTTATTTGATCGAAGAACCTATGGCCGCCGCCATTGGCGCAGGACTCCCTGTGACTGAAGCCTCCGGCTCGATGGTGGTGGATATTGGCGGCGGAACCTCGGAAGTTGCGGTGATCTGTTTGGCCGGCATAGTTTATGCAAAATCTGTGCGCTGTGCGGGCGATAAGATGGATGAAGCAATCATCAATTACATTCGCCGCGTGCATAATTTGCTGATCGGCGAAACCACCGCCGAGAGAATCAAGAAAGAAATTGGCTCGGCTCTGCCTCCTGCAGAGGGCCCCGGGCGTACAATGCAGATCAAAGGTCGTGATCTGATTAATGGCGTTCCCAAAGAAGTCCTTGTCACAGAACGCCAAGTGGCTGAGGCCCTTGTTGAGCCAATCAGCCAAATTCTCGAAGGAATGAAGACGGCTCTCGAAAACACCCCTCCCGAATTGGCTTCGGATATTGCCGAGCGGGGAATTGTTTTGACCGGCGGCGGCGCGTTGCTGACCAATCTTGACCATCTCTTGCGTCATGTGACGGGCTTGCCGATTACCATTGCCGATGATCCTCTTTCTTGTGTCGTTCTGGGGACGGGGCATACGCTTGAGGAAATGAAGAGCCTGCGGAGCGTCCTTATCGGCTCGTATTAACGGGGTTTTTATTTTTCTATGAAACCTTGAAAGTAAGGGTTGAGTTCTTCGCCTTTGTCTGGTTAATTTATAGAAGTTTCCACGCATAAACTTTTAGTCTGGTCGTTTGCTCATGCGAGGTCTTGCCCGCAAGGATTCACGGAACTCTCCTATTCGCGCTGCCGGTCTGGCGGCGCGGGTTTCCCGCTATTCCCCTTTGCTTTTGACTGGCGTGGCGGGTTTGTTGCTCTTAACATCCATGGTGCGCCCAAATTTGTGGAACGGTCCACGGGCGGCGGCCACCGATATGTTTTCTCCCCTCATTCTTGCTGTCAGTGCCCCCTTCCACTGGGTGGCTGATGGAGTGGGGGAAGTCACGGGCCTGACTCAAATTCGGGCCGAGAATGAACATTTGCGCGGAGAAAATCTTCGTCTCAAAGAATGGTATCAAACAGCCTTGTTGCTTCAAGCGGAAAACCAGTCTCTGAAAGATTTACTCAATGTTTTGCCCGAACCGAACCAGAGCTATATTACAACTCGTGTGATTGGTGATAGCGGAAGCAGTTTCATCAAAACTCTTTTGATACAAGCTGGAACACTTGACGGTGTGGCTGAAGGTCAGGCGGTTATGGGCGGGCAGGGGATGATTGGCCGCGTGATAGAGTCCGGAAATCGGGCAGCGCGGGTTCTACTTTTGAGCGATATGAACTCGCATATTCCGGTTGTGGTTGAGGGAGTCAATATGCGGGCCATTCTTGCTGGAACCAATAGCGATACGCTCACATTGGAACATCTCCCTCCTGACCAGCTGATCCAAAAGGGAGCCCGTGTGGTAACCTCTGGTGTGGGAGGATTGTTTCCCGCAGGACTTCCCGTTGGCGACGTGGTCGAGATTGAAAATGGCTTGGCCCTCGTCCGTCTTTATTCGGACCCTGAGAATTCCAGCTATGTTCAAGTTATCCAGAAACCCGCTGACCCAAACGTTCGGCAAAGTCTGCATGAATTAACCGCTTTGCCGCGTGCCGAAGGCGCGGAATAAATGCGCGGGTTATGATGGTCTTGCCGGATTCCTTTCCTCTTCTAACCCAGACAGTGAAAGTTCTTTTTCTTTACCTGTTCCTTTTGATGCTTCTGATTTTGAATCTGGCGCATTTGCCGTTGATGAGTGAGGCGGGAACCCGTCCGGCTTTTCTACTGATCGGGATTTATTTCTGGGTTATTTTTCGTCCGAACTTGATGCCTTTGCCTTTGGTGTTCTTGCTGGGAATTTTGCTTGATATTCTCTCTGGCGGTTTGGTCGGATTAAATACGTTTTGCTTTATGCTGGTTGCCTTGCTGGTCAATAGTCAGAGGCGGTTTCTGTTGGGGCAGTCGTGGCAGGTCATTTGGGCCGGTTTCTTCGTGGCCGTTTTGATGTTCCAATCTGTCCAGATCATTGCCTATAGCCTTGCCAGATGGCAGGTTCCCTCTATCGGGCAGGCCGTGGCAAGTGTGGTTGTTAGTGTTCTGGCCTATCCTTTATTGCTCATTCCTTTGATGGGGCTGAATCGGTTTCTGGTGAGTCGGGGAAGGTATTAGGTCTATGGATCGTGACCAAGAGAGTCTGGAAAGTTTTTCGCGTCGCGCTTTTCTGGTTGGCGCGGGGCAGGGTGTTTTTCTATGTGTTCTCGGCGCACGGCTTGGCTGGTTGCAACTGGTTGAGGGCGAGAAATACAAAATGCTCGCCGAGAATAACCGGATCAATGTTCGTATCCTTGCTCCATCACGAGGGCAGATCGTTGATCGTTATGGTGTGCCGCTTGCGGTGAACCAGCAGAATTTCCAAGTTGTGGTCATTCCAGAGCAAGTTGATGATCTTGAAAAAGCATTGCAGGACCTCAAAAAGGTTATCACCATTGATGACAATAACGTAAAGCGCGTTCTTCGTGAGGCCGGACGGAATCCAAGTTTCGTACCAGTCGAGGTCAGAGACAATCTGAAATGGGAAGAGGTTTCCATCATCGAAGTAAACCTTCCTGACCTGCCCGGGGTGTCGGTTCAGGATGGAGAACTCAGAACCTATCCCTATAAGGAATCAACGGCTCATCTGGTCGGATATGTTGGGCGGGTCAGCGAAAGCGAAATGACCAGCGACAAACTTCTCTCTTTGCCCGGGTTCCAGATCGGCAAGAGCGGGCTTGAAAAACAGCTCGAAGATAACTTGCGCGGTATTCCGGGCAAGGCCGAGATTGAGGTCAATGTTCATGGCCGCGAAGTTCGTCAGTTGGGCCGCGAGGCTTCCAAAACCGGAGAGCGGGTAGTTCTGGGGATTGATGCCGAATTTCAGCGTTTTGTTCAACAGCGTCTTGCGCAGGAAAAAAGCGCATCAGCCGTGGTCATGGATGTTCACAGCGGGTCGGTTTACGCTATGGCTTCGCAGCCAAGTTTTGATCCCAATGCCTTCACCCGAGGAATTTCCGCGATGGATTGGGAACAATTGCGCGATGATCCTGCGCACCCGCTCAATAACAAATGTGTTGGTGGTCTTTATCCCCCCGGGTCAACATTCAAAATGGTGACGGCTCTGGCAGGATTAAAAGCTGGCGTGATTGATGAAAATTCGACAGCGTTTTGCCCGGGTCATTACGATTTCGGGAGTAGCAGATTCCATTGTTGGAAAGCTGGCGGACATGGAACGGTTAGTATTTTTCGAGCCCTTGCCGAATCTTGCGACACTTATTTTTATAAAATGTCCACGGCTCTTGGTATTGATAGATTGGCCGAGATGGCGGAAATGTTGGGGTTCGGACAATTGCTGGGGACGGGATTGCCCGAAGAAAAAGCCGGACTCATGCCCAATACCAAATGGAAACGTGAAAAACGGAAAGAGCCGTGGCATCCCGGGGAAACAATTATTTCAGCCATTGGACAAGGAAATGTTCAAGCCTCTGGTCTTCAATTGGCAACGATGACGTCTCGTATCGTCAACGGCGGGTATGCGGTTAAACCGTGGTTGGCCGGATATGTCGGATCTGTCCCTACCTTTTCGGGGCCGTGGCCGAAAATGAATATTGAGGATCGTCACTTGCAAATGGTTCGTCAGGGGATGGAGCGTGTTCTCCTCCCCGGGGGAACTGCTTATGGATCGCGCATCATGGAAATGGGGCTCGAAATGGGCGGAAAAACCGGAACGGCACAGGTCAAACGGATCAGCAAAGCCGAACGGGCCAGCGGGGTACGGCGGCAAGAAGATTTGCCGTGGCATTTGCGTCACCATGCCCTGTTTGTTGGATATGCGCCGGTGGCCGATCCGCGCTATGCTTGCGCGGTGATTGTCGATCACGGGGGAAGCGGATCAGGGGCTGCCGCGCCAATTGCACGGGACATTATGATTGAAGTTCAAAAAAGAAACCCTGCCGCTAAAAAGATGGAGCCATAGTCCATGTCAATTTTTACATCGCAGATTACAGTTGATGAGGCTTCGTTATTGGGACGGCTGCGTCAAATAACTTGGGGAATGGTCTCTCTTATTTGTGCGGTCGCGGTGATCGGATTTTTATGTTTGTATTCTGCCGCTGGGGGAAACATTGACCCGTGGGCTTCGGCGCAAATTATCCGCTTCTTGTTTGCTTTGGTCTTGTTGATCGGGGTCGCCGTAATTGATCTGCGGTGGATTTTTCGTGCCGCCTACCCGTTTTATGCCCTGACTTTGCTCTTGCTGGTATTGGTTGATGTTTTTGGCCATATCGGCATGGGGGCGCAAAGGTGGCTGGATATTGGAATTATGAAGATTCAACCTTCGGAACTGGCTAAAATTGCGACAGTCATGGCGTTGGCACGTTACTTCCACACCAAAGATATGGATCAGGTGCGCCGCTTGAAGACTCTGCTTATTCCTGTGGCGATTATTGCCGCGCCGTTTCTTCTGGTCGCCGCGCAGCCAGATTTGGGAACAGGAATGTCGATTGTTATTGCCAGTGTAACCATTCTTTTTGCCGCAGGTGTTTCTATCTGGATTTTTATTGCCGGAGTGGCTGCGGCTGCGGCGGCTGTTCCCATCGCGTGGAACTTTCTTTTGCACGACTACCAAAAAGACCGCGTGCGTATTTTCCTTGATCCGGAATCCGATCCCTTGGGCGCGGGGTTTCACATTACCCAATCGAAAATTGCCCTAGGGTCGGGCGGCATTACCGGTAAGGGATTCTTAGAGGGAACCCAGACTCACCTCAATTTTCTTCCAGAAAAGCAGACTGATTTCATTTTTACGTTATGGGCTGAGGAGTGGGGCTTGCTCGGCGGCCTTGCCTTGATTGCCTTGCTGGGCACAATTATTCTCTATGGGTATTGGATTGCGTTTCGCTGTCGCAATCAATTTGGGAGACTGCTGGCCTTCGGTTTGACCATCAATTTTTCAATCTATGTGATGATTAATATTGGCATGGTTATGGGGCTTTTGCCCGTGGTTGGGATTCCTTTGCCGCTTATGTCCTACGGCGGAACAGCTATGCTCACAGTCATGCTGGCTTTTGGTATCATCCAGTGTTGCCACATCTCGCGGGATGCCAAACTTCCTAGGGGGATGTAAGTTCCACCCCCCCCCCCGCCTAAAGCGGGGGTGACGGGGGGGATCGCGGGGGTGACGGGCTCTATAATGAACCTGTTGCAAAAATCCGAGGTCACGTCATTCCCTGAATTTTTTGATAGAAAAATTCTAAGGGAATCCAAAAATACCAGTCTGTTCTGGATCGCCCTAGAATTTGTCTCAACCCAAATTCAGGCGATGACGGAGTTTTGCAACAGGCCCATTTATCTCTGTGGTTTTTTCTTATCTGGGTCTTCTTCGTGTCAACGCCCTAAGGCTTGGCTTCTGGCTGTTGCAGAGGCGACAGCTTTTTTCATGAGCGGTTTTAATCCGCCCTCTTCCGAGAGAAGGATGGTGAGAGCAGCTTCGGTTGTGCCGCCTGCGCTTGTGACGTGCTTGCGAAGATCCAGAGCCGAGAGGTCAGCGTTTTGTTCCGCAAGATAGGCCGCCCCAATGACGGTTTGACGAGAAAGGCGTGCGGCCATGTCGGCTGTTAGACCTGCGGCCATTCCCGCTTCGGCCAAGGCTTCTATCAATAAAAAGACATAGGCTGGCCCGCTGCCTGAGACACCTGTTACGGCATCCATCAAGGATTCGTCTTCCAGCCAGTCCATTTTTCCCGTTGCGGAAAGCAAAGCTCCCGCCAGATGTTTCTGTTTTTGGTCTATGCCCAGCGTATGACACGCCACACTCATGCCGTGCCCGATAGCGGCGGGCGTGTTGGGCATGGCCCGTACGATGGCAAGGTCTGTTCCCAAATGCTCCTCGAAATAGGCCAAAGATTTTCCCGCTGCGATGGAAAGAACCAAAGGATGCGAGGCAAGAAAAGGTTTGAGCGAAGCGCAAGCCGTATCCATATCTTTTGGTTTGACCGCCAGAACAATGACATCAAAAACAGAGTCGCTCTCTAAGGCTTCTAGCGAAAGATAGGGTGAAACAGGTCCGATCAAGGAAACCGGATTAGGGTCTATAACGGTAATGTTCAATTCAGGAAAACAATCAACCCAGATCTGTGCAAGGGCCGACCCCATTCTGCCGTAACCAATAAGAAGAAGGCGCGTGGGGGGAAGATGATTCATCGTTTTTACGTTTACGAGGAGCCAAGAGTCGGCATCAGAGCCAAGGACAAGCTATCGCTATCTGGAGAGACAGATACCGAAGAGAGCATCTGGAACACCGCATAGTTTTGATCGCATTGTTCAATCGCAACGTGGATAAGGTCTTGCAAATAGTCTGCTCCCGATGTTTGAGTCAGTCCACGGAAGAGCTGTGTATGACGGAAACACGGCGTCATGCTTTCCCCATCCAGATCAAAATGACCAAGCCAAAGTTTGTTGTTCATGTTGTTGAGGGTACAACAAGCACTGGCATAATTTTGGTCGGCGAGGCGAAGGTCAAATTCACAGCAGAACTGCATCGCCCCGATACTCTCTTCCCATGTAAAAATCATATGATAGACACCTCGCGTACCCTTCATTTCCAGAAGTAGCTCGTCCCGATTCATGCGGTTAAACGTCCAGTTTTGACTGGCGAGCAGGTCTTCAACTCCATCTAACGGATTGCTGACTTCTTCGGAGAGGAAAAGTTCGAGTTGGTCAATCATGTGCGTTTCGCTGGTTTCTTGGTTGCGGACACAACTTTTTTGGTAATTTTCTTTGCAGCCGTAGGTTTAGCAGCAGTGGCGGATTTGCCAGATTTTTTAGCTGCACTTTCTTTTGTTGCCTTGGCGGGTTTGGTTGTTCCGGCAAGGGCGGCTTCCAATTCGGCCACTCTCTTTTTCAAAGATTCTTGTTCCAAACGGAATTTAGAGATGGTGGCTTGTAGACGTTGAATGTCTTCAGATCCCCCCTCGTCACGGGCATCGTTATCCCGCAATCCACGGAAATCAGCCCCGAGTTGTTGGCCAACACTTGAGAGCAAGCTGGCGGCCCCGCCGGCAACCCGAACCAGATCGTCAAACAATCTGTTGTCTTTCATCATATCTGTAACTCTTTTTCTTTGATTTTTGCGCATAGAATAATGTCTTTAGCATTCCCCCGAAACTGTTGCAAGACAGCTCGAAACGGCCTAAAGAATTAGGCGGGGGATAATTCTCTAAGTGTCCATCCATAGGGGAAAACTTTCTGGATGGACACTAAAGGTAGGTACAGCATGATTATAGTAACTGGCGGGACAGGGTTTATCGGGTCAAATCTGGTGGCCGGACTGGAAGCAATCGGCGCAGAGCGGATTGTCGTGTGCGATGTGTTGGGATGCGATGACAAATGGAGAAATATCGCCAAGCGCGGACTCTATAATATGATCCCCCCAAGCCGATTGATGGAGTATCTGGATGAACATCAGGACGAGATTGAAATTATTTTTCACATGGGGGCCATTTCCTCGACAACGGAAACCGATGCGGATTTAATTGTTGAAACCAACTTTGTTCTGACCCGTACTTTGTGGAATTGGTGTGCGCGGAGTGGAGTCCGGTTCATCTATGCGTCTTCTGGATCAACCTATGGAGATGGAACTCTGGGATTCAAAGATCTTGATGAACCCAATTTTCTTGCCAAGCTTCGTCCCCTTAATCCCTATGGGTGGTCAAAGAACCTAATGGATCGTTACGCGTCCAGCATGGTTTACAAGGAAGATGACCGTCTGCTCCCGACACAGTGGGCCGGATTGAAGTTTTTTAATGTCTATGGTCCCAATGAATTTCACAAGGGGGATCAGATGAGTGTTGTTTGCAAACTCTATCCCCAAGTGGCTGCTGGTGCGGCGGCCAGATTGTTCCGTTCCTATAACTCAAAATTCGAGGATGGGGGGCAGTTGCGCGATTTTGTTTATGTAGATGATTGTGTGGCGGTTATGCTCTGGCTTTACCAAAATCAGGATGTGAGCGGCCTTTATAATGTGGGAAGTGGAAAGGCACGCAGTTTCAAGGATCTGGCCATTGCAACTTTTGAAGCGGTCGGGGCCGCGCCGCGCATTTCCTTCACCGATATGCCGGAAGGGCTCAAAAACAAGTACCAGTATTTCACCGAAGCTGATATTTCGAAATTGCGCGCCGCCGGATATAGCAGGCCGATGACCGAGATCGAAGATGGTGTTAGAAGTCTGGTCCAGAAATTTCTTACCCAAGATGATCCGTATCGCTGATGGCCATTACCTTTCCTGAAATCAATCCAGTTGCTTTCGAGATTGGCCCTTTGCAGGTTCATTGGTATGCTCTTGCCTATATGGCTGGATTCATTCTTGGCTGGCGGCTGGCTGTTCGGGTTTGTCGCCTTGATGACAATAAATACCGCCCCAATGAAACGGATATTGATGACTTTATGTCGTGGGCGATTTTGGGTGTTCTGCTCGGCGGACGACTTGGTTATGTGCTGTTTTATAACTTGCCAGCTTATGTTGAAAATCCGCTGGGCATTCTAAAGCTTTGGCAAGGGGGAATGTCTTTTCATGGAGGCGTGATGGGTGTTGTGGTGGCCACAACCGCTTTTGCCTATCTTAAAAAAGTCTCCTTGCTCCGGCTTTCCGATTTATTCGCCGTTTCCGCCCCTATCGGATTTTTCTTTGGCCGGATTGCCAATTTTATCAATGGCGAACTCTATGGTCGCCCTACGGATGTTCCTTGGGGCATGGTTTTCCCAAGAGCTGGCGATGGAGTGCTGCGTCACCCTAGCCAACTATACCAGGCAGCCCTTGAAGGATTGGTCCTTTTTCTGATTTTGCTGGTCATGATCCGTATTCCAAAAATCAGGAATGTTTCGGGTGTGGTGTCCGCTGCGTTTTTAGTCTTCGCGGGGATTTTTCGTTTCGCGGTCGAGTTTTTTCGTGAGCCGGATGTTCAACTTGGTTTCGTTTTCGAAAGCCTCTCGATGGGGCAGATTCTCTCTGTTCCCATGATGTTATTGGGGGTCGTTGTGTTCGTAATCGCAAGGCGAAATCATGCCAAATCACAACAACAAACTGTTTGAGCTTATCTGTTCTCAAATTTCTGAATCTGGGCCTATGTCGATTGAGTCGTACTGGGATATTTGTCTCGCCCATCCCCAGTACGGATATTACAAGCGGCAAGACCCTCTTGGCCAAGCCGGAGATTTTATAACGGCTCCAGAAATTTCCCAGATGTTTGGAGAAATGATTGGAATTTGGTGTGCGTGTGTATGGTCCGCATGGGGGCGGCCCGAAAAAATCTATTTGGCCGAATGTGGCCCGGGCCGAGGAACCTTAATGGCCGATTTGTTGCGCGGGGTTCAGCACATAGAAGGATTTGCCCGAGCAGTGCGGGTCCATTTGATTGAAACCTCGCCAGCCTTGCGGGTCAAACAAAAAGAGGCTCTGGCATGGGCCGATCCGTTTTGGCATGATGATTTTGAACATCTCCCCCAAGACGCGCCTGTTTTATTTATCGGTAACGAATTTCTTGATGCTCTGCCCATCCGTCAATTTGTAAAGGGCAAGAAAGACTGGCAAGAGAGGTTGGTTGGTCTGAATGACCACGGCGCTTTGCAATTCGTGATGGGAGATAAGGTTTCGTTTGAGCGAGAAGGTGTGGAGGGAAGCATTGCCGAAGTGTCACCAGCCCGCCAAGCGGTCATGGAAGAAATATACGAACGCATTCTACATCAAAAAGGCGCGGCCTTGATGATTGATTACGGGTACGCAGCTTCGGCAAATGGCGATACGTTTCAAGCCGTCCGAAAACATGGGTATGCTCCGGTTCTGGAATCTCAAGGTGAAGTGGATCTTACCTCTCATGTTGATTTTGGCGTGTTGGCAGATACCGCGCACAGGAGAGGACTTTCGGTCCTTCTTTCCGATCAGGGAGATTTTCTGCGGGCCATGGGCATAGAAATTCGAACCGCCGCGTTGTTGCAACAGGCGAATGAAGACCAAAAAAAATCAATCGCTTCGGGGTTGGCCAGATTGACGGGTGAGGCGCAAATGGGCCGATTGTTCAAAGTGTTGGAGGTTACGCATGAACAGACTCATTCTTGAAGGTTTGGACAATCCTAGCTTTCCCGAGATTGCCCACGGATTTTTCGGGCGGCGCGGCGGTGTGAGCAGCGGCGTTTATGAGAGTTTGAATTGCGGCCTTCATTCTGGAGATGATTTGAACTGTGTGCAGGAAAACCGCAAGCGGGTGGCCTCGGCTTTGCAGGGACATTCCCTGTACACGTTGAAACAGGTTCACAGCAATATCTGCGTTCCTATTGAAACTCTCCATGAGGTGACGGACGATATAGAGGCAGATGCCTTGGTCACCACATGCGCGGGTGTGGTTATCGCAGCCCAAAGCGCGGATTGTGGTCCTGTGTTGTTCGTCGGGCAGAGCGCAACAGGTGGTCCAGTGATTGGTGCGGCTCATGCGGGATGGAGCGGTGCGTTACAAGGCGTTCTGGAATCAACCATCAAAGTGATGTTGGATCAGGGCGCGGAGCTTTCTTCCTTGCGGGCCGGAATAGGCCCTTGTCTTGGCCCTCAAAGTTACGAAGTTTCAACGGGGTTCGAGACCGCCTTTCTTGAGGAAGACTCCCAAAGTGCTGCATTTTTCTCTCAAGGCGCGGACGAAAAATGGAGGTTCGATTTTCCGGCTTATCTTGAGTTCCGCTTGCGGCGGGCTGGAGTGCGTCATGTTGTCCTCTCTGGGCGGGATACCTATGCGGAGGAAGAGGGATATTTCAGCTTTCGCCGCGAAACCCACCGTGGCGGAAAGCTTTATGGTCGTCAGGTTTCCGCGCTTGTGATTCGGGGGAGTTGATTTTTTCCCAAAAATTCTTATAGTCCCGCCCATCCATCCACTTTGAATAGGGCCATCGCCATGAAGCTGATTACTGGGAACTCTAATCCTCCGCTTGCACAAGCAATTTCAGCCCATCTTGACATTCCCTTGACCCAGTCCAGTTTTCGCCGATTTGCCGATAATGAAGTTTTCGTCGAGATTGACGAAAATATTCGTGGTGAAGATGTCTTTATTATTCAATCTACATCTTATCCGGCCAATGATAACTTGATGGAGTTGCTGATTGCTATTGATGCTTTGCGCCGCAGCTCGGCGCGGCGGGTGACGGCTGTTATCCCCTATTTTGGTTATGCGCGTCAGGATCGGCGGACGGGGCCTCGTACGCCCATTTCAGCCAAGCTGGTTGCCAATCTGATTACCAAGGCGGGAGCCAATCGGGTTTTGACGCTTGATCTTCACGCCGGACAAATTCAGGGCTTTTTTGATATTCCAACCGATAACCTGATCTCTTCGCCTGTGCTGGTTCCCGACATTGAAAAACGGTTTGCCGGACAGGATATTATGATTGTTTCTCCCGATGTCGGGGGGGTTGTGCGGGCGCGTTCGATTGCCAAACGGATCAATGCGGACCTAGCTGTCATTGATAAACGCCGCGAAAAAGCTGGCGTTTCTGAAGTGATGAATGTGATCGGCGATGTTGAAGGCAAAGTTTGTATTATGCTGGATGATATTGTCGATTCTGCGGGAACTTTATGCCATGCGGCGGTGGCTCTTCGGGAACATGGGGCTACATCGGTTTCTGCCTATGCGGTTCACGGGGTTCTTTCTGGCGGGGCTGTCGCCCGCGTTATGGATTCCCCTCTTGAGAAACTGGTGATTACAGACAGTATTCTGGCAACCGAGACGGTTCGGAACTGCGCCAAGATTGAACAAATCCCTATTGCCCCCTTTGTAGGGGAGGCAATCCGCCGGATTGCTGAAGATCGCTCTATTTCTGCCCTTTTTAAGTAGACATCTTGCATAACCTTCTTCGTCATTCCGGAGGCGTTTTTTCAGGACGTTGGCCTGAAAAATTTGCACGTCCGGAATCCAGTTTTTGTGCAGCTTCGCTGCACTCATATACCAGATCCCCAATCTACGGTCGGCACAGCCTCCCTTGTTGGGAATGACGGAGGGGGTTTTTAGAGGGAAACACAAATAAGTCTTGCTTAACTGCTGTTCTTTTTGCTAAATCTCCCCATCCTGTCAGCACCCCTGGAGGCTGACGTAACTTTAACATAAGAGGAACTGCCATGTCTAAACAATACACCTTGGCGGCGGATAAGCGTGATAGGGCCGGTAAGGGGGTCGCTCGTGCCATTCGTCGGGAACTAAGTGTTCCAGCCGTTATTTACGGAGATAACAAACCTCCGGTTATGATTTCCCTTCCAGATAAGGAATTGTGGATCGAATACAACAAAGGCCATATGCACACCAATCTGGTTGAGCTGAATGTCGGCGGCGAAAAAGTCCTCGCCTTGGCGCGGGATATTCAAACCCATCCGGTGACGGATCGTATCGAACACGTCGATTTTATGCGCGTTGGTCCGAAAACCAAAATCGCGGTTAAAGTTCCATTCCATTTTTCCAATCAAGACAAATCTCCTGGCCTCAAAGCAAAAGGGATTTTGAATATTGTTCGGCATGAACTCGAAATTCGTTGCTTGGCTATGAGCATTCCTGAAAACTTGGAAGTTGATCTTTCCTCCGCCGAAGTCGGGGCCATGATAAAAATCGGCTCCGTTAAATTGCCGGAAGGTGGATCTTTGCTCAAGCAAGCTGAAAAAGATTTTTCTGTCGCAACGATTCTGCCTCCGATTGTCAAAGAAGTGGTTGTCGCTGCTGCTCCTGTTAAAGGGAAAGGCAAGGCTGCCAAGGCCGCTCCGGCTGCTAAAGCGGCTCCGGCTGCTGCGGCTGCTCCGGCCAAAGGTGGGAAGGCCGCTCCGGCTGCTGCCGCTAAACCGGCAGGTAAGAAGTAGGCTGAAATTTTTCGATCATCCCCCTTCGATCCGGCTTGGATGGGAGGGGGATTTTCTTTAGAAGGAATGTCTTTATGTGGCTGATTGTCGGACTTGGAAATCCGGGTAAAGATTACGAACGGAACCGCCATAACATCGGGTTTATGACGGTGGACCGCATTGCGGATCTGTATGGGTTCTCTTCCTTTCGCAACAAATACAAAGGAGAATACGCCGAAGGGAATATCGGAACAGAGCGCGTTATTCTTCTCAAGCCCCAAACCTATATGAATGAATCGGGCCGCAGTGTCGGAGAGCTGGTTCGTTTTTATAAAATTCCAACATCGCACATTGTCGTTTTCCACGATGAGCTGGACGTGATGGGGGGCAAGCTGAAAGTCAAAGTTGGCGGTGGGGCTGCTGGACACAACGGTTTGAAGTCAATGGATGCGTGGCTGGACGATGCCAATTACAAAAGGGTCAGAATGGGAATTGGTCACCCGGGAGACCGTGACCGCGTGACCGGATATGTTCTGGGGAATTTTAGCAAAGATGAAGAGACGTGGCTTGATCCTCTCTTGATGACGGTTGCTAAAAATACGCCTCTTTTGCTGGGCGGAGAAGACAGCGAGTTTTTGAACAACGTGGCGCAAGCGACTGGATCGCCTAAGCCCCCTAAAGAGAAAAAGGACGATAAAAATGGGATTTAATTGTGGAATTGTCGGCTTGCCGAATGTTGGGAAATCAACGCTGTTTAACGCCCTCACCGCGACGGCGGCGGCGCAGGCCGCGAACTTTCCCTTTTGTACGATTGAACCGAATATTGGCCGCGTGGCTGTGCCGGATGATCGCTTGACCCTCATTTCTCAGATCGGGAAATCGGCCACGATTGTGCCCACGCAACTTGAGTTCGTTGATATTGCCGGCCTCGTCAAAGGGGCTTCGAAGGGCGAGGGGCTCGGGAACAAATTCCTTGCCAATATTCGTCAGGTTGATGCGATTATTCATGTTCTGAGATGTTTTGAAGACGAAAATATTACCCATGTTGAAAACTCGGTTGACCCTATTCGTGATGCGGACATCATCGAAACCGAATTGATGCTGGCTGATCTTGAAAGTTTGGATCGCCAGATTGAAAATCTCGCTAAGAAAGCCAAGTCGGGAGAGAAAGAGTTAAAAGATCAACTTGAATTCATGAAAACTGTTCGGGATGCTTTGAATAACGGGAACCCCGCTCGTTCGGTTTCTGTGCCGGATGATATGCGCAAAGTGTTCAAGGAATTATTCCTGATGACGTCTAAGCCGATGCTTTATGTTTGTAACGTGCTCGAAGGGGACGCCGAAAAGGGCAACGCGCTGACCGAAAAAGTTTTCAAAATGGCCGCCGATAAGAAATATCAAGCAGTGGTTATCTGCGCAGAGATTGAATCGCAAATTGCTCAACTGGGTTCGGAAGAAGAAAAGAAAGAGTTTCTGGAGTCTTTGGGTCTTGAAGAGCCCGGGCTGAACAAGGTCATTCGTGCGGGGTACGATCTGCTTGGCCTTCAGACTTATTTTACAGTGGGTCCAAAGGAAGCGCGGGCGTGGACGGTGCGCAAGGGAGCAAAAGCTCCAGAGGCCGCAGGGGTTATTCACACCGATTTTGAGCGCGGTTTCATTAAAGCAGAAGTGATCTCTTATCAGGATTACGTGACCTTCAAAGGCGAGCAGGCGTGCAAGGAAGCCGGAAAAGCAAGACAAGAAGGGAAAGAATACCTCGTCCTCGATGGCGATGTCATGCTGTTTAAGTTTAATGTGTAATGGGTACTTACATGAAAGTTATAAAAGCTCCCAGACTAAAAGTTGGATCAACAGTCGGCATCATTTCTCCTTCTGGGACGCCCTTTGATACTGACTTTACAAGTGAGAAATTCGAAAAAGGGATTGAGTGTCTCAAAAGAGATTTCGGATTAAATGTGAGATTGTCAAAAAATTGCAACGAAAAGTTTTTTTACAGTGCGGGAACGCGTGCCCAACGATTAGACGATTTTCACTCCATGTGGATGGCGCAAGACATCGATATGATTTTGATGTCAGTAGGAGGAAATACAGCCACGGAGTTACTTGATGGCATTGATTTTGATTTAATGAGAAAAAAACCAAAGATTTTTTGCGGTATTTCAGATGGAACTGTCTTGTTAAACGCTATTTTTTCTAAAACAGGCCTCATCACATACCATGGACCGGATCTTTGCTTCGCGTTTGGTCAGCCAATGTCTGCTTCTATTCGAAAAAATATCCAAGAAACGCTCTTTCAAGAAAACGTCCAACATCTTCAACCAAACCTTTCGTGGAAAGCGTATGAACATCCAGAGGTCACATATTCCGGGTGGAAGACGATTCGTCACGGAAAAGCCTCGGGACATCTAGTCGGAGGGCATCTGGGATTGTTTCTCAACAACCTATCTTTGGGTTACGTTCCCGATCTTAGAGATTCTATTTTATTTCTAGAGGGAACAAGCAAAATTTCAGATATTCATCGAGATCTATATAGTCTCAAATTGCATGGCGTTTTTGCGAAAATATCTGGCTTAATACTCGGTTGGTTCGAGTGGAAGACGCCGAATACTCTCGGGCATGACCGTCCTGTGAGCGATATTGTTCTTGAGATTACCCAAGGGTACGACTTTCCCATCATTGAAATTGGCGAGCTTGGGCATTGCGTAGAAAACTATGCGTTTCCTATCGGAGGAAAATCGGTCATTGATGCGGATGAGAAGAAAATAAATCTGTTGCAAGAGTAGGCGTGTAAGGAAGCCGGAAAAGCAAGGCAGGAAGGCAAGTGTACAAGGACGTACATGCGTTCTGAGCATGGGTTTGACGATGCAGATGTCCGCCAGAGTTAGGGTTCTGCAAGAGGTCTAATGGAATGATTATCTCTGTATCGCTTTCTCACACTTTTCCCCTCACCCTAACCCTCTCCCACAAGGGGAGAGGGAAGAAAGTTTAGCTTCCCCCTGTTTCCTGATTGTTAACATAATTCATATAAACTCTGGAGGAGTGTTAATAGGATGGGGTCAGAGAGGGATTTATGGAGCCGGATGTTAATCCTTTTGAGGCACTTGCGCCTGCTTTGCGGGAGGCGTTTGGAGGGGCTTCCGAAGCACCAGAGCGGGTAGATTCATCGGTTGCCATCAAACGCATGGTGGAGGGGCCACAGCAATTTACGTTTTTAAGGGACACAAACCATTCGAAATATGCTATTCGCAGAGCCTTGCGGGAAGCCATTCCCGCGATGGTCGAAGCTGGGGCGAAACATTTGTTTCTTGAACCGGCCATCTATCCCAAGGAGCACCCCTTGCACAGTGAAGACGACGTGGAGCTTGCCGATGTGATGGAGCGTTTGTCTTCCAAGCCTCCCCGCATCACGAGTGCCGAGATCAGGCGGCAATCATATCGTTTTGAAACGGTCCATGTGGATAAGGATCTTCCCGAAGAGGAGCGGGAGGAAGCTCAAAAACAGACTGGCATAGAATATGCCGAGCTTTTGATTGAAGCCAGAAATCGTGGCTTTACCGTTCATATGGCGGGGGACGATCTGGGAAAGGCGGAAAGTTTGGAAGCTATTGAAATTTCTCAAGAACACGAGAGGTACAGAAAAGAGCGTGAAATTCTGCTGACGCATGGTCTCGCCGCTGCGGACGAAAATGATGAATATCCTTTGGGGGACAAAATGTTTTTTGATATGCAGCAGGATGCTTTAGACCGATTTCTCGAAGCCAGGTCAGGGGAATGGAGCGAGGCCAAGCGGGCGCAGCGTTTTGTAGACATGGCGGGAGGAGAAAAGGCGGTGGTCGTGTTCGGGGCCGGACACGGGCTTTTGGGGGCTGCCCTTGATTCCGAGCTGCGAAGACGGGCCTATGAGGATGGACAAGAGGAGCCAGCAAAGACCAAGGTTCTGAATATTTGGGAATCGCGCGGGGCTGCTGCTTCATGGGAGGAAAAGCACCCCAAGACGAAATACGATACGCCGCCGGATGCGGTTTTGTATGTCAAGGAAGGAGAAATGGAGATGCTTCCTGCTCCTTCTGCTTCGCCGACCTCACCTGTTCTTGCTGCCGCACCCCGTCCTCCGGATTCGGGGAGGTAGTCCGCCTTTCCTGTTTTAGAAAATTTGTTACGATGTTGTTCAGATGAAAAAAGCTTTGAATCGCCTTGGCTATTATTTCCCTTACGAAAAAGTAGGCATTACAAGTATGGCGGATCATGGCGTGTTTGAAGCTCTTAAAAACTTTCAAAAAGACCATCATCTTCCTGCAACGGGCACGGCCAAACCGGAGGATGAAACAGTCAAGGCTCTGAACAAAGAAGCCTCGAAGACACCAGACGGCCAATATATCTGGCGCACAGTGGAGGATGGAAAGGTCCGTGCGGCGCACGCGTAGTATAGGCAGTATGAAGTTAACATTGATCTCGTATGGTTATATGCTAAAATTGTTCAAGTTTTACAGTTAGCGTTTGGGCATTCGTGCAATGAAGCGGGTACATATATTTTTTATTGTTATGGCAGTATTATCCGCAATTTCTCTGTTTGTGCCGGCGTTAATCATTGTGGGTTTTTATCTTTTCGCTGTTCCGGGGATTATTCTCTTAATTGCTCCAAGTGTTCTCGTCTACACGTTTTTAATATATTCATTCGCAAAGTTTTTAATCAATAAATCTATTACATATCCCTATATTCTATCATCAATAGTACTAATTGGTGCTGGGTGCATTGCGTCTCTTATTTTGAATCTTCCTATTTGGAAACAGGTAGATGAATTGAAAAATTCTGACGTCGTTTTGCAGGAGAAAGTAATCTTTCCTGATTCTGTGGCAATATTTTCTGATCACTATGAGCCAGGGTTTCAAGATAAGAACAATATCTTGTGTAATCCATTGTGTCAGTACCTGTTGTATAACAAAGCAACCAAGAAAGTTATTATTGGATTTGGTTCAGTTTCACCAGAAGATATTGATCAGGAAAAACAATTAACTTCATATACTGTAGAGCATAGAGATAATTGTCAGCAGCAAGGTACTGTGGTTAACGACAAGGAGAATTCGGCTATACAGAATGTACAGATGCGAATGGCATCTGGAGAATGTCTGGTGAAGTCTATATCTCCTCTCGGAGATGCCAGTCTAATCTTTACGCATTTAAGGACATTTCAGAACTCACAGGTTAAGGACCGTTGGAGTTTGACTAGAAATGTCATGTCTATTAACCAGATTGGCTTAATTAAGAAGGCTAGTGAAGGCTATAGAACAATTTATAGATATTCCAAAATAGAAGCTAAACCATTTCTCTTTCCGCTTTCATTGGGGAGCATAGTAGGTGCACCGGCAGGGACCTTGAGTGCGGGCGTTGGTTTTTATCACTATAGTCAGTATGTGAATTATGATGGTAACCAGCATTTTAGCTTCTTTCGGGACTTTGAGAGCGAGATGCATACTATTTTTGGTGATGCTATTTCTCCAATAAAGGAATCGCCAAGAGCAGATGTAAGGGAAAGGCTGAGAGGAATATTTGGAACAACAGGGAATGCAAAAGGTGAGAAGCAGATGTATTTTAGTTCGTATGTTGGTAGCTTTATAGATTATGATTCTGAAAACATTGGACGTATTCATCATGATTTTCGAAAAAATATCCGTATCCATCCTGACGACATTGAAATTTTATCAATCGCTATCAATGATCCTGATGTAAATGATTTTTCGAGGCTGGCGGATATGATTTTTAGTCAAAAGGAAGAGAACTGTCTCGGATTGCGTGAGCCTCTGGTTAATCGTCTTATAAATGCTAAGACATATGAAGAGACAAGGTCTCTATCGCGTTCATTGTCTACTTTCTCTAATGAGAATTTGGTCGGCTACAAAGACAGAATACAAGATGCAGGATTTACGCCTGAGAAAATAGATTGGGTAAAGGATCAATCTGATGGGAAGTTCTAATTGTAATTCAAAGTCCGTTTGGCATACGCGTAGTATAGGGTCAAATGGCGTACCTGTTGTTGAGAAAACAACCGGAAGAAACGCCGGAAAAATTATAACCCCATGGCGTCATTAAGGATAACATGTTTATCAAACTTTCAGGCTTTTCGGACCACAACGGCGAGGCTGGTGGTGTTGCCGCCTAGTTTCGTGGGCCACGGGAGATTTCCAAGAGGAATGACCTGAAGAGACGGTGTTTCCGACATGATTCTGTTCATGGCCAGATACGGACCAGAGATCACCTGCGCATTGGGGAAGAGGGGTTTTCCGTTCGGATAGTAATCATGCAAGATGATGATCCCTCCAGACGTTAGAACTGGCAGGGACGCCGATACTTCGTTATAGACCGCTGTGGCCGAGTGGTCACCATCCAGAAAAATCACGTCAAATTTTTTATCTGTGCTTTTGATATAGTTCAAAGACCCGCTGGTATGAAAGGTGACAACATCGGATAGCCCCATTGCGTGCATCATCGCGGCAGGGGAAGCTGGCGCACCAACCGATTTCCACGCGCCACATTGTGGGTCATTGACATCGTAAATATCCACGGTGTCGAGATGTCCCCCAGCGTTATTGGTTTTGAGGGCGCGGGCCAAGTGAAGCGTAGAAGAGCCAATATGCGTTCCCACTTCGAGCACCGAGGCCGGATTTAACCCACGGATCAAACTGTACAGAGCTCGGCGATCCCCGGGGTTAACACCTCCCCATAAATCATTGGCTGGATGGAATGATTCAATTTCTTTCTTGTCTGTTTCCCAGCTAGAGAGACTCTCTGGATTGTTCAAAATCCTAGACAAAT
>JAEUKO010000012.1:0-12572 GCA_016794285.1 Alphaproteobacteria bacterium | reverse complement strand
CCGGAACCAATTGGGACACCGAAAAAGGAAGAGAAGAACATTGAGAGAGAAGAAATTTCTCTTTGCACGCATGGGCTTGCGAGAGCAGGGGAACCGGTAAGAGCGAGCGAATAACAGATTTCAAAGACATGAGCGTCACATCGAGGCTGAGAGTGAGAGATTATTTTTCAAAGGCACTATCGGGAACGGGCAGACCTTCCTCGCGGTACTGCGAGATTTTGTTGCGCAAGGTCCGAATGGAAATTCCCAAAATATTAGCTGCATGGGTCCGGTTCCCTAGGCAATGATCCAGAGTGTTCAAAATCATATCCCGTTCGACATCGGCAATGGTCCGGCCCACAAGATTTTCAACGCCGCCCGGGTTCTGAAGGGGCGCGGTTGTTTTTCCCGCTCCCGAAACGCCAGAGGGACTTGGTGCCTTGGTTGGCGCAGCAGCAGGAGAGGCCGCCGCAGAACTTCCTTGAACCAGAATCGCTGTCGCTTCTATTTTGTCTTCGACTGAAACCAGAACGGCGCGGTGCATAGCGTTTTCGAGTTCACGAATATTTCCCCGCCAATGATGGCCCGTGACCTTGGCCTTTCCTTCTTCGGAAAGCGGTTTTTTAGCAACGCCATTTTGTTCAGAGTATTTATCAAGGAAGAACTGAGCCAAGGGGACAATATCCGCAACCCTTTCACGCAAGGCCGGCAAGCGAATATTCACAACATTAAGCCGGAAATACAAATCTTCGCGGAATTCGCCTTTGGAAACAGATTCTTCGAGATTGCGATTGGAGGTCGCGATAATTCGAACATCCACCTTGACTGAATCATTGCTGCCAACGCGGGTGATTTCACGCTCTTGAATGGCGCGGAGCAATTTGGCTTGCAGCATCGGGTGCATCTCAGAAACTTCATCAAGAAGAAGAGTTCCCCCATTGGCTTCTTCGAACTTCCCGAGGCGGCGCGAAACCGCTCCGGTAAACGATCCTTTTTCATGACCAAATAATTCGGATTCCAAAAGACTCTCGGGAATTGCGGCGCAGTTGAGAGCAATAAAAGGCCCATTGGCTCGCCGTGATTTCCGGTGAATATATTGGGACATGACTTCTTTCCCAGTTCCCGACTCCCCAGTAATCAGAATAGTCGCTTCGCTGCCGGCCACTTTGTCGGCAACCGCGACAACAGCTTTCATGGCCGGATCTCCGGCAATCATGGTGTTATTTTCTTCGGTGACGGCCTCCAGAATTCCAGCAATCAGTTCAGCATCCGGCGGAAGCGGGACATATTCCTTCGCCCCGTCCTGAATGGCTTTGACCGCAAGGCGAGCATCCGTCCCCACGCCGCAGGCCACCACAGGCACATGAATCCGCTCGGCTTTCAAGGCTTCAACAAAGGCACCGATTTTCTGTTTTACATCGATCATGACAAGGTCTGCCCCCTTGCCATTGCGCAAAGCCCCAAGGGCCTGATCTGTATCTTCGCAGTGAATAACTTTTGCTCCCCGCTGGAGAGCAATCTTTCCTGCTGCACTAATATAGCCGTCCAGTTGGCCGATAATCATAAGACGCATGGTTCTAAATCCTCTGCGCCGATTAGAGCATAGCAAGAGCGAAAAAAGAAGACGAAACAGGGCGCAGAGCCAAGTTTTAGGTAAAAATCAGCTCTGTTCCGATTTAACGATCTCGGTCATGGTGACCCCAAGACGGTCTTCCACAACCACAACCTCGCCCCGCGCAACCAGACGGTTGTTAACATAGATGTCAATTGCTTCACCGACTTTGCGGTCCAGCTCAACCACCGCGCCCCGCCCAAGTTTGAGAAGTTGGGAGACTTTCATCGAAGAGCGGCCCAGAACAGCAGAAATTTGAACGGGAATATCGTAAATTGCAGTGACATCATTGGCCATCGGCTCGCCAATTTCGTAGGGATTCTCCTCCGCAACGCCTGCGTTGGGGTCTTCAATCTCCTTCGGGCTAAAATCATCAGATCCAGATGGTTGGTTTGGGTCAGCCATAATCTATTCTCCCTTTGAATCTCTATTGTCGCTTTTTTGGGCTCTCGGAGCAAGCAGCTCTTCAATGTGGCGTGTTATTTCTTGGGCCAGCGCGGTGTGGTCACGAACGGCTCCTCCGTCTGGCCATGAAATTTTACAGCTCCCGCTTTGCAGGGCTGGATTTCCCTTGATGGTTACGCGGTCAAAGGGAAAATCGGGAGATGTGGAGAGAATGTCTCGCAAGGGGGCCTCATCTGCCTCTGTAATTTCTATAAGAATAGGAATGGCGGGTTGGGAGGAAACCACTTTTTGAATGATGTTCTGAACTTCGGAAAGCCCATAAGTGTCGTTGAGGAGCGGAAAAGTCTTGGCAAAAATAGCCGCGCAGAGCCCAAGGACTTCTTTCTCAAAGAGATTTGCCCTCATTTGTTCGGAGAGCAGAACAGCTTTGATGGAATCTGCCAACCGATTGACTTGTTCGGCTAAGTATTGTTCACGGCTAAGACGAGCTTCTTCTAAACCAGAGAGGCGTCCTTGGGCAAAAGATTCTTGCTGGGCCTGTCCAAGCTCCTCAAGAGAAAAAGTGGGAGGAGGGGGCGGAATGTCAATTTCAGGCTCAGGTTCTTTGACTTGGTCAAAGTTATGAAAGTCAAACAGGTATTTGTGGCCTTCAGGAGACACAGGTTTCTTTCCTAATAAATCATGGCATCTTCAGCCTTGCCTTTGGAGAGAACAACTTCCCCACGGCTTTCCAGATCTTTGGCGACATTGACAATATATTGTTGGGCCTCTTCAACTTCCTTGAGGCGGACCGGCCCCATCGAAGCCATATCTTCTTTCATGATCTTAGCTGCCCGTTCCGACATATTCGAGAAGAACAAATCGCGCAAAGTCTCTGTGGCCCCTTTGAGAGCCAGAGGAAGTTTGTCTTTGTCAGCGGCCCGAATAATGGTCTGAATCGAAGAGGGGTCAAGATTAGAGAGGTCTTCGAAGGTAAACATCAGACTGCGGATCTTCTCAGCGGCATCAGGGGCTGTCTTTTCAAGAGACTCCATGATCTTGCTCTCAATGCCGCGGTCCATATTGTTGAAAATTTCAGCCATGAGTTCATGACTGTCACGCCGCGCTGTGCGGGCTAGGTTGGCCATAAACTCGGTTCTCAAAGTTTTTTCAACATCATCCAGAACTTCTTTCTGGATGGCCTCCATGCGCAGCATCCGGTGAATGACCTCCAGAGCGAACCCGTCCGGCAGAAGAGCAAGAACGCGGGCAGCGTGTTCGGTCTGAATTTTTGACAAAACAACCGCCACGGTTTGCGGGTATTCTTTTTGCAAGAAGTTAGCGAGAACTTCCTCATTCACGTTGCCGAGTTTCTCCCACATGGTCCGGCCCACTGGTCCGCGAATTTCTTCCATGATTTGGGAGATTTTATCTTTGCTCATTCCTGATTTACTGAGCAACCGCTCCGTACTTTGGTACGTTCCAATCAGCGAGTTAGAGGAGGACATTTGTTCAGCAAAATCAATAAAGAGCCGTTCAACCACACTTGAACTAATCTTCCCCAGAGTCGCCATGGTTTGAGAAATTTCCATGATTTCCTGTTCGTCCATGTGCTGAAAAATTTGGGACGTGTGCTCCTCTCCCAAAGATAGAAGAAAAATAGCTGTTTTCTCAACTCCGGTGAGTGACCGATAATCTTCCCTAACGCGCATCTTAACTTTCCTGTGTCATCCAGCCCCGCAGAACCGAAACAGTTTCTTCCGGATAGGCTGTTATAATATCTTCGACCTTTTTCAGCGAGGAGGCTTTTACGCGCCCCTCGACTTTTTGCACGTTAATCATGTCCTCATCGGCGATCAGTTCCTGAACGGCAAACCCTCCGCCATCTTGCCCAGAAGAGGACATAGAGGGGCCTGTCAGGGCAGGATTCTGTTGCATGGAAGGAAGAAGGCCCTGTTCGTCAAACCCTCCTTCTTCATCAGATTTCCCCCCTTCGGTGGCGAGAAGCCTGCCGACCATCGGTTGAAGAACGAGAAGGACAACCAGAATAATCATGATCGCAACCGTCAAGATCTCAGCTGCATCAAGCAGGTCGCTTTTCTCGAATCCCATAATGGTGTTATCGGTTTCTGGTGTTGTATCTACTTCAACAAACTGCATATTCACAACTTCGATTTTATCGCCGCGCTTGGTATCAACTCCAATTGCTGAACTTACTAAAGCTGTTAAACGGTCCAGTTCTTCCTTGGTGCGCGGTTGATAGGTTTTTTTACCCTCTTTATCGGTTGTGTACGTTCCATCTATCAAAACGGCGACAGACATTTTCTGGACCTGACCACTCTCACGAACCATACTGCGGACAGTTTTATTGATTTCAAAATTGGTTGTCTCTTCGTTACGGTTGCTCGCAGACGTCGGCCCCCCTTGACCAAGCAGGTCGCTATTTCCCCCGGGAAGATTCTTTTCCACGGAAACATTGTTGCTGTCGGCCTGCGTTTCTGTGTTCTTGTCTTCAACGGTTTGGGTTGAGCGCACGACTTGGCCTTGAGGGTCGTAAATTTCCTCGTTCTGGGTGATTTGGTCGAAATTCATATCCGCCACGACATTGGCGCGAACCTTGCCATAGCCAACGGTACGCCCTACCAAATCTTCAATGGTTTGCGTCATGCGCTGTTCATATTTTCGCCGGACCTCTTCGTTTTTATCACTGGCTAGCTGCGTTTCGTCTTCGCCCCCGCGAGCCAGAAGATTCCCCGCCGAGTCAACAATCGAGACGTTCTTGGATTTGAGATCGGGAACAGCAGAGGCAATCAAGGACTGAATCCCAGCAATTTGTTCTTTATCAAGTTGAGCCGCACCGCGAAGATGCAAAAAGACACTCGCACTCGCCGGACGACTTTCCCGACTGAAGAGTTCACGTTGTGGCAAGACCAGATGAACACGCGCACTTTTGATAGACTCTAGCGAGCTAATCGTTCGTGCGAGTTCCCCTTCCATTGCCCGAACCTGTGTGATGTTCTGAACAAAATTGGTGGTGCCGAAACTGGATTGTTTATCAAACAATTCATAACCAAGAGACCCCCCATTCGGGAGGCCGTCTTGCGCCAAAGCCATGCGGGCACGGCCAACGTCTTTGTCAGAGACCATAATTCTCGTTCCGTCACCACTGACTTCATATTGAATTTTTAATTCTTCAAGTTTGGCGGAAATAGAAGAAGCATCCTCTGTCGGGAGATCACGATAAAGAATTTTCATATTTGGACTGGTGACTTGCATCGAAACAAAAATGAAAAAAATCAGCAGGCCAAGGACAACAGCTCCCATCACACTCAAGCGGGCGGGGCCTAGTTTTCTCAGCGTATCAAAAAAATTGTTCACGTCTTGGCACCTGCGAGGTTTTGGTCAGACCGAATCTTTATCGTTATATCTAGGCTTAGAGAAGCAATTCTTGGATTTTTAGGCCTGTATTCCCCTTCTTGTTTTTCCAATGAAGAAGGAGGCTAGAAAGAGAGAATAAGGCTGTTTTTAATAATCCAAATACTGTTCGTCCTTTTTTCAGTATAATAAATTTTAGCGAATCTTTCCATAGAAGTTGACAAAAAACTCAATAAAATCAGTATGGTTATGGGAAAAACCTAACCCTTTTCTGGGACTCACGTTTCTAGATGTTAACAAGTACTTAAAAAGTAATGACCTAAAGATTAACCAAAAACGAAGAAAAGTTGATTTGAGTATTCACGATTTACTATCTTCTCATTCTGCTTGATCGTGAATTTGACAGAAAAGTCAAGATAAAAACTTGACGGAATGTGCAATTTAGGGTAGGATAAAAATAAGGGATTGTGTATGTTCTAATTTGTCGTACACTACAAGGTAGGTAAGGAGCTTCAGAAATGATCGAAGCATTAGGTGCCATCGTTTCAAACAACCAATTGGTCCGCAGTGTTGCGGAGCAAACCTCTTCGTCGCAGTCGTTTGCGGCCAATCCTTCTCGTGTTCAGTCTGCGGCCATATCGGCCCCTTATTTCAGCCCTCATGTTGAACTCAATGGGGGGATGAGTAAGCCGATTTTTATCGTTCGTGATTCTACAACGGGTGATTTCGTCCGCCAGTTTCCGACCGAGGGTCAGATTCGGGCCTATCAACGAGCTATGGATATGCGCAATCAGGCGATCGCCGAATCTGTTTCTATGACCCCGGGCGGTAGGGGGACATCTGCCGAAGATAGCGCGATTATCGCCAAGTCGAGTGTAGAATTTCGTCAGGCTCGTCAGCAGATTAAACATCAGGAAGAGCAATCTCTTCCCGGGACCAAGTCTTCTTCTGGGGCGGGGCGGTTCCGTTCGGCGGGAGATGGTCAGGCGGTTGCTCAACCCCGCGTGACGTCGGTCGATACATCGGCTTAGTTCCTTGGAAGAGTTGCTTTGATAGAGTGGGGGCGTTTGCCCCCTTTTTGTTGTGTAATCTTCACCTAGTCCCAAAGGGTTGCTTGACCCGTCTTGGTTTTTCCTGTTTTTTTGAACAAGGCGTTTCTTGAAGCATAGGAAATTCAAATCATGCGTTTTTTCATCGTCTTTGTAGCTTTTATCGTTTGTGTGGTCGTCGCTATTTCTTTCTATCGTCCCGTTCCTGAGAAACTAACCGTGCAGGAGGATGCAAAGACACAGCGTAGTGTTGGAGTGATTTTCTACGAAGGCGATGGGGTTCCCCAAGATTACGACAAGGCACGGGAATGGTTCGAAAAATCCGCAGCGCAGGGAGATGTAGAGGCGCAGTACAATCTCGGCCTGATGTACGTCTTGGCGCACGGTGTGGCGCAGGACTACGATAAAGCACGGGAATGGTTCGAAAAATCTGCAGCGCAGGGGTATGCAAATGCGCAGTACAATCTCGGTGTGATGTACGATGAAGGACGCGGTGTGGCGCAGGACTACGGCAAGGCGCGGGAATGGTATGAAAAGGCAGCGGTGCAGGGACTTGCGCCAGCACAGTACAATCTCGGGTCAGCATATGACGAAGGCCGCGGTGGGCCACCGGACGGTGTTAAGGCGCGGGAGTGGTACGAAAAAGCCGCCGCACAAGGGGATAAGCTAGCACAGACCAATCTCGGTGTGATGTACAATCAAGGGCGCGGTGGACCTCCGGACAGCGTTAAGGCGCGGGAATGGTACGAAAAAGCAGCGGCGCAGGGAGAGGGGATGGCGCAGTACAATCTTGGCGTGATGTACTACGAAGGGGAGAATGTTCCGCAGGATTTCGTTGAGGCGTATAAATGGGCCGATATTGCGGCTGTCGGTGGACTTGCGGAGGCGTTAGAGCTCAAAGAGGCCGCTGCCGTGCAAATGAGCCAAGACTCTTTAACAAAGGCAAAGGCTCTGGTACGGGAGTTTCTTGAGAAACGCAAGGGAAGGCCATAAGGCTCTGCCTCTTGCGCTATTTTCAGAATATATTGACAAATCTGGAAAATTGAGGAAAGGTTCATCTGTTTTATTGATTGTAACCCTTTGCGTAAAAACTAGTCAGGTTGTCCCATGCCCCAATCCCTCCCGCCAAAATTTGTGTTGGTTGTAGATGATAATGAGGACTTATATGGTTCTTATGCCTACCATTCTGAGCTTAAAAAGCCTGAAGACGATCTGTGCAATGGGAAATATTTTACCGATGTGGAATCGGCAATTGCGTATTTGGAAACCTTAGATCCTTTGGAGTTTCCGGAAGTTTTGATTGTTGACTGTATGCCTCCTACTGAAGGTGATATTGGCAATCCTTTCCTTGGCAGTTTTTGGCAGGCTTCGCGTTGCGGTGATATTTATGCCCGCAACATAATCGACGTTTATCGGGAGAAGGGGGCGAGGCTTCCGCACATTCTGTTCAAATCTGCCGATGAGAATATTGTCCGTGAAACTCTCGAAGATTTTGTTGGTCTTTACTCGGATGTGTCTTGCGGGACGATGGTACCAAACCCTGCACGTTCTTCTTTATCTAACTTCTTCACAATAAAATGGGACCGTTACGTTTCGCCGCAGATCCCCGATCTGGTGGGCGCGTTCGTAAAAGCTTACCAGCGCGGCGAGAATAACGAGTACTACGAGGCCTTGCGGGAACACGTTGCTCCGCTTCTTGAGGCGTGGGATGGTTTGAGTGAAGTGAAGGCCGGAGAGGAAGCCCCCTATTCCTTCCAGCATGGATTTGGTCCGGTTTGTAAGGGGCAGGTCGTACGCAATCTTGATGAGCTTTCAGGTCTGCCGAAGGGGGAAAAGGCTGTTCTGGTTACCCAAGACTTTTCCCAAGAACAATTTGTTAGACTTATCGAACTTCTTCGGGTTTCTCCCGATCGCGTTTCTGCATTGGTGATAACCGAAGATTTCGAAATGCCCGGGCATTTATGGGTTGCTTTGAGAGCGCGCAATCTTGCTCTTCTGGCTGGATGCGAGGGGGAGGCCCAGTTTGCTACAAGTCAGATTGTCACGCTCTCTCCTGCTCAGCGACGTCTCTGGAGTGGCGATCTGGAGATCCTGAGCGCGGAGGCTGTTGCTCCTGTCATGACCAATGCCATTGCCGATGCTACTTGGTGCGCAAATCAGGAGCGCGCGCGAGGCAGTGCCGTGATTCCAGAATTTTCTGCCAACGTTTCTGGCGATGCTGATTTGCGACAGGCGCGAGAGGAGGATAAGCGGATTGGTTTGCTTCGCAGCGAGCAGTTTATCGGTCCGTATGTCAATCCGGACGCATGGGAGGCAATGAAGGATTTCCTGATCGGAGAGGGACAAAGACTGCGGGAGGGGTTTGCACGCGTGGCAGGGGCTCCCCCAGAACAGGAAGAGTATGCGGCGGTATTGGACAGACTCTGGAAGAATTTTAACAGCCATAATACCTTGGAAAGCACAGATGTTTTTCGTTTGTTCGATATTCCGGCGGAAGAGTTTCTGGATGGGGATGATCTTCAGCGGTTTCAGGAAAGTTTTGGCACGGATGTTCGCGGAGTTCAGTTGGCGCGACAGATTCCGGATTTGTACATCGCCCAGATCAACGCTCTTTGCTGGAGGTTTTCATGCAATGACAGATGTCCCAACATCTTGATTCCGGCGGTCAAGACAGGGGAGGATGTCAGCTTTGTTCGAGACTTGCTTAAGAAACACGCTGCTGGAATGTCGGTTTCTCTCGGGGCCATGATTGAAACACGGGAAGCTTGCGCCAATATCGAAGGGGTTGCTCAAAATGCGTCCTTCATCAGTTTCGGTACGAATGATTTGGGGGCTGCTGTTCTGGGTGTGCCTCGGAATGACAGAGATTATCAATCCCTCCATATGCGCCGCCTCGCCCCAGAGGTTCTGGATGTCATCGCAGCGACGGTTTCTAGGGCCCAAAATGCCAATCCTTATATTCATATCAGTTTGTGTGGTGAGGCAGCTCGTGACCTCCAGAGCTTGATTGCTCTGCGGGATAGGGGCGTTTGGATTGATTCTTTTTCCGTTGATCCGGAATTTAGAAACACGGCTCTTTTACCACTCGCCTATCAGGATCATGTGATTCAGAATTTTTGTGGGCCTCTTCGTCCCGTTCCTGAATAGGGATTAGGGCTCATGGTTGTTTTGTAAGTTCGGGTTAAATTGATCTGTGAAGAGGAACGAGAGATGGGACAAAAAATCGAGCAACCAAGTTACCGCTTTGTTTTTAACGGAGCCTCTCTCAAAGTCGCCTATCGGCAGGGACTGATTATCACAGGGAGGGAATTGCCCGAGTATGTTTTCGGAGAAGAGGACTTGAGAAAGCACTTGCTGTCCTGTTCGGAAGCCGAGAGGCACTTAATGTTGGCCGAGCTTCTGAGCGAGAAAGAACGACTCAGACTCGGCGGATTCCCTCCGGCGGCCGACAGACATTATTTCTGAAGCAGATTGGGTTCCTATAGCTGGATTTACAATTTTTAGACATTTCGTTGTCCTCCGGCGATCCCTCCCCCCGCTGTCATCTCCGCGAAGGCGGAGATCCGGTATATTAAGCCAGACCCCCGCCTGAAGCGGGGGTGACAGGGAGATGTGAGGGAGGGAGATGGATAAGCCATTATATGCTTTGAATGTCAACGCATCCTAATAGGCCTAGTAGATTATTTGCAGGTATAGGCGAAGTGTGGCTCGCCTCTGCTGGTCACGCCCGTTTGCCGTGTCCGGCAATCAAGCGTTTTGATCTCGTACCGTTGTTGTGATTTCGCGCCGGACTCTGGCACGTCATGCCCTGCTGGTCGTGAGGTGGATAGGAAATACTTGCCATCTCCCATGCGGGACAGTTGGGCAGATGACCCTTGAGGTACGGCAACAGTGAAACGTTGAGGTTCGGGTGAGGGAGATTCAACCCGAGCAAAGGAGGGAGAAGAAGCCGTTGTTGCGGCCAGAAGAAAAGAAGCGAATGCAGAAGAAGTTTTCATTGTACACAACCCTTGTTATAAATAGACATAAGAATAGAGCGAGGGAAACATACCCCCTTTCGAGGGTTTCGTGCAAGATTTTTGTCAAAAATAATGTGGGAATGTAAAACATTGTCTTGCCTATTCTAGCGTTTTGTGACATAAGGCCCGTCCACTAACGGATTAAGAAACTCAAATGGGTGCGTAAAAATGACCGGACATCAAGACAGAAAAACTTCAACATCGCCACAACAGCATCGTATGTTGGGAGGAGAATGGGGGAAATTGTCTCTCCATTTTTTATCGGCCGGCAATGGGGAAGACCTTGCTGAGGTTGCAGATTTTTTCGATAACATCACCCTCGTTCGCGCTCAACAAGCGCGGCTGCAGCGCGGCTGAGCTTATTGGCTGACCCACACGATACGGGCTACCCACGAAATTTCATGCAGAAGAAAACTCCGGTCCTCGTGATCGGGGTTGAGCGATTTTAGATCAAGACGGTTCGCAGTTTGGCGGGCAACTTCTTTGGCCATGACTTCCCCGCGAAGAGTGCGCAGAACAACACGGTCCCCCCGTTTAATGGGGGCCCCGGGGGCTACGATCAAACGGTCTCCCTTGCGGTAGAGGGGTTCCATTGAATCCCCGCTGATCTCTAAGGCGTAAACGCGCAGCCCGTCTTTCTCCTGATGAGGAAACTGGACAACATCCCAACCTTCCCCAACTGGATACCCTGCATCATCAAAAAATCCGTTCTTCCCAGCTTGGGCAGTACCGATCACGGGAATAAGGCAGGTGGCAGCGGAATTTGTGATATGCCCCGCTTCATCTTCCACAAGGGCCAAGAGGTCTGACAAGCTGGCTCCCGTTGCTGCGAGGACAAGAGACAAACTCTCCGTCGAGGGCCAGCGCGGCTTGCCGTCTGGCGCGGTGCGTTTGCTTTTGTTAAAGCTGGTCGGGTCAAGCCCAGCCTTTTTGGCAAGGCCAGAGGTGGAGTAGCCGCTGATGCTGGCTAGCCGGTCAATCGCTGTCCAAATTTTTTCGTGAGTCAACATAGGGCCAGTGTCGCATAAGTTTTTAATCCTAGGAATGGGAAAAACGACTTTGCGCAAAAGAAAAAGGACGGCAAACCCGTCCTTTGAAACCTTTAATGGAAAGCCGAATTATTTCGGCTCCGGCGCAGGGGGAGCACTCTCCCTCACCCGCCTCGTAGCGTAGGAGCCTTGAAATTGTCTAAACCCCATAGCCGCGTATAACTTTTGTAGTGCGGCTCTGCACCAAGCCACCGGACCCATACCGTCCGCCAAATCAAGGGCCCTCGGGTCGGTCTTACCAAAAGCACTTCTTAGAGACTTAAAATTCATGTGACCTCACTTGAGGAATACTCTAACAAAACCTATAAAAAATTTCAAGTGTTTTACAGAGAGTCAATTCTTTTTAGCTGCGCAATCGCGTAGAGTAGGCGGTTATGATGACCAAAAACATTCACCTATCTGTCCAAGACACAGTTTTGCAACATTTGCTGGAAGAGCAGGTGCTTTGCCGAAAAAATCTGCGTCTTGACCCGAACGCGCCGCCGGACCTTGTTCTGGGAGATCACGTCGGGGAAGGGCCTCCGGAAGAAAACAAATTTTTACTGGTTGTTCCACCTGTCCGGCTTGGGGAGGTGATGGATCGCATCTCTTATATTCTCTCGGGGCGGGATCGGCTGGCAAGTGTGCGGGAAGACGGTCCGACTGATCTTGGTCCCTATATTCTGAACAACGAGGAATGTTTGTTGATTCACAGGCAAAGCGGTAAGGAACTTCGCCTCACCGACAAAGAAAGGCTGTTGCTGCGGACGCTTTTTGAAGCAAAGGGCCATCAGATGGACCGGAAAACTCTGTTGCAAGACGTGTGGGGATACGCTGAAACTGCTGAAACCCATACGCTGGAAACTCACCTTTACCGCTTGCGGCAAAAACTGCATGAATTCGGAGACAGCGATTTTATTGTGGTCGAAGACGGCATTTACCGTTTGAGAGGCTCCGCTGGGGAGGCTTGATCCCCTAGTTAATTTTCCAAAATAACTTGACGGAGGCGCGAAAATTCCTTATGTCCACGTTTATGGTATTTAATGTTGGGGGCTGTCCTAGATAATCAGTTAAGGAATTGACTAACCCATTGTTTAAGTTGTTTTAATTGCTGTTTTGGCGAGGG
>JAEUKO010000129.1:0-714 GCA_016794285.1 Alphaproteobacteria bacterium | reverse complement strand
GTGCCATAACGCCGGATGTTTCGCCTTGTCCGGCATCATCATCGAACCCCAACAGGGAATCAATTTCCGACTGGTGTAAAATGCGGGTACTACCCCCGCCCCCCATATCATCGGCGTCAATGCCTGGCATCGCATCAAGATCAGGTTGATCAGCAGCCCCATCACCTGACATGGCTTCCCAGTCAGACATCATGCGGCGCTCTTCCTCGCTCATCTGTTCTAATTCCTGATTTGGCGTATCAGCCATCAGACAATCCTTTCAAGTTCTGTAAACTCTTAATCCTTCTATATATATCCTGCCTTACAAGAAACAGGCCAAGATCGAATCCCCTCAGGATCATTCTCTCGTTTTTATGGCTATTGTATCAGAATTTCCTGAAAAAGCACATCCTTCACTTCTGTCGGGGCGGCGGCCGCATTCACCCGTGACAAAAGCTCCATCTGCAATCGATACATCCCTTTTGACCCGCGCAGATCCTGGATCCTTAATTCCCTTAAATAGGTCTGGAATTGATCGATAACCCGGGGGAGAACAGCCTCAACAGCTTTTAAATCTGCTTCACTCCCCAATTCCAACTGTACCGACAATCGCAAATACCTGGGCTGCCCCTCGCTTGTTAAATTGACAATCAAATCGGGAACCTTCAGAAAAGCTGGCCCTGCTTTTCCGCTTTCACCATGTTCTCCACCTCCGCCCTCAGCAGCGGCAGACTC
>JAEUKO010000128.1:0-723 GCA_016794285.1 Alphaproteobacteria bacterium | reverse complement strand
GAGGCGCAGTTGCGGGCCATTCTCGATCACAGTCCCGCCCTGATTTTTCTCAAGGACCGGGAGGGACGATACCTCGACGTCAATCGGCAGTTTGAGCGGGCATTCAACCTGTCTCGCGAGGCGATCCTGGGGAAGACGGATACGGAGTTATTTTTGCCTAAGCAGGCGGCGGTGTTTCAGGCGAACGACCGCCTGGTGCTGGAGGCTAAACGGCCGCTCCGGTTCGAAGAAACGGCCGACTATCACGATGGTCCGCACACGAGCATCGTGTTCAAGTTTCCCCTGTTGGATCGCGACCGGATGCTCTACGCGGTCGGCGGGGTGGCGACCGATATCACCGACCGGAAGCGGGCCGAAGAGGCCTTAGCCCTGGCGCGAGATCAGGCCATGGAAGCGGCCAGACTCAAGTCGGAGTTTCTGGCGACGATGAGTCATGAAATCAGAACGCCGATGAACGGTGTGATCGGAATGACGAATCTTCTCCTGGAGAGCGCCTTGACTCCGGAACAGCGGGAGTGTGCGGAGATCGTTCGTAACTCCGGCGGCCACTTGCTCATGATCATCAACGATTTTCTCGACTTTTCAAAGATCGAGGCCGGGCGGCTGACGTTGGAGACAATCGACTTCGATCTCCGGGTCATGATCGAGGACACGCTGGATCTGATCGCGGAGCAGGCCCGACACAAGGGCCTTGATCTGGTGGGCCTCATCGATGCGTCGGTA
>JAEUKO010000127.1:0-739 GCA_016794285.1 Alphaproteobacteria bacterium | reverse complement strand
CTTTGGCGGGCAATACCTATACCGGAACCGCCGGGGGTCAAACTGTGTTTACCCTCACCCTCAATCCTGCGACAGGGGCTTACACCTACCAGCAATTGCGGCCGCTCGATCATGCCGATGGCAGCAACGCCAATGACGTGATTACTCTCTCCTTCGGCTATACCGCCACCGATACGGATGGTGATACCGCCACCGGCGCCATTGTCATCAATGTTCGTGATGACGCGCCGATTGCGAATGACGATACCATCTCGCTCGGCACCTCGGTGCTCAGCACCACGGGCAATGTCACAACCAATGATGTGGCCGGGTTTGATACCCCCGCCACAGTGACCCAGGTCACATTGAACGGGGTTAACCATGCCGTGGCCGCCACGGGTAACACCACCATTGTCGGCACCTTCGGCACACTCGTGATCAACGCCGCCGGGGCCTATACTTACACCTCGGCCAATACCACATTGGGCACGGACCGCTTTGTCTATACGCTGCGTGATGCCGACGGCGACAGGGACACCGCCACTTTGGCGCTCACCGTCACCGATATCGACTCCAACCCTGTGGTCACCACACCCGGAACATCCACGATTGATGAGACCAACCTCGCCACCACCAACTCTGTGGCCGGCGCGGTGGTAGTGAACATCGGCGCGGATAGCGGAAGCTAGGCAGCCAATAATCCCAACAGCTCCCGACCGACAAAACTCGCCAAACCCCACACCACCCACACACACCCCCA
>JAEUKO010000126.1:0-753 GCA_016794285.1 Alphaproteobacteria bacterium | reverse complement strand
TCACAAACAAACAGCACGTCCACCAAGGCTGCCGCCGAAACCAAGGTAAAACAGCTAGCTCCAAGCATTGATCCAGTGATTGTGGCGCAAGTCCAAGAACAACTGATCCGCCTTGGTCTTTATAACGGAGCCCCTGATGGAGTTGTGAGTCCCAAAACAGAAACGGCTGTCAAAGCCTATCAAGCCGCCAACAACCTGACTGTTGATGGCCGCCCGAGCGAAGATGTGTTGGTTCATATTCTGGCTGCTGAGGTTGGAGGGAGCCCGCCGGAGGACAGGAAGAATCACCCATTCCAGAGATCAAACCCACCACATCCCAATCTCTTATACGAGATTAGGTGTCTATCCAGAAAGATCAGGGTACTTGAGCAACGGAAGCGCAGGAAACCACCATTTGCAGTCCATAGGTGGAAACTTTCTGGATAGACACTAAGAGTTTTGCTTACTTGCCTTTGGCAAAGGCCGATAAGTCTGACCCGTTAAGCAGGGTCCGGCCCAATTCGTCAAGAGTGAGCCGATAGGTGCGAACACTCGGCGCGTCAGGTTTTTGCTGTCCGGTCATTTGTAACATCGTCAGGACTCCCAACGTGTTTTGAATATCGGCACTGTTAGGATTGCCAGGGATTTTACTTTGTTCCGTTAGCTTAGTAATCAACACATCAAGACCATTGATCTCCATGTTTTGTTCCGCCGTAAATCCTTTGATCGCTTTGGAGTTGGCTTTAAGCGTCCCCTCGCTTTTGACAGTGTAAT
>JAEUKO010000125.1:493-753 GCA_016794285.1 Alphaproteobacteria bacterium | reverse complement strand
CATAGACTGCACGAAAGAGTCAAAAAAGGAACACTTCCTTTACCTGCCATTAATATCAACGATTCTGTTACTAAATCAAAGTTTGACAACAAATATGGCTGTAATGAATCGCTTGTAGATGCAATCAGACGAGCTACAGATATCATGATGGCTGGTAAAACGGCTGTGGTATGTGGATACGGAGATGTAGGAAAAGGTTCTGCAGCTTCGTTGAAGAGTGCTGGTGTGAGAGTAACTGTAACGGAGATAGATCCTATCTG
>JAEUKO010000125.1:0-483 GCA_016794285.1 Alphaproteobacteria bacterium | reverse complement strand
ATGGAAGGTTTTGCGGTGAAGAAATTAGAAAATTGTGTAGGAGAGGCTGATATTATCGTTACAGCTACTGGGAATAAGGATATTGTCACTAAGGATGCTTTCTTAAAAATGAAAGATAAAGCTATCGTTTGCAATATCGGACACTTTGATAATGAAATCGATATGGCATGGTTAAATAAAAACTATGGTTCTAGCAAGGTAGAAATCAAACCACAAGTAGATTTATACAATGTAAATGGCAAAGAAGTCATCGTCTTGGCTGAAGGTAGATTAGTAAATTTAGGCTGTGCCACCGGTCATCCTTCATTTGTTATGTCGAACTCTTTCACGAATCAGACCTTGGCTCAAATTGAATTGTGGACTAATGCCAGTGCCTACAAAAACGATGTTTATGTATTGCCTAAACATTTAGATGAAAAAGTAGCTCGATTGCATTTGGAGAAAATTGGTGTAGAGTTGGAAACTTTGAGACAAGATCAGGCC
>JAEUKO010000124.1:0-787 GCA_016794285.1 Alphaproteobacteria bacterium | reverse complement strand
CCTGTTCAACATGTTTTTTGGGCTCTTTCTGGTATCGCGATTGAAAGATAAAAGTCCTTTGTTGTCTAAAAATGCTTTTATAAGGCTACAAAACATCATGGGTGTTTAGATGGGGGCTTTAAATTTTACGGAAATACAAAGGGAAAGTATATATTTTCATAAGTTTTGTAAGTTCAAATTTTATTATTTATTTTCAATGGGTTGTGAAAAATTTCTGAAAAAATAAATCGAAACTTCGTTTTTTTTTAATTTTATCTTGACATAGTCTAAAGTTATGGTTATAACGGGATCAACTCTAGAAAAATTCGGGCAAACGCAAGTAATAGACTAAAAGACCTAAAAAGGTCCCTGCCTGGTGTGTGATAAAAATTGTGTAATAAAAGATAAAACAAGATTTAAAGAGCTTTCTCCCCCCCAGAAGAAAGGCAGGTCTTTGAGATATCCTCAAGACCTGTTTTCTTTTTAAAGATCAGCCAAATATTTCCGGCGGTGATCCCACACCTGATAGGTCACCAGACTGGCGATCACAATTGCCATTCCAACATATTGCTCTGTTTTTAGAATTTCGCCGATCAACAAGGCCGAAAATATTGCCGCGAAGACAGGTTCCATTTTGTTATACAGGCTGAAATAAAAAGGCCCGACTTTGGCTATCCCATAAAACATGGCAACACTACCAAGGCCGCTTGTCCCGGCACAGAGTATGGCCCATCCCCATCCGGCCATGCTGTGCGGAAGAATGGGGGCTTGATAAAGGGGTAAAAACAATAAAAACAGAAAAGCGCAT
>JAEUKO010000123.1:0-794 GCA_016794285.1 Alphaproteobacteria bacterium | reverse complement strand
CTCGATCGGCTTGATCGCTCTCATTATTCGTGTCCATGATCTCAACGCGCCAAAGCGGGCAATGTCCGCCAGGCGCGACGCCAGACGCAAACCGCGTCGGCCCAATGAAAAGACCTCATGTCCTCTTGTGTTTTGTCGGCCCGGTGGTTCTTGCGGTGGGCCCCAACCCGATCCCATTCCGAACTCGGCCGTTAAACCCGCCAGCGCCAATGGTACTATGTCTCAAGACCTGGGAGAGTAGGTCGCCGCCGGGCCTGCAAAACACAAGACTACATATCCTCGAATACCTTCTCTCACGACAACAACACCGCAACCGCCCAGCCCACACATAAAATACCGCGGGGTGGAGCAGCCCGGTAGCTCGTCAGGCTCATAACCTGAAGGTCGTCAGTTCAAATCTGGCCCCCGCAACCATCTTTACTTGCGATCGGCCCGCCCCTCCGGCGGGCCTTTTGCTTTTCAGCGAAATCGCAAGGATTCCAGCCAGATCGCCGCGCACGTCGATCTTTAACTCGTCGTCCTCCGGCGTCAGGACGATTTCCTTCACCAGCGATCTGATCAGGTCGGCCGCAACCATCCGCTTGGCCTCGGAATCCTCCTGAAGCGCCGCATAAAGCTCGTCGACCTGGACGTGGTAGTGGTGCGCCATGTTCGGGTGGAGCAGCGGCGGCGGTTCCTCCGCCTCTTGTAAGAACGCCTTCAGCTCCTTCTGGCGAGCCTCAAGCTCCTTCATCTGCTTCATCATGCGGGTAGGCGCATCGTCGTCATCGGACGCCATTATGAGCTTCATCAAC
>JAEUKO010000122.1:0-828 GCA_016794285.1 Alphaproteobacteria bacterium | reverse complement strand
TTCGCCGATCGTCGGGTTCGACTGAGTGACATGCCGCGCATAGCCGCGACGCATCCGATAATCCAAGTCCCTGGCCGCTTCCCTGGCTCGCTCTAACCTCACTGTTGGGAACTTCCCAATGAGATGACGGCGATTGTCCCGGTCATAGTAGAGCGTGGTTGTCGTCTTCTGGACGTGGGCAACAAAGCCCTTAATCTCGGAATCCCAATAGCGGACCGTTCCCAAAACAGGGCGGTCGACAGACTTGAGGAAGGTTTCTGTAAGTTTGAGACTTGGCATGACTTTGCACCGGATTTGCAGCGTTGATCGTACAAATATGTAATGCCTACTGCAAAGTTCTACAACCGGACGAAACAAGAAAAACAATGATTAACAACAACTTACAAGAACTAACAGGAAATAATTCCAGCCTCATAACCTGAAGGTCGTCAGTTCAAATCTGGCTCCCGCAACCAAAAAAACCCGTTTTCTCAATGAGATAGCGGGTTTTTCCTTTTGCGGATGGAAATTTGGTCTCCGATGCCGGCGTTCCTCTCGAGGTTGCGGTTGGTGAAAAATCACTTAACTACATTGGTAAATACATCTTTAAAATAATCTCTTTTTGGTGCATTGATGAGTTTGAATTCCTGTCAAATTGAATGACGGTCAGGAATGTTTGCTTGTTTCGAGGCCCTTTCAGCCATTGAGCTGCGAGGAAACAAGGTAGAGCGAAGCAGCTGGCGCGTAGCGCTGTCTGGCTTTGGTCCAAACAGCCTCGATACTCTTTCATAGATTTATCCGGCAGGGATCTGTGGGTCAGTGTGAGTCTATGTACAGCCGGTTCTTGTT
>JAEUKO010000121.1:0-839 GCA_016794285.1 Alphaproteobacteria bacterium | reverse complement strand
AACAATTATTGCATTATTACCACCCAATTCAAGTATAGTTTTACCAAAACGTTCTGCTACAGTCTTTGAAACATGTCTTCCAATTCTTGTTGAACCGGTAAAGGAAACAAGAGGTATTCTTGTATCGTTATTAATAAAATCTCCGGCAGCATTACCGACAATCAAATTACTTACTCCCTCCGGCACATTATTTTTCCTGAAAACATCTGCAATAATATGTTGACAAGCTACTGCACAAAGCGGAGTCTTGGAAGAAGGTTTCCAAACACAAACATCTCCGCATACCCATGCAATGGCTGCATTAAAAGCCGAAATAATGCCCACAATGCCTAAGGGATGCCATTGCTCATACATCCGGTGCATAGACCGTTCGCTATTCATGGTTAATCCATAAAGTTGTCTTGAAAGACCAACGGCAAAATCGCAGATATCAATCATCTCTTGTACTTCGCCCAACCCCTCCTGAAGACTTTTTCCCATTTCATAACTCACCAATTTTCCAAGTGGTTTTTTATTCTTACGCAGTGCTTCTCCAATTTGCCTGACAATTTCACCACGCTTTGGTGCAGGCCATGCCCTCCATTGGAGAAATGCCTCAGTAGCTTTGTTCATCACTTGCTCATAATCCTTCTTATCACCGCAGGTTACTGAACCAATAAACCTGCCGTCAACAGGAGAATAAGAATCCAATTTTTTCCCCTGACCTTCTGACCACTGTGTACCAGTTGAAACACCCTTGTTTTCTCCGATAATTTTTAACTCTTTTAAAAAATCCATACAAATATTTTAGTATTAAAAAATCTGCACTATTGTACCCACTATCGTTTTACTGTCTGCGA
>JAEUKO010000120.1:0-844 GCA_016794285.1 Alphaproteobacteria bacterium | reverse complement strand
ATGACCGCACTGGTATCCTCGCCTTTGGTAATCGGCAAAATCACCACCTGATACGGCGCCAGACGTGGCGGCATCACCAGCCCGTCATCATCGGCGTGGGTCATGATCAACCCGCCGATCGAACGGGTGGACAACCCCCACGAGGTTGTATGGCAGAAATGTTCAACCCCATCACGGCCTTGGAATTTGATATTGCAGGAATGAGCAAAATTCTGTCCCAGATTGTGCGACGTACACGCCTGCAAGGCTTTGCCGTCTTGCATCATAAGTTCGATCGTATAGCTGCGATCGGCTCCGGGGAAGCGTTCATCGGCGGTTTTTTCGCCCATAAAGCCCGGAATCGCCATATGGTTGGCATAGAGATCATTGTACACTTCGAGCATACGCCGTGCATCTTTGTCCGCTTGTTCGGCATTTTCAAAGGCGTTATGCCCTTCCTGCCACAGGAATTCCGCACTGCGCAGGAACAACCGCGTCCGCATTTCCCACCGCATCACGTTGCACCATTGATTGAGTTTCAATGGCAAATCACGATAGGACTTAACCCATTTCGACATCGAGTCGCCGATAATCGTCTCAGAGGTCGGACGAATGATCAAAGGTTCATCGAGCTCGGCATCTTTGGCGGGAACCAATGTTCCCTCTGGCCCTTTTTCCAGACGATGATGGGTGACCACGGCGCATTCCTTCGCAAAACCTTCCACATGCTCGGCTTCCCGCGAAATAAAACTCAACGGAATCAACAGGGGGAAATAGGCATTCTGGACATCTTCATTTTTAATGCCCGCATCCAAGGCTTTCTGGATATTTTCCCACACAGCATAGCCATAAGGTTTGATCACCA
>JAEUKO010000011.1:0-34395 GCA_016794285.1 Alphaproteobacteria bacterium | reverse complement strand
TAGACCTCTTGCTTAACCCTAACTCTGGCGGGCATCTGCATCGTCAAAACCATGCTCGGAACGCATGTACGTCCTTGTACACTTGCCTTCCTGTGCGTGGTTTTTCCTTGCATCTGCCTCACCAGAGCGGGTTCTGCAAGAGGTCTATTGTTCCTACGGTTTGGCAAAAAAGACAATACCGGCCCCTAACGCGATGAAAGCGAAGCCAACTCCGTGCATCATGGTGAGCTTCTCTCCCAAATAAAAAAAGGCGAACCCTGTAAAAACAATCAAGGTAATAACTTCTTGGATAGTTTTTAGTTCTGCCGGCGAGAAAACTTTTGCACCCAATCGATTGGCCGGAACCGCTAAACAATACTCAATCAAGGCAATTCCCCATGAAATCAGAATAACCTGCCAAAGTGGCAGATGGTGGTATTTCAAATGCCAATACCACGCGGTTGTCATGAACAAATTCGAGAGGAAAAGGAGAAGAATAGGGGAGAGAGATAAAATCATCTTGATTTAATTGGCTGGGGGGTGGTTAAGAAGGGCGAGCAAAAGGGCGGCTCCGCGCAGTTCGCTGCGCAGTTTGGCCCGTCTTTTCTCTTGGTCAGGGGAGGCTCCGTAAGTCTCTTCCAGATAAATTTCCGCACGCAAAAGGTCTTCAACCAAGGCCGCTTGAAAAACCTGCTCTTGGTCGAGAGCCTCATTCAAGAAAGCAAGGCCGAGAATGAGCGAACCAGTTTCCGCCGTTAGCAAGTGAAGAATCGTGAAGCGTAAATCATCCAATTTTTCAACCTCGGCCTTTACACGTTCATGCGCGAGGAGAGGTTGCCGCAAAGTGCTGAGCTGGGTTGTTGTGGAAAGACTTGTACCGTAACGCCCCGCAAACCATTCAAGGACAGGGTCCCAAATTTCTTTTTGCCGTCGCCCGAAATTTTCAGTCTCTGGAGCGCGATAACAGAGCAAATCTGTATCCAGATAGTCTAGAATCTCGGCTTGATGATCGCTGCGCTGTGGGGATATTTTATCAATTGAGGTCATAACCAACTGCGTAAGCGGCATCGTGTCTGGGCATATTTTATCGCCTTGCTCCCGCCATTCTTCGGCCATGTTATCAGCAAGCAGCTTGATTTTTGTCAGCAAAATATTTCTGGTTGGAGTTCTGACAGGTTTTCCATCCAAATGAATCTCATATCCATTCGGGGTACTGGTTATCGAGACGTTTTTATAAAAGCGTTTCACTCTTTTGGGGCTTCCGATAGTTTATCGCAGAGCGATTTTGTGTCAGTTTCCTTGGCTTTTGAGTCAATCAGTTTCAAGAAAATTTCTGTGGTCAGATCTTGTATGGCTAAGGTTTTTGCAGAGCATTCGGTTTTACCAATGATGATTTTGGCGTCTTCAATTTTTTGTCCGTGTCCCCCGTAAGGTTTGAAGTTGCCTGTGATGGTGATATTCCCCAAGTGCATTTCCATGTTATTTTGTTCGGTGAAACGAAAACTTGGTCGTGACCAGTTGATCTCTTTCTCCATTTCAATCCATCCCGTCATGGTTTCGGTTCCATAGGTTCCGCTGAAGGTCAAGCGCGGTTTACGGGCTAGATCGCTGTCATCTATTTTTAAGAGGCTCAGGGTAACAGGATGAGGGCCCCAAATCTCCCCATCGCTTTTTAAGTCCCTTAGCTCAATGTCTTCAATGGTTTGTTTTGAAGTCAGAATGTCAAGAAGTCCAAAGGCAATGCGGCCATAACCAAGGCTGATTTGTTTGTTTGTTTTATTTGTTTGTGCCGTGATGTTTTCTGCCGCAACCGAAAACTGCGGTGCGATGTTAAATTCTTTAAGCGTTCCGATGGTGGCTTTGGCATCAAGGGCTCGCGCCAGAGCTTGTTCCAAGCCATGTCTCTGGGGTTCTCCTACCCCGCTGACCAAACCAAGGACAAGCATACCGCCCCCCATAATTACCACAATGGTTACCAGAAGGCGAAGAATCCAATTTCCAACTTGGGGGCGTTTCGACATGATATTAAGGTCCTCTCGTTACTTTATGTTTTAATCCCAGAAAATGGGTCTTCGGCGTAGGTGGGGTTGAAGCCAAATTCTTTCCATGTGCTCAGCAAATCATCGGGGAGAGGCGCAGAAATATCCATCTCCTCGCCGCTGATTGGATGGCGGAAAATCAACCGTGCCGCATGAAGGTGCAAGCGACCTTCCAGATTCCTCTCGTCAATCAAAGAAACCATTCCGTTATATTTTTCGTCTCCGATAATTGGGCAACCTAGACCATCGGCGGCATGAACGCGGATCTGGTGCATCCGGCCTGTCCGTGGCCAGAAAGCAACAAAAGCAGCCTGATGATCGGAGCTTTTCTGAATCACGCGGAACATGGTGCGCGATTCTTTGCCGTTTTTGTTGTCAATTACCATCGCTTCTTTGCGGGGCCCCTCACCCTTGATGAGAGCAGCATTGATTTCTCCATGATCTTTGTGAGGAGCCGGAGAGACAATGGCCCAGTATATTTTGCGAATATCCCGTCCGGCAAACATATCACCCAAAGCTTGTGTCGTGCGCAAAGACCGTCCGCAAACCAACACGCCAGATGTATCACGATCAAGGCGGTGGATCAGCCGAGGTTGAACACCTTTGAGGTTGCGCAGCGTTGCCAGCATTCCATCCACATGGCGGCGAATGCTTGGTCCCCCTTGGACGGGCAGACCGTAAGGTTTGTTCAAAATCAAAACCTGTCCATCATCGTATAGCGTGATGGATTCAAGAAATTCGCGGTCTCCCAATTGAGGGGAAAAGGTTGTTTTTCCCTTTTTCTCTTCGGCAGGGGGAAGCCGGACATCCTGACCAGCCAAAAGGCGTGTATCGGTCTTGGCGCGTTTTCCGTCCACGCGCACTTGACCCGTCCTCACCATTTTCTGGAGCAAGGCATAGGGCATTCTGGGCAGATTTTTTTTCAGCCAACGGTCAAGACGTTGGCCATCTTCATCTTCGGCAACGGTGAAATGTTGAACATCGCTCATGAAGATAACGACCTAAAAGCGATGAGAAGAAGTGTTTTCATAGGCCCACCTTAGAACAAAATTCCAAAGAGGTTAAGTCCTGATGCACCGTATAGGCTGTTTTTGCTACAGTTTCCAAGAACTTGGCTTTGACAAAGGGGCCGCTTTCCATGTTGCCGATTTCATAAAAGTGGGGGGTCAGTTCTTGGTAACTCTCTTGCAAAGCACGAATCTTATCGGCCCGATCTTCAAGATATTCATGAGGGGTATAACGACCTTCGGTTTCATATCGCCTCAAAATGCGTTCTCTTGCCGCAAGAGGACAAGAGACCACCGAAACAATCGCCAAGCGATACCCCAGAACATCGCGGGCAAAGCGGAGCAAGTCAAGGTGAGAGGCTGCCGATCCGCCATTGTCAAAAAAAACATTCGCTTTTTTGTGAAGCAAGTTGTGCAGAGCTAGGTAGCCAGCAGCGCGTGCGGGAAGCTCGCATTGGATAAAGGCTTCTTTTTTATCACTGGTCCCTTTGTATTCCGGCATTTGTTCCATGATCTGGTCAAAGCCAAGAAGCGTTGGCGAAGGCGTGGCCCACAGATCCGCGAGAGCCGAGAGGAAGCTTGACTTTCCTGCCCCGGGAATCCCCAGCATATGAAGAAGAAAAGGCGCAGGGGAAGGAGAAGCGTCGTCCAAAATTTGCCGGACAATTTTTTGTAAGGATGGCGAAAGCTCGCCCAAAGCCGGAAAAGGAAGAGGAAAATCAGTCATGTCATACCTGTTCCTTGATCTTGAGGATCATCCGGCGGGTGGTATGGCCGAGGGGTAGGGCCAACGCCTCTTCAATCGAAAACCATTTTATGCCAAGAGATTCATGGCTGATGACAAACTCAGTTTCAGGGGTTTTGTAAAGAAACCGAATGTCGAAATGGGCGTGAGGCCCTTCTTTTTTTGCAGGATTTTCAGCAACAGGATGCACATCGACATCAAAAAAACTATCTCCGACAAGGGTTAAGTTGCTAATCCCGCTTTCCTCAATAAGTTCACGCCGCGCAACGGATTCAATATCTTCCTCCCCATCGGCATGGCCGCCAAAATTCATCCAACACTTAAAAATAGCATGATGGTTGAGTAAAATTCTTTCCCCATTCTCACTGACCAGCATGGCAGAGCCTGTAATGTGTCCCGGGTTCATCACGTCACGGAAAAAACAGCGGGGCTCCGTACTTAGCAAAGAGAGAATGCGGATTTTGTCCATCTCCTCTTCTTCGCTTAAGGGAATACGCAGCAAGTCCTGCACAAGATTTTCTCTCATATGTCCTCTCTGTTTTTGGCTTGGCGGAGTTTATCCCAATATTCAAGTCGTTTCTTTATGTCGCGCTCAAAGCCCCTCTCCACGGGCCTATAAAATTCTTCCCGCGCCATCCCATCGGGAAAATAATTCTGTCCTGAAAATCCCTCTGGCGTATCGTGGTCATAGCTATAGCCTTCTCCATACCCGATTTGTTTCATCAATTTTGTGGGAGCGTTCAGAATATGGGCAGGAGGCATCAGAGAGCCTGTCATGCGGGCTTTTTTGCGCACCTCATTATAGGCCACGTAAACCGCGTTCGATTTCGGGGCTGTGGCCACATAGACAAGAGCATTGGCCAAGGCCAATTCTCCTTCGGGGGAGCCAAGTCGTTCGTAAGTTTCCCATGCCGCCACGCAAAATGGCAGGGCCTGAGGGTCCGCTAAACCAATATCTTCTGTTGCCATGCGAACCATGCGCCGCGCCAGAAAGCGGGGGTCTTCTCCCCCTTCGAGCATCCGCGCAAACCAGTAAAGAGCCGCATTGACATCTGATCCGCGCACCGATTTATGCAGAGCGGAGATGAGGTTGTAATGGCCTTCTTCGGCCTTATCGTAAAGGGGAGCCCGTTTTTGAACCATCGCGAACAGGGCTGTCTGATCGAGTGGTTTCCCTGTTTTATGCTGGGCAAAAATTTGATCGGCAAGAGTCAGGAGATAACGTCCATCTCCATCAGCCAGAGCCTTTAGGGAGTCTCTTGCTTCTGGCGTTAAGGGCAAAGGGTGTTCGTAATGAGTCTCGGCACGGGCGAGTAATTTTTCCAACGCTCCATCATCCAGCCGTTTGAGAACCAAGACTGTGCAGCGAGAGAGCAGCGCAGAGTTCAGTTCAAACGAAGGGTTTTCAGTCGTGGCCCCAATAAGAGTTATGGTTCCGTTTTCGACCACGGGCAAAAACGCATCTTGTTGGGATTTATTAAAGCGGTGAATTTCATCAACAAAGAGCAACGTTCCGCGCCCCTGTGTCCGGCGTAGCTTCGCGGAATCAAAAACTTTTTTGAGATCTGCCACACCAGAAAAAACAGCCGAGATTTGTTCGAAATGCAAGTCAGAGTGCTGGGCCATGATACGGGCCAGTGTCGTCTTCCCACATCCCGGGGGGCCCCAAAGAATCAGAGAGGGAATCCGTTTGCTTTCCACCATGCGGCGCAAGACACCTTCTACTCCCACAATGTGATCTTGCCCCACAATGTCTGTGAGAGTTTGCGGACGCAAAATATCTGCCAGAGGACGGGTTCCGGCGGCGTTCTGGTCTGTTTGGTCTGTGGCAAAAAGATCTGCTGGCATGGGGGCAGATTAGCCGATCTTTTCCCTCCAAACCAGCTCTTCTTTACCGTACAACCAGCGTGCGGTTTTGCCCGTCCGAGTTCACAACGAGAAGCCATCCTTGACGGAAAGGCTTCTGCAGCGCGGAAATGGCTTCGGCTGGCTTGGTGATGGAGATTTTATTGATGGAAACAATGATGTCCCCATTGCGAACAATACGGGCGGCAATCGAGTTTTTCTTAACTTTTTGAACCACAACACCGCTGGCAGGAGCTTTTTTTAGCCCCAATTCGGCAATAACGGCGGGATTGATATTGACCAGAGTTGCGCCTGAAAGAGGGGTTTGTCCGTCAAGGGTCACAGCTTCGCGTGCGGGGATTTCCGGCGGAAGAGTCGATTTGAAACTTGCGGTTTTTTGTTCCCCTTTGTGCAGAAAACCGATGGTTGCCTCTTCGCCAATCGGAATCATGGCAAGGCGGAAATGAAGCTCAGCCGCATCATGAATGCTGTGAGATCCTACTGCTGTAATCAAGTCACCTGTGGAGAGCCCTGCGGCTTTGGCTGGACTCATCTCATGCAAAGAGGACACAAGAGCCCCTTTTGGATTTTTGAGTCCCAAAGAAGAAGCAATGTCGCTGGTCACGTCTTGCGCGGAAATACCAAGCCACGGTCTTACTACCCCGCCGTTCTTGTCAACCTGACCTGATTTCCCAGCCGCAATGACCGTGGCCACCATCTCTGACGGAATGGCAAAGCCTATCCCGAGTGATCCACCATCTTTTGAGAAAATAGCCGAGTTAATCCCAACAATTCCGCCTGTCATGGAAACCAAAGGGCCTCCCGAATTGCCCGGGTTAATGGCGGCATCCGTCTGAATGAAAAAGTTGAAATCATTGATGTTGAGCGAAGACCGCGCCAGTGCGGAAACAATCCCGCTGGTCACTGTCTGTCCCACCCCGAACGGATTCCCGATGGCTAGCACCAAGTCGCCAACTTCGAGAGTGTCGCTGGGTTGCAAGGCAACCGAGGGAAGAGATTCCCCGTTGGTTTCAAGTTGGAGAAGGGCAAGATCGGAAGCCGTATCAACCAGTTTGATTTTAGCTGGAAATTCGCGCCCGTCAGAAAGGCTGACGGTGATTTCATCCGCATCTTTGACCACATGGGCGTTGGTGACAGCCAGACCAGAGGAGTCAACAATCACTCCCGAGCCAAGAGAGTTTTCTAATCTTTGTTGAGGGACCCCAAACCCTTGTCCGAAGAATTGTGAAAAGAAGGGATCATTGGCAAAGGGACTCATTCCTCGCGTGGTTACAACTCGTTTGGTATAAATGTTAATGACGGCGGGTCTTACTTTTTTAACCAACGGGGCAAAGGACAGGTGAACCTGATCTTGCGAAGAGGGGACCACTCCAGTGTCTTGGGCAAGAACCGGAGAAGGCAACACGAAAAGGCCCATAATGGCCAGAAGCAGGGGGAATGTTTTCATGATTCATGATTTAGGTCGTTCCTTTCCAAATCGCAAGACCCGAAAGAAACGAAAATATTTTTGACATAAAATTTTCAGGGGGAGGGCAAGAGATACGGACTTTTCAGGTCTTCGTAACGCTGCTACGGTCAGTCCGTAGATCGGGGATTTGGTGTTACGCGTGCAGCGAAGCTGCACAAGATTCTGGATCCCGTGCGTGCTAGCATCCCTTGCGGGACGCGCCCACGGGATGACGGGGAGAGAAGGCGTGGGGACGCGGGATGACGGATGAGGAGCTATAAGACAAAAGAGGTTGGCCTGAACACATGACAGCACAAGGGAAAACCCCTTCGCTTTTTCACAGCGAAGAGTTAGACCAGAAATATCGGCAATTGGTCCAAACTTTGGATCGGTACGACCGCGCCTATCACGGTGAGGACCAGCCATTGGTTCCTGATTATGAGTACGATGCCTTGAAAGCCGAGTTGCTCGCTCTCATTGCCCAGCATCCCGAATTGGCGGACAAAAAGGTGATGGACAAGGTGGGCAGCAAACCCGCGAGTGGATTCCGCAGTGTGCGCCATGCTCTTCCCATGCTCTCTTTGGCCAATGCCTTTAGTGAAGGTGATGTAACCGATTTTGTTGAACGGATTCGCAAATTCCTGAATTTGAGCAAAGAAGACGAATTGGAATTTTTGGCGGAACAAAAAATTGATGGGCTCTCTTGTTCGCTGCGCTATGAAGAGGGCATATTGGTTGTGGCCGCAACGCGGGGCGATGGCCAAGAGGGAGAAGATATTACCGCGAATGTTCGCACCATAGGGGATATTCCCCAAACCCTTCCTGTGGGGGTCCCGAAAATTCTGGAAGTGCGCGGGGAAATTTATATGCGGCGCGATGAGTTTATGAGCCTGAATGCCGAACAGGAAAAGCGCGGAGAAAAAATCTTTGCCAACCCGCGCAATGCTGCAGCAGGCAGTGTGCGCCAGCTTGACTCGGTCGTCACGGCGGCGCGTCCTTTGCATTTTTTTGGCTATGCGCTTGGAGAGGTCAGCACCTCAATTGCACAAACACAAGAAGGGATTCGTGATAAGTTCAGCGAATGGGGATTTTCCCAAGCCATGCCGCAGGCGAGATGCTTGAGCGTGAACGATATTATGCGCTATTATAACGAAATTGAACGAAGCCGCCCTGATCTCCCTTACGATATTGATGGCGTGGTCTATAAAGTCAACCGCCTTGATTATCAGGAAAGATTGGGGTTTGTTTCTCGCGCTCCCCGCTGGGCGATTGCGCATAAATTTCCGGCAGAAAAAGCCGTTACAATTCTGAAAGAAATTGTCATTCAAGTTGGGCGGACGGGGGCTTTAACCCCTGTGGCTGAACTAGAACCAATTACCGTAGGTGGAGTGGTCGTTGCGCGAGCAACTTTGCACAACGAAGACGAAGTGGTTCGCAAGGATGTACGAGTAGGGGATCATGTCGTTATCCAGAGAGCCGGAGACGTTATTCCCCAAGTTGTTGAAGTTCTCCTTGAAAAAAGACAACCTGATTCCCATCCATTTGTTTTTCCGGTGGTGTGTCCGGCGTGTGGGTCCCACGCTGTACGAGAAGAAGGTGAAGTCGTTCGCCGCTGCACAGGGGGACTGATTTGTCCGGCGCAGGCGGTGGAGAGGCTCAAGCATTTTGTGAGCCGGAATGCCTTTGATATAGAAGGACTCGGAGCCAAGATCATTGAAGAGTTTTGGAACGAAGGCCTCATTAAAAATCCGGCGGATATTTTCACGATTGAAGAGAAAAACCGGAACAGTTTAACGCCGCTCAAAAACCGTGAAGGGTGGGGTGATCTGTCGGTTAAAAACCTATTCGAATCTATCAATAAGCGGCGGAGTATTTCTCTTGATCGCTTCATCTATGCTTTGGGGATTCGTCAAGTTGGGGAAGCAACCGCCAAAAAATTGGCGGCAGAGTATCACACACTTGATGAACTTCTCGGCAAAATGGAGCAAGGAGATTCTGTTTTGCCTGAACTGACAGCCATTGAAGATATTGGCGCGGCCGTGGCCGGAGATATTTTGGCTTTTTTTGCAGAGGACCATAACAGGACAGTCATCAAAGATTTACTGAAGCAGATTGAAGTAGAACCGTATGAACCTGTGCGGATGAGTGAAACACCCGTGAGTGGCAAGACGGTTGTCTTTACCGGAACCCTTACGCACATGACGCGCAGCGAGGCCAAAGCCCGCGCCGAAAGGCTAGGGGCGAAAGTTGCGGGAAGCGTTTCAAAGAAAACCGACTATGTCGTAGCCGGAGAAGATGCCGGATCAAAACTCGCCGCAGCACGGGAACTCGGCGTGCAAATTCTCTCGGAAGAAGAGTGGTCTTCACTCACAGGCAAAGAGCAAGTCTGAGCTGATTATTTTTGATTCTTGAGAGCGCGGTATCTTTGCAGGGCGGCTTCGACTTCGGCAGGATAGTCGCGGCGTTCAACAAATTCCCCCCCGCCAGAGTTGCGGGTCATGGCCATATCCAGAGCACTTACCAGTGTTTCGGAGATGAGATCATCTCCTTGCACAAGGGCTAGCTGCAATGCGTAGAAAATACGATCGCTGAGGCGGTGTTTATTGAGGACAAAATCATCATCCATATTTGAAGCTCCGGTTCGGGGTCGTGTCAGAGAATATACGTCATTCCTTTTTCAGGACCATTTAGAACATTCTCAGTTAAAAAAGTAAAGAAGTGGTCAAGAGCCATTTGCCTGTATTCATCGGCTTCCATCAAAATTTCGTGCTGAGCCCCTGGAATCTCTAGGCTTTTCGCGTGGGGGAGGGCCCGAACGGCGCGGCGAATGGCCGCATTGCTTACGATTTGCTCTTCTCCGGCAAGAAAGACCAAAAGAGGCGTAGAAATCTCAGAAAGATAGGTCGGTGCGTTCAAAATGGCACAAGAGGCCAAAGCATCCCGTAGCCAGCGATTGGTGGGGCTCCCCGTGACCAAATGGGCGTTACCCTGATGCAAAAACAGGGCATCTTGAATCTTCACGCGCTCAGGATCGCTGGAAAAAAAGCCTTTGACTAGCGGGGCTTCTTTGTATCCTTCGAACCAATCGGTTCCGCCTGGAGCGTACCCCTCTCCCTTGACCAAAGTCAAAAATTCGGCAGCAAGGCGGATCAGGCAGGCGGGCCAACCTTCCACAACTTTAATGCCAAGCAACGGAGCAAACAAAACCCCTGCGGCAAAAATAGTCTGCCCTTTTGATGTTTTGTTATAGTCATGAAGGTAGCGCAGGGCCAAATGCCCTCCCATCGAATGCCCGAGCAGAACAATCGGTAGGCGTTTGTGATTGTCTTCGCTGCAAACAGCGGAACCCAAAACATTCTCATCAATAATTTTATGAAGGCATTTCAGATCCTGTTCGAACCCCTGCGAATGACGTTTGTGGGAGTTGGGCAGAAAATGGGTGGAACCTCCTTGTCCCGGGAGGTCGATAAAAAAGGGTTTGATATTTCGCCCGATCAGTTCGTGGGCCAGTTCAAAATATTGCTCTCCGCTATCGCGCAAACCACCAAGAAAAACGGCAACGGCTTCGAAGTTCTGTTTTGTTCGGGGTTGGCCGAAGCGAGTTTTCACACCGTTTAATGTGGACGTACTCCAATCCCATTTCTCAGGAGCCTGAAAACGGGGTTGGTTGAGCAAGGAAGAAGCAGACAAATCAATCATGCATAGCAGCATATCTGGCCGGCGGCAGAGGTCAAGAGAAAGTCTTGAAAGCAGCGCAGCATAGAAAGATGTTGAGGGTGTTATGGTCATAAGTTAGTCTTTATGCCTGAAAGTTGATGCTTATGAGCTGCAAAGCAGAGAGCTTCTTTCTATCTATGCTTCCGGTTTTCTACTTTGTTAACAAGCATTAAAAATAACAATAGAATGAAGGTGCAAAATGTTTTTTATGTATGATGCTAAAAGATGCCTACCCGTTGATGGGTCTGTTCCCAATTGGGACGAACACAAAAGACTTGTCGAAGAATTTTCTTTGCCAGCCATTCTCGGAACCGAGGATGGCTTTTTTGCAGGGAAAGTTCGCGCAAAGCCAGAAGATCGTGTCGTTATCATAACGCACGGCGGGCCAGGGAGTGGCAAGACTTTTTATCTTGAAAGTCTTGATCTTCACAGGATGGAACATCTGGTTTATGTCCCCTATGATGAGGGTGTTCAGGTCGAAGGTGCTACGCCGCAGCTATCGCGCTACGTTCTATCAAGGGTTCTGGAGCGGGCTGTGCGTGAAGGCTATTCACTTGTGTTGGATACACACGGGGCAGGAGCAAATATTCCATCCCTTCTGGATAATTTGAAGGATCATGGATACCGCCTTGATGTGAGGAGTCTTTTCGCTCCATGCCATGTGGCGAGAGAAAGATCCCCTCTTTTGAGGGAGCAGGACTTTCTGGAGGCACGCAAATCTGCAGAACAGGCTTTCCCTCGCCTGTGCGCCCGTGCCGACTATTTTGAAGCCCTTTACAATCCACAAGACGGGCAGGCTCCGCGTTTGTATATCCGGCGAGACCGTGGATGGTTTGATCTCAAAAATTCGACTCTCCTCGACGAGGTTCGGGCCGATGTTATGACGGAACGGCAAGGATCTTCTCCTACTGCTGATCTTTTGGCATATGTTCAGCAACGGCAAGAAACCCCGAGTGTTCCGAATGACGATCCTCATACCAGATCATGGGTCGCCCAACTTGTCCAGCGGTGTGGGTAAGCCGACAAACCAAAACCCGCTGCGAGGAGGGACAAGCAGCGGGTTTCATATATGGTCGGTTGGTCTGAGGTGTCTTAGGTAAGACTTCAACGCTGAAACTGTGAATTCTTATCTTCTTTCATCATGGCAGAGGAATATGGCGGAATTTTGGTCCTCTTGTGCCATAATTGGCCATAATTTGAAATTTTCTTGGTTTTTGGCAAAAATCATGTGCTTTGCGCTTGGAAAAAAGGGGAATTTTCGGGTAAAGTCAAAGCCTTCGTCACATTTGGAATAGGAAATTTAATTGCTATGAAAACCGTTAAGGATATTCGTTCTGACTATCTCGGCTATTTTGCCAAACATGGCCATGAGGTCGTCCCCTCCAGTTCGCTGATTCCTCACAATGATCCGACGATGATGTTTGTTAACTCGGGCATGGTCCAGTTCAAGGATATTTTTACCGGCAAGGAAACTCGCCCCTATAAACGGGCCACCACCGCGCAAAAATCTGTTCGCGCCGGCGGCAAGCACAACGATTTGGACAATGTGGGATATACTGCCCGCCACCATACGTTTTTTGAAATGCTGGGAAATTTCTCCTTTGGTGATTACTTCAAGCCGGATGCTATTCCCTTTGCGTGGGAGATGGTTACCAAGGTTTTAGAACTTCCGAAAGAACGTCTTTGTGTCACGGTGTATCATGACGATGATGACGCCGCCGCCATCTGGAAGAAGGTTGCGGGACTGAGTGATGACCGGATTATCCGCATTCCCACCATGGATAATTTCTGGATGATGGGAGATACGGGGCCTTGTGGTCCGTGTTCCGAAATTTTTTACGATCATGGTGACCATGTCCAAGGAGGCCCTCCCGGGAGTGAAAATGCAGATGGGGATCGTTTCATCGAAATCTGGAATCTGGTGTTCATGCAGTATGAGCAACACCCAGATGGAAGCCGGACACCCTTGCCAAAACCATCGATTGATACAGGCATGGGCCTTGAACGCGTGGCGGCTATTATGCAGGGCAAACATAACAACTATGATACGGACTTGTTCCAATCCATCATCCAGCATACGGCTTCGCTGACTGGTGTTGATCCCAATGGAGATCAAGCGGCTTCGTTCCGTGTCATTGCCGATCACTTGCGCTCGGCGGCTTTTCTGATTGCCGATGGAGTCATGCCTTCGAATGAGGGAAGAGGCTATGTTCTGCGCCGGATTATGCGGCGTGGGATGCGTCATGCTCACTTGTTGGGGGCGAAGGACCCTATCATGTACCGTCTATTTCCTACCCTGCAATCTCTCATGGGCGAGGCCTATCCCGAACTTTATCAGGCTCAGGCTCTTGTCACTGAAACTCTCAAAATGGAAGAGAGCAAGTTCAAGCAAACCCTAGATCGGGGGATCAAGCTTCTTGATGAAGAGACCGCCAATCTTGGTACAGGATCTCTGTTGAAGGGAGATGTCGCTTTCAAACTGTACGATACTTTTGGCTTCCCGCTCGACTTGACGCAGGACGCTCTGAAGCTACGCGGCATTGATGTTGACACGGACGGGTTTAATGCCTGTATGCAGCGGCAGCGTGAAGAAGCCCGCAAAGCATGGGCTGGATCGGGTGAAGTGGCCACGGAAAAATTCTGGTATGACTTGTTGGAAAAACAGGGCGGAACGGAGTTCCTTGGTTACGATAAAGAGTCAGCAGAAGGCCAGATCAAGGCTATCGTCAAAGATGGTCAAGAGGTTTCAGAAGCCCAAGCCGGCGATGAAGTGCGGATTGTTCTCAACCAAACACCTTTCTACGCCGAATCCGGTGGGCAGGTTGGCGATATGGGGACGATTACGTCTCCTTCTGGAGCTTTCATCGTAACCGACACCGAAAAGAAACTGGGTAAAATTCATGCTCATGTTGGTCGTGTGGCCAAAGGGACTTTCAAGGTTGGGGATGCTGTGGAACTCAAAGTTGATCCGGCCCGTCGCGCTTCGATCAAGGCTCACCATTCGGTGACTCACCTGCTGCACGAGGCTTTGCGTCAAACGCTGGGAGATCATGTCGCCCAAAAAGGGTCTTTGCAGACATCTGATCGTACACGGTTTGATGTATCGCATCCTTTGGCTGTGACGGCTGACCAGCTTCATGAAGTCGAGCGCATGGTCAACGAAGAAATCTGGGCCGATACCGAAGTCGTCACCCGTCTCATGGGACTTGACGAGGCAAGAGAGTCCGGAGCCCGTGCTTTGTTCGGTGAAAAATACGATGCCGAAGTGCGCGTGGTTTCAATGGGGCGGACGGCCCAAGGAGTCAACCATCCTTACTCGGTTGAACTTTGTGGCGGAACCCATGTCAAACGCACCGGAGAAATCGGCTTGTTCAAAATCGTTAGTGAAGGAGCGGTTGGGTCGGGTATTCGCCGGATTGAGGCGGTCGCCGGTGCCACGGCTCTGGCTTATCTCGAAGAACAGGAAAACAGACTTCTTGCAGCGGCGGGTGTTCTAAAAGTTCAACCCGCCGATGTCGCGGATCGTGTCCGGCACTTGATGGAAGACAAAAGAAAACTTGAATTGGAGCTTTCAAACCTGCGCCGGAAAATGGCAACAGGAGGAAGTGAATCAAGTGGGCCTGCGGCAAAAGATGTTGGCGGCGTGAAATTCATTTCGCGGGTCTTACCGGATGTTCCCGCCAAGGATCTGAAACCGATGGCCGATGATCTCAAAATCAAAATCGGATCAGGGGTCATTGCCTTGATTGCTACGAGTGAAGGCAAGGCTTCTTTGGTGGTGGCCGTGACCGACGATTTGACAAACCGCATTAGTGCCGTGGACCTCGTCAAGGTTGGGGCCTTGGCGTTGGGAGGATCAGGCGGCGGTGGTCGTCCTGACATGGCTCAAGCTGGCGGAACCAACGCCGAATCCGCCAACGATGCGGTCGAGGCTATCGAACGCAAACTGGCAGGATAAGAAAGGGACAAGGCGGAGGCTGTGCTGGTTCTTGTTCATTCAAATCCACCCAGAAATTTTTTGGGTCAGACGAACATTATTGATTTGTCTGGAGAGTTTCTGGCCGCTCAGGTGGGCAACATCAGAAGTCAGGATCTGATGTTTCGCACTTGTGCTGGGTTTGAAAAGAATGACTATAAAGGCCTTGGCAAATCTTTGTGTGCGTTGTTTCGGCACGCAGGGGAATTGAAACTGCAAATTCCCGTGTATGGGCCAAGGCCTAGCCGTGGGCAAAGAAATACGTATGAAAACGCGTTTGCCTTTTGGAATCATGCGGCCAAACGGTTGAGCCGCGAAAAACCGGATATAGGGGCGTGCGTGGCCATGGACGCGTTGGATCATATCGAGAAGAAATTTTTATTGTATGGCGATTTGAAAACATCTGTCTTTAGGGCCGTTGTTTATGCGGCGGACGAGGCTGTTCATGATGATCCAAGCCTGTTGCCCCGTGTGGTGGATGCTCTGGAAAGAGTTCTGATGAACACCGCTGGTCATCTTGTCTATCCGGAAATGGGGGAGTTGTTTTTTGAGGCAGGGGAAGAATGGCGGTATCTCATGGCCAAGGCTTCGCCTTCCTTAAGAAAAAAAAGTATCGAAATTCTTACAAACAGGCAAAATTTTTCCGATGAGCCGATTGAAGAATTACAAGATCTTATTGATTCCGTCAGGGGGTATGGACACCCCGCCTTAGCCGGAAAGAAAACCCGTCAAGCGAAACAAGGTCCCCATCTTCGCTTGGTTGTCTCCAATGTAAATCCATAATGCCGGATATAAAAGGGGGATTCCGCCTTTGTTAAGATCGTGGTAAAAAATAAGGCCTATAGCTAGTCTCTTCTTTTCACATCTTACAAAGGATGAATCTCTGATGGCACGGAATAAAATTGGATTGGTCGGTGCAGGCCAAATTGGCGGTACGCTGGCTTTGCTTGCCGGTCTTAAAGAACTTGGCGATATTGCTGTTGTGGACATTATGGAGGGGGTTCCTCAGGGGAAAGCTCTCGATATTGCCCAAACAGCTCCGGTCGAGGGGTTTGATGCGGCTCTGGTCGGGAGCAATTCCTACGAAATTCTTGATGGCGCAGATGTCGTGATCGTCACGGCAGGGGTTCCCCGTAAGCCTGGAATGAGCCGCGATGACCTGATCGGAATTAACAAGGGCATTGTTGAAAGTGTTGGCCAAAATCTGAAACAACACGCGCCGAACGCTTTTGTGATTGTGATTACCAATCCGCTGGATGTGATGGTCGAAGTCATGCAGCGGGCTACGGGCTTTGCCGCCAATAAGGTTGTGGGCATGGCCGGTGTTTTGGACAGTGCGCGGTTCCGCTGCTTCTTGGCCGAAGAATACAAAGTCTCGGTTGAAGATGTCAGTGCCTTTGTTTTGGGTGGACACGGCGACACGATGGTTCCTTTGACTCGGTATTCAACGGTCGCGGGGATTCCTTTGCCGGATACGGTCAAAATGGGTTGGACCACACAGGCCAAGATTGATGCCATTGTGGATCGTACCCGTAATGGGGGAGCCGAGATTGTGAACCTGCTCAAAACCGGATCGGCGTTTTACGCTCCTGCCGCGAGCGCGATTGCCATGGCCGAGAGTTATTTGCGCGATAAAAAACGGGTTCTGCCCTGTGCCGTGAAGCTTTCTGGCCAATATGGCGTCAATGGCCTTTACATCGGGGTTCCGGTGGTGATCGGGGCCGGTGGGGTTGAAAAGATTATTGAAATTGAGCTGAATGCCGCTGAACGCGCTATGTTTGACAACTCAGTGAATGCTGTCAAAGGGCTTAATGAAGTCATTGACAAAAAAATGGCTTCCTAAAAGTTTATTGCGTTTTGTCATCCTGAAAAGCAAGCCGACGAGATTGGCTTGCTTTTTTTGTAAACTTATCATAATAAAAAATTATGAATAATAAAGAGCCTCGAAAATCTGAGAATTTGTGTGGCCTGTTGGCGCGGTTCTGTCGTGTTTTCCTCAGTAAAATGTCAGGAAGAACGGCTTTGAGCGAATTTGTTTTGCGGGTGGTTGCGGGGGAGCATCCGATTCTGGTGCGTGCAGAACAAGCTGGAGTACCTGACACTCGACTTGCCAAGGTGATGGGAATTTCTTACGCCACATTGAAGGTGTGGAAAGATCATCCTGATGGTTCAGATCATGGTTTGGGACGGGAAGCTGTTGCAAAATTCTGTGACCATTACCGTATCTCTCCGGCGCATCTCGTACCGTTCATTGATAACCCTTTCTTGTCTTTGCCGACAGGGATCACAGAGGAAATTCTTTCGCGCTTGAAAACAAACCCTCTCCTTGCGCCAGAACGAGCGGCGATTGATTGCGAAAAAAAACGGTATCACTGTTTTGGAGAACATCCTTTGTTTGTAGATCCTTCGCGGTGGTTCTCGCAGCTTGAGGGAAGGTCTGATTTTATGCAGATTTTTAACAGCCTCGGGAAAGACCAAAGCGGGACAGGAAATTTTGAAAATCTTGCGCCGCTTGGGTTGGAGGTTTTGCTGGATGAAATGCTTCAAACCGAGAGAATGTTCTGCCTCAATCAAAAATTTTCAAACCGAAGGCTGGCTCTCTCATCTGCTGAGTTGCGGGAAGCTACATTCAATCTTTTTGGCGCAGAGCATGAAGGGTATGTCTCTTCTGATCTGGTGCGGAGGGTAGAGTGGAGTTTGTCAGAGATTTTTTCTGGTCGTGCAAAATTAGAGAGCGTGACATCTTTTATAAGCCATCAGGTTTCCGATTATTTTCTCTCTCACGAGTTTAGAAATGCAAAAGCAGAGTGGGCAGCGTTTGGTTGGAAAAATCCGTCTTCTCAAGATTTTGTGGATCGCGTGAGGGAATATATCAAAGCCAGAGTTGAGTACAGGGAATGGCGGCAGAGAGAGGAGTTGTTTCAACGTGATGAAGTTTATGTTGACACAACCGCAGAGCGGCAACGGCTTGAGAACTGGATAGAACAAATAGCCTCCTCTTCGGGGGTATGTGTGCGGCGATTGGTTGCCAACCATGCGCTCATCACACAGTTTGAGCAGCAACAAAGTTTAAGAGCAAAAAATAAAACCGTTGCGATTGAATTTTGAATCTGAGAGACTCTAACTTCTGTATAGTTCTATGAAAGAGAAAATATCGTGTGCCGTATTTTATGTTTTTCTGTCGTTTTGTTTTTTTCCTTTGTCTCTTCTTCATATGCTGTGGAGGTGCGTTGCAAATCCGATATTTCTTTGCTGCCTATGTATGGGGGGTGTGCAAAACCAGCTCAGTTGGAAAAAGCCGATCAAGCCCTCGTGGATGGGGTTCGGCAGGCTGGAGTGTCTCCTTCTGCTGCTTCGCAGCAGGCGGCTCGTAAAGGGTTTGCTGCATTACTTCAATCTAAGGATTACGTGACATCTATCAAACGATTTAATCAGGCTTGGCTTCTTGATAAAAATAATGGTGATGCTTATTACGGTTTTGCCATGATTGCTTGGTTGCGTGACAAAGATATCAAGGCGGCTGAGGGATTCTTTCAGGAGTCTATTGGAAAGAACAATGCTGACAACTCTATGCTTATGTCCTACGCACAGTTCTTGTTTTCACAAAGCAGGGTAGTTGAGGCCATTACCCCTTTGGAGAAATTGCTTCAAAGGTATCCGGCTTCGGAACATGTGAATCCTATGCTCGCTTTTGCACACGCAGTAAAAAATAAAGGGAAAAATCAACAGTCATGTGCTTATGCAATGGCTGCGGTTAAAAAGAAGGAAAAACTTCTTCAGGGGACCATCAAGGACTACTGTAACTAGTTTCTGACTCCAAATGTGGTTCTTGTAGAAAAAGGTCTCCATAAAAGAAACAAGAAAGACAATAGAGCCCTTGAAAAGTAGGAAAAAAATTTCAGAAAATAAAACCGTTGCGATTGGGTTTTGAATCTGCGTTATCTTTCGCCTAAATTTCTAGGACTTTTTCCCTGTGGGTAAATGTGTTAAAGTCTGAGGTCTCCTTCTTGGAGATTTTCTTTCCTTTGCCACAGCTCTGTGGGGCCTTATGGTTCGTTTTCCCTTCGGAACGTATATGTTCTTTTTATGTTCCTTTGTGGCTTATCCGGTTTTGGCGGATGAGGCTATGCGGCCTCGCGCCGAGCTGAATGTACGCTTGGGGGACGAACGTTCCATTACCATGACGGAAATCTGGGCTCCGATTGCACAAGACAATGAGGCGGTTCTCTATGGCGATGTGCGGGTCATGGGGGACGATGCGGATAACCGCGAGGGAAATATAGGCGTTGGCTACCGGAAAATTGTGGATGATCCAGTTCTGGGAAACGGCATTGCGGGAGTTCACGGCTGGGTAGACAGGCGATTGAGCGCACGGGGCAATACGTTCTATCAAGCCACTGCTGGGGTGGAATGGCTGGGGGATGATATTGATTTGCGGGGGAATGTGTACGTTCCTCTTTCCGGTGGGGAAGAATACGCAACTCCGAATGTAGGGGCTTCTGCACCTTATATGGCCGGAACAGGGATTTACGTTGATACTGTTGGTCAAATAGTCGAAGAAGCTCAGACGGGTGTCGATATAGAGGTGGGAGCCAATATTCCGATGCTGGATGCTTACACGGATAGTGCGCGTATTTACGGCGGAGTTTACGCTTTTGATGGGGCCAATACCGATAAAATAGCGGGCTTTCGGACTCGTTTAGCCGTGGATGTCACGGAAAATGTTCAAGTTGGGGCGCGTTTCCAAAACGACCACGAACGAGGGCCGCAAGGATTTGTGGAAGCAACGTTGCGTTTTCCTTTTGACCAGAAAAAAAGCTATCGAAAAGAAGGTCTGAGGGCTCGCCTTGATGAGAGTCCGGAACGGGATATTGATATTGTGACAGCAGAAGGTGTTGACACTGGCATAGGAAAGCCAGTCTTGAATGCCGCAACAGGAGTGGAACAAGAAGTTATCCATGTTAACAACACAGCGGCTGCTGGAGGGGATGGCTCGGCGGAGCATCCCTATAATACCCTTGCCGCAGCGGAAGGCGCAGCATCCGAATATAGTATTATCTATGTTCATCGGGGGGATGGCACATGGACGGGCCAGTCTTCTGGGATAACTTTGAGCAAAACCGGACAACAGTTGATCGGGTCGGGAACTGATTTTATCTGGGACGAAGGCCAGTTCCAAATTGGCAATTCGTCCCAATCTCGTCCAAATGCCTCTGTCATTGCGGCGGCGGGGGCGGCCCCTGTCATCACCAACACGGCGGGGACGGGGATAACGGTTTCCGCAGACAAAACAACGGTGGCCGGCGTCACGGTAGATAGAACTGGTCTGTATGGGATACATGCGTTGAACGACACGGGGACAACGTGGGAAAGTGTGAACATACGGGATGTTGAAGCCCTGAATAATTTCTACACAGGGGTTCGTGTGGAGTCCACCCTCAGCGGTTCACGAATTAACAACGTCACAACCGAAGAAATTATAGCTAGAGCAAACGGTTTAGGAAATGGCTTCAATAGTGATGGAGTGTGGGTTAAAGCTGATTACGGTGGAGAGATTGGCAATGTTTCTGTGCAGGATGTCTATTCCACGGCGAATGGATGGGGGATTTATATGTCGGCCCGCGATGGGGGACGTATAGAAACAGCATTCCTAGAAGATATTCAGGCGGATGGAAATAACAGGACAGGAGTCCAGATTGATGCCCGTTACGCTGGCGGGGTAATCGAAAATCTGTCTCTTCAAAATGTGAGGGCCTCATCAAACACAGAGCAGGGTGTCCGTGTTTTTGCGCTAAACGATGGTCGGATTGTCAATTTATCTCTGCAAGACATTACCACAACCGGAAACACAAGCTATGGTACAGAAGTTTATGCAGAAACGAGTGCGTTGATTGATAATGTTTCTTTACAAGACATCACCGCAACTGGGAATGCCGCGAGTGGCGTTTACGTTTTTGCTCGAACCGGCGGTCAGATTGCACAGACATCTCTGCAAGATGTAACCAGCACAAACAATATCGGTTATGGGGTCTATGTTAACGCAACGAACGCAGGCTCTAGTCTTAATAACTTGACTGCAAACAATATAACAGCAAACACCAACACCCTAACCGGTGTCCTTGTTTCCTCAAGCAATAGTGGCAGTATGACGGGTCTGGATATAAACAATATAACTGCCACCGGAAATACTCAGTACGGGGTGTATTTTTCTTCCTCAGGGACGGGTGCTGTTCTAAATAACCTGACGGCGGACGACATCACAACAACAGGGAATGGTTTGCATGGAACTTATGTTGTTGCTTCGGCTACGGGGAGTTTGTCAAACGCGAGTCTCAGCAACATCACAACCTCGGGAAACACCCAACACGGGATTCAGGTGTATGCCAATGGGGTAGGAAGCAGCTTGAATAACCTGACTCTGGATGGTCTGACTACCAGCGGAAACACCCAACATGGGATGTATGTTTTGTCCTCTACCAGCGGGAGTCTCAGCAATCTAACCCTAAATGATGTAACAGCGTCTTCAAACACGCTGAGTGGCCTTTATATTTTGGCCTCCGTTGGATCTATAACAAACGTAGATTTAGATAACATCACGGCAACCGGAAACACACAACAGGGTGTTCACTTGTACGGCAGCGGGGTGGGAGGCTCTCTCAGCAATGTGACGGCCAACACCATCACCACAACCGGAAACACACAAAGAGGACTGTATATTCAAGGAGCCAGCAGTGGAGTCGTTAGCAATATGACGATACAGGACGTGACAGCAACCGGAAACGCAGCTAGTGGGTTTCACGTTCATGGAGCGACAACTAGCAATATGACAGGGGTCACTCTGCAAGACATCATTGCCACTGGAAATTCTCAGTATGGGGGATATGTCCAAGCAACGGGCAACAGTAATGTCACGAGCGTGATTCTAAATGCCATCACAGCAACAGGGAATACTCTGAACGGGGTCTTTGTGGATGATGACACAACAGGAACCTATAACGTGGATATGGGGGGCGGAGCTTTGGGCGGTACGGGGGGAAGCTCAATTCACAGCAACACCGGAACCGACTTGCGGGTTGATTTGGACGGTGGGGCCCTGAAGGCAGAAAATAACTGGTGGGGCGATCCAGCTGGACTTCAGCCCGCCCGCCGAACCTTGGATGCCGCATCTACGGTTGATTCAACACCCTTCCTTGGCGCGGCCCCCTGACGGTTAAAAACGAGCGGCTCAAATAGTAAATGCTCAAGAAGGGGTGGTGAAAGTCTAATGGGGTGAAGTTTTCTTTGCGGCTTGCCTGTGCTGCAGGACCTGATAGGCCAAAAGACTGAGAATGACAGTCGCCATGCCTAGGTACTGAGTAGGACTAAGCTTTTCTCCGATCAGAATAACCGAAAATATGGCTCCAGAAATGGGCTCCAATTTGGTCAACAACGAAAACTTGAAAGCCCCTATCATGCTAATTCCGTAAAACATTCCAAAACTGCCGAGCGAAAGGGCTGCGGCGGAACTTCCTGCCCACACCCACCCCATTGTAGATTGCGGGAGCAAGGGGGTTTGGTAAAAAGTAAGAAGAGAGCAAAACAACAAGGTAAAAATAAAGGTCTCTGCTCCAATAACAGCCGGATCATTTTTTTTAAGCACATTTCCGTAGGCATAGACTCGGGTGGCAGTGGCAATTGCTGCCATAAAGGCAAGGCAAAGCCCGGGTAGTGAAACTTCTTCCAGTTTGTCTTGTACGTTTACGACCAAGGTAAGCCCAATAAAGGCAAAAAAAACAGGAATGAGGGTTTGCGGATTCAGTTTTTCTTCCCCTTTGAAAACCAGAAACAAGTAAAGCATCAACGTGTAGCTAAACACGATAGTAATAACGACAGGTCCCGGGAGAAATTGCATGGCCCCTAAGATGCCCACAGTAGATGCGGTCTGGAAAAAACCGTTTAAAATGCCGTTTTTGATATTTTCCTTTTTTCTCAAGAGCGGGCGTTTGGTTCCAAGGCAAAACAAGGAAAGAGAAGCCGTTCGCCAGAAGGTGGTAAAAAGGATGATAAAGGCCGGATTGACACCATCTGCGTACGCTCCTCTTGTTGCTGGAGGGTAAAACCCAAAGACAGCAGCCGAAGCAAGAGCAATAAGGACTCCTAACGTTTCTTTGCGAGGCATAAGGTTTCTTACGCAGCTTTGGTGAGTGGGCGGTATTTGATCCGGTGCGGCGTGTCGGCATCCAGACCAAGGCGGCGGTGACGATCGGCTTCGTAATCTTCATAATTTCCTTCAAACCAGACGACTTGAGAGTCTCCCTCAAACGCCAGAATATGGGTGGCAAGGCGGTCCAAAAACCAGCGATCGTGCGAGATCACCACAGCGCAGCCGGGGAATTGTTCCAAGGCTTCTTCAAGAGCCGATAAGGTTTCCGTGTCAAGATCGTTGGTCGGTTCATCAAGCAGCAAAACATTCGCTTCGGTTTTGAGCATCTTGGCAAGGTGAACGCGGTTGCGTTCCCCCCCTGAAAGCTGCCCGACTTTTTTCTGTTGGTCGCCGCCCTTAAAGTTGAACGATCCCACATAGGCCCGACTTTGCATTTCGATTTTGCCCATTTTGAAAATATCAAGTCCGTTGGAAATCTCTTCCCAGACGTTTTTATCAGGATCAAGACTGTCACGGCTTTGATCAACATAGCCAAGCTGAACCGTATCCCCCACGCGGAACTCCCCGCTATCCGGTTTATCTTGTCCGGTAATCATGCGGAAAAGTGTACTTTTCCCCGCGCCATTGGGACCGATCACCCCAACAATACCCCCCGGGGGCAGTTTGAAGGACAGGTTATCAATTAACAAACGGTCACCAAACCCTTTGGAAATATTGATGGCTTCTACCACCAAATTGCCAAGGCGTGGCGGTGTGGGAATAACAATCTGGGTACGGCCAACGGTTTCCCGTTCATTCTCAAGAAGCATTTGTTCATAGGAGGCAATCCGCGCCTTGGATTTCTTGCGCCGCGCCTCGGGGCTTTGGTGCATCCATTCCAATTCGCGGTCGAGAGTTTTTTGGCGGCTGGCTTCGCTCTTGGCTTCTTGCTCCAGACGTTTGCGTTTCTGGGTCAGGTAAGCGGAATAATTTCCCTCATACGGAATGCCATTGCCACGGTCCAGTTCAAGAATCCAGCCCGTCACATTATCAAGGAAGTAGCGGTCGTGAGTCACCATGACCACGGTTCCTTTGTAATCGGTCAGGAAGCGTTGCAGCCACGCCACGCTTTCAGCATCCAAGTGGTTGGTCGGTTCATCAAGCAGCAACAAATCTGGTTTTTCGAGAAGCAATCTGCAAAGCGCAACGCGGCGTTTTTCTCCACCCGACAAATTGTCTACACGGGCATCCCCAGAGGGACAGCGCAAGGCATCCAGTGCAATTTCAACGTGACGTTCGAGTTCCCATCCATCAACGGCTTCAATTTTTTCCTGCAACTCGCCCATTTCGGTCATTAAGGAATCCATATCGGCGTCTGGCTCACACATCAAAGCCCCAATGGCGTTGTATCTCTCGACCATTTCGGTGATGGGTTTCAAAGCCACCATAACGTTCTCAAGAACATTTTTGGAAGAATCAAGTTGTGGCTCTTGGGCGAGATACCCCACGCGGGCCCCTTCGGCAGACCACGCCTCCCCGACATATTCTTTGTCAAGGCCGGCCATGATTTTGAGCAAAGTGGATTTCCCAGACCCGTTCGGCCCTAAAACACCAATCTTGGCCCCGGGGAAAAAACTGAGGGTCATGTCTTTGAGGACGGTTTTTCCGCCTGCGTAAGACTTGGTCAGGTTTTTCATTACATAAACGTATTGATACGCGGCCATCTCAATTGATCCTATTATATTTTTGCTTCAAATCCACCTGTGCAGGAACTGTGTAGATTGCCTGTTTCCAGGTAAAACAAATCACCCCATCACTAAGGCCTTGTTTTCAAAAGATTTTTTAAGGAAATTTTGAATCTTTGGCCAAAATGCTGGAATTTGCACACATTTTCTGCTGACTACGCCCCTGTTATAGGGGGGAAATACCTCAAACTCAAGGGGGAAACCTAATTACTTTTTTACAAGCTCTGGAGCATTCGAAAATAACACCATCTCTGCGGATAAAATATCATCGTAAGGACTAGCGCGTAAAATTTCTAGATAGTCACAGTATCCCAATTTTATATGGGCATCTTTTGAGTATTGATAATTGGGTATGCTTCGCCTTAACGATTTGTTCTGGCTAGCAGGTATTATAAATCTCCAATTATCCTTCAACTCACTCAAGGCAAAATTAAGCGCGAAAGCAGTACGGGAATCATAAATGGCGTATTTTTCAGGATCAAAAAATGACAACAATTTGCTCCAAGAAGAAATGCGGTTATTTCCATTTTTTTTAATGAACTCACAAATTCTCTTGTCATCAAAGTCAGATAGGGAATTAAGCCATTGCTTTATAATATCCGTATTTAATCGTCTAATCCCACCCCAATCTTTAATAACCCAAGAACTTAGCTCTAACTTTAGCTCCTCGTTACCTTGCCCAAGAATCGGAGATACAATACACCGCAATTCCTTATTAATTTTCGCATGGTCATCGTCAATTAGTTCTTTAACTTTTTTTGCTTCCGCAGGGTGTTGCCTTTTTAGAATATCAATTAACTTTTTCTGCCTCTGGCCTCTGAAAGACCAAGGAAAAGGCTTACCACGATCAAAAATATTCCAGACATCTGTCATATGTTGGCTTTGCATCTCAATACCCTTTTCATTTATTTTTCATCTTGAGATATAGAATCCAACAAGTGTCTATGATTCAAAGTAATGATCGCCATAATTTTTTCATAAGCTGCGTTGGCCAATTTAGGATCAGCTATCAATTGACCCCATAGAGACGTTGAGGTTTTTGCAATACGGTTTGTCATGCCTACAATCTGCCGCTCCATAAAATCAGGGCGAACCCCGATGGCCTCGGCCAGTTGCATCCAATGGCGATCAGTAACCTCTGTGAATTTGTATTTCCCGCCAAGCTTCATGGCCATTTTGGCTTTATGAAGATCACTATAAATGACTGTACTCAAAAGGTCATAGAATGGCGCGAGGCTCTCCGCTTCTTCATCGTAGAGCAGCGAGAAATTCTTGCCGTGGGCATCCCCGTTTCCGATCAGATAATTGAAAATCACACCTTGCAAAAGCGTGATTTTATTTTTCCCCGCCATGGAACCTGATTTAATCCGTGCATCAAGCAGGCCAAAACATTGCTCCAAACTTGGTCCACCTTCATTCTCGTATTTCAGTTCCGGCGGCACATGAAGAGCCTGACAAAAATCCTCTTGGTGAAGCCGTCTAAAAACCCCATCCGCCTCTTTACGGCGGTCATACCGTTCAACGAGGTAATAGGGTTTATCTTTAAGCCAATAAATATCAGCCTTTGGAACAGGAAGACCCACTGCCGCCGCCAAGCGCATACAGAAAAATTCATTATGAACTGAATCGGGATGCCCTTTAATTGGCGGCTTGATAATATGCGTTGACGGTGTTTGCCCTGTAGGGATAGCAATTTTACCGTTAACAAAAGCAATCATCAGCTTGTCTTGTGCGCCTGCTCCTGAAATGCGGACATCATTCTCACCAACAAGCAAAGGCCGCTTATCAAGAGACGAGAGAATCTCATCGGCTTCATCATCACTCAAAACTTTATAAGTCGGGGAAACGCTATTCTCGATTTTTGTCCCTTCCGGATAAACCGAAATCGCTCCGGCGCAATCCCCGCCGATAGATTCCAAAAGCCCAAAAATATTTTTGTCCGACAAACCAAGATATTTGGCTAATCTAATCCGCACCGCTTCATCAGGAAGTAATCCGGAAAAAAACGCCGCAACAGGTGAATGTGAAAATTCTTCCATCCTCAAAGGCAAGGACACCGATATTTTAACCGCATCAGAACTTTGCAAATAAGCTGCGTCATAAACAAACGAGAGAGTCCCCTGCTCGGAAAATAATTTCCCGACCAGCCTGTCTCGTAAATAAACGTCCAGAGTTTTTTTCATCTAAAATTACTTACTCCACTTGCTTAGAGCATATAGTGCCAAACCTAGGGCAGCCAGAACCAACAAAACTTTCCCAAGCTCTGCGGTTTCTTTACCCTGCTCAAGGTCACTGATAAAGCGTCGCCCCGTACCAGTCAGGCCCGCCAAGTCCTCTTGGGTTAACCCCTGCTGCTTACGGGCATCTCGAACAAGCAGGCCTAATTCTTTTGCATTTGGTATTTGGTGATCCATCGTTGCACCTACAATTTGTTACCGTACGGGATCAATATAGCACATTCACCATCAAATGCCAAGTTTTGATACCGAACGGGAACAAAACCGAATATTTTGACCAAAACCCTATAAAATGTTCCCGAACGGTAACAATATAGGCAAGGAAAGATACGCAATTATGTACAGATCATCTTGTGGACCAAATAGAGGGGATCAAAGGTTCTAAACAAAAATAGGAGCTTTCTGATTGACAGAAGTTTGGGTAGACTGAAGCGTCTGTTTTTCTTACTGCTGAAAGAGATTTATTATGTGCCCTCCGAATGATCCTCCTTCTCTTGACTCCCTCTCTGAGGCAAATCGTGACCGCTCCCATTTTTCTGGTCACGGAAGATCTCGCGGATCGGCGGGCTATGTTGACCCCAATGACCAAGATCAGAACATTGATTTTTTAGGTCGGCGCGGCGACACCATTTCCATGACGCCGCCTCAAGGTGGGTTCGAGGAAATTCAAATCGCGGCAGCATGGGATGCTCAAGATATGCCAGACCCTAGCTTGTTGGGAAGGTTGATGAAAAAGACCAAGCCCTTTGATATTGATCTTGATCTGGGCATTTTATACGAGATGAAAGACGGCTCTCGCGGAGCTATCCAAGCCTTTGGGGAACAGTTCGGAAACTATGAGGACTTCCCTTATATGGCTCTTTCTGGAGATGAACGGACAGGCCGCACCGAAGGCGATGATGAATATATTCGGATCAATGGCAAAAAATGGGAAGCTGTCAAACGCATTCTGATCTACGTGTATATCTATCACGGAGCTTTGGACTGGGCGCAGGCGAAGCCGCAAATTCATGTACGGGTCCCGGGTCAAAAACAGATGATTGTGTCTTTGTCCAGTCACAACAAGGACTTGGCTATTTGCGCCATTGCCGGAATTGAAAATGTGCGCAACGGGTTGCGGATCACCAATTATACAGAGTATTTCCCCGGCCATGCCGAAATGGACCGCGCCTTTGGATATGGTTTGGAGTGGGATAACGGGGTTAAAGCCGAGAGGTAATCAGAAATTAAGGTTTTCCCGATAGAGTTGGCGGAATTGACCGTTGTCGGTCGGAAAGTCTGTATAGGGTTTGTAGATGTCTGAAGTTGAAATTACGCGTTCGGCGAGTATTGTTTCTGATCCCAGTCTTGCGGATGTTTTTATCCTCAAGCGCGGGGAGATGGCTAACCTTACGCGCATGGATCCTACCCTGAAGCGGATTATGGTCGGGGTTGGTTGGGACGTGATCGGATTTGAGGGAGAAGCTCCTGATCTTGATGTCAGTCTATTCATGCTTGATAAAAACGACAAAACAGCCGCAGACGAAGATTTTGTCTTTTATAATAACTTGAAAAACGCTGATGGCTCGGTTGAGCATATGGGAGATAACCGGACCGGAGCCGGAGAAGGCGATGACGAAAATATTCGGATAGACCTTATGCGTCTTCCATTTGATGTGCGCAAAGTTGCGTTTTCTGTCTCAATTTACGAAGCTCCTGAGCGGGGCCATAGTTTTCGGAGTGTTCGCAACTGCTTCTTGCGGATCGTCAACGAGGAAACGGAGATTGAGTTGATGCGGTTTAACCTTGATGCTGAATTTCTGGAAGACCCTCAAGCGACAGCGGTTCTGGTTGGAGTGCTCAATCGCGAGGGGCCAAACTGGTTTTTCGAAGGGGTTGGGCGTTTGGAACAGGGCGGACTGGCCAAGCTTGCAACGGAGTTCGGAATCGTTGTGGCTATGTAGTTGATTGGCAACTGCCTCTTTTTCCCAAAAAAACGCCGGCTTTCGCCGGCGATCAAGTTAGGTGGGTAGTAAGGGGGTAAGCTGGTAAAGAGGGGGCAATCAGAACGGGAAGAGCACATCATAAAGCTGTTGACCGTATCTTGGCTGCTGAACATCTGTAATTTGGCCATTGCCGCCATACGCGATACGCGCTTCGGCAATTTTCTCGTAAGAAACCGTGTTGTCCACGTTCACATCTTGAGGACGAACAACCCCAGCTAGTTTCAACAGGCGGTTCTCGTAGTTAACGCGAACTTCTTGTGATCCTTGAATAACCATGTTGCCATTGGGCAGAACTTGAGTCACGGTTGCGGCGAGTTTCATTTCAATTTTTTCTTTGCGGTCCGTTGTTCCATCGCCTTTGAAGCTTGAATCCGCGCTCTGGTCGCTTAGGTTCGTGGGATCTATCGCTTCGGGTAGAACTTGTGCCAATTTGGTTTCTATGCCGAGGAATTTTGGCATAGCGGCTTTTTCGCTAGAGGAACGCGTGCGATCCGTCGCGTTTTGCATTTTTCCTTTGTCGTCAATGTTGATAACCACGGTCATAATATCTCCAACCGTCTTGGCCCGCTGGTCTTTGAAAAATCCCTGTTGGGCTCCGGTCCAGAGAGAATTTCCTGATTTTGGGTAGGTTTTCTCTTCTGGCATGGGCATACTGACGGGCCGGTAATTGGCAGTTTGGGTCGGGTTTTGAACCGCAGATTGGGGAGGGACTTCTCCAATATTTTTGATGCGGTCTACCGAGCTACAAGCCACAAGGTTGCTGCCAGCAACGAGCGCGACAAGCAGGGGCAATAGAGGAAAGTCAAAAATTCCGCCGGAGTATAATTTTTTGTTTCTATTTGTTTTCATGATATTCCACCTTCTTTGTTTTTTGCTTGTAAGAATTTATTCAACTCTGACTTCGTGGTCTCCGGTGACTTCTGCTGTTACGGATTTGTTGCTAGAGAGATTCATAACCCGCACCAGATCACCTTCGGCTCCGTTTTGCATGGCGCGTCCTTTGGCCGAGAGTTCCAGCGGTCCGGCATTAAAGAAGATGAGAACGTCATCTCCCCGAGCGACCAGTTGTGGAGAGGTTACTTCTCTGCCCCGCACGGGATGGCCAATAGTGATTGAGCGGATGGGCGTTTTTCCAACCAGATGATCTGCATCCAGAATGACATCTCGTCCCAAGTTTGCTACAGAGACATCAATCCATTCAATGTCGGTTGAGCCAATGATCTCGCCGGATTTGAGGCTGCTCCGCAGAACCGGAACTTGAACGCTGCGTTCCACGATCCCGCTGACGCTGATGGTTTTGACAGGATTGTCAGCAGAGGGGGCGGCAAGTGTAGCCGAGAAAACGTCCCGCCCGGGAGTGTAGGAAAGCTGAGAAACCTCAACTGTGGCGGGAAGGTCACGAGGCAAGACCAACGAGGCATTCAAGTTGGAAAGAGTGACGGTAAAATCTCCGCTGACGCCCTTGGCAATGAGGGCTTCTTTGAGGCTGTTTTCAATGTCGGTGGAGGAAACCGAACTTGATTCACGGCGCAAAATGCATTGGTCCGTGGCAGAGGCCGGAGTCCAGTCAAGATGATAAGCCGAGGCAATGCGGGACAGGGTCTTTGCCCCCAAGATCATATCTTTGCCAATTTCTGGAGCTGATCCTAAAACGGCATCTTGATCGTTTGGAAGATCGTCAAAAACATCCGAAAGGTGAACCACACTACCTGCAACCGAGCTGTTAGAACGCAAGGTTGCGGCTTCGGCTGCTGGAATGGAAAGCAAGAGGTAGAGTAGGGCATAGCCAAGCACCATTGCCACTGTCACGCTCTTCAGAGTGTAGGTGCACATCCATAAAATGCATTGCTTGGTTTGTTTGATTTCATTGTCTGACATGGCTTAATTCTTTCTTAATTCAAAGAGTCTCCAAAGGATTGACCAAGGCTAGTGAGATGGTCGATGGTGTCTCCCATCGAAAGAGAGGATTGGCTTTCCATGACCATCAATGTGGCTGCCGCCATAACTCCAACGAAAACCAGACTCCGCAAGCTGGTCACCATCAGGTGGAAAAGAACGGTGGTGTTTCTATCTGTTTTCATGGTTTTACTCCTTTTTTGCCTAGTTTTGCCTACAAGACAGTCATTGCAAGCTCCGTGCCAGTTTCTATATTATGGCTATTAACGGAGTTGATTAACCGATTCCATCATCTGATCCGAGGTTCGAATGACGTTCGAGTTCATTTCATAGGCCCGCTGTGCCGTAATCAGATTGGTAATTTCCTTGACCGAGTCCACGTTCGATTGTTCGAGCATAGACTGGCGCAGCGACCCAAAATTCTCGCTGGCAGGGGTCCCAACCAAGGCTTGCCCCGAGGCAGGCGTTTCAAGGAACATGGTATCGCCAATGGCCTCAAGACCGGCTCCATTGACGAAAGTTGCCAGTTCAATTTGCCCCAAATCCTGCATGGCGACTTGTTGGGGCATTTTGGCTGAAACTTGTCCTTCTTCATTGACTTCAATCGAGAGGGCATCTTCGGGAACCGTGATCCCGGGGAGGAGCCGATACCCTTCCGAGGTCACAATTTCCCCATCTTGGTTGACCTGAAAAGATCCTGCTCTGGTATAGGCCGTGTCACCGTTTGGAAGCTCAATCTGGAAGAAACCTCGCCCGTTAATCGCAAGGTCAAGATCGTTGTTGGTAATCTGGATGGTTCCTTGCTCGTGAATGCGGTAAGTCGCAGCAGGCCGAACCCCAAGGCCGAGAGAAAGCCCAGACGGAACAGTTGTCCCATCTGCCGAAGAGGTTGCCCCCGGGCGGGTAATGTGTTGGTAAATCAAGTCTTTGAATTCCATCCGTTGCCGCTTGAACCCTGTGGTTGTCATGTTGGCAATGTTGTTGGAAATCATATCCACGTTCATTTGCTGGGCCAGCATTCCGGTTGCGCCAATATCAAGTGATCTCATGTGTGTTTCTCCTTAAATCCCTCTAACGTTAATTGCCGCTGATTTTAGCCAGACGCTGAATGGCGGAAGACTGCCTTTCATGCTCGGAATTCAGCATTTTTATGGTGGATTGGTACTGTCTCAAAATATCAATCATGCGTGACATTTCGACCACTGAGTTCACATTGGACCCTTCCAAATATCCCTGCTTGACGATTGTTTCCGTGGCGGGGCGTCCGGCACGCAAGGCACTATAGAGCCCGTTTCCTTCTGGTCGCAAATCGTTGATGCTTTCAAATTCATCAATGGTCAGTTTGCCAACGGCGTTCCCGTCTACCGTTACGTTGCCGGATTCCGTGATGACAACTTCTTTGGCTTCGGCGGGAATGGTGATGGCACTGCCGCCTGATCCTGCAACGGTAAAGCCGCTGGTGGTGACCAATTGTCCGTTACTGTCCGTGGTAAAATTTCCCGCTCTTGTATATTGAATCTCGCCACTCGGAGTTTTGACTCCTATGAAGCCGGGCCCCGACAGAGCCACGTCATAAGTTCCCCCCGTCAGTTGAATTGGGCCAGACTGCGCCGAGGCGTACTGCCCCGAGTCAAACACCATCGAAAGGGGTTCTTTTTCATTGCGGGGCTTTGAAATATATTCTTCGAAAATGGGGTTTTGTTCGCGGTAGCCGGGGGAGTTGATGTTGGCGACATTGTTTGCCGTTAAATCCATTGCCCTTTGCAAAACCATTTGTCGGGAGAGCCCGACATAGAGACTGTTTTCCATTGTTTACGGTATCCTTATCCCACTTGTTTTTTGAATCTATAAATTGTTCTGGGATCATCGTTGCGAAGACCGTGCCAGAGAGAGGTAAAACGCTAACCCACTGAAAAATGGAGTTTTTTTTCAAATAAGGGCCTAAAAAAACCGCTTTGATTTGACGTATTGGAAAAATATTCCCTGTTCTGTGGGGAGAGGAGGGGCGGAAGGAATTGCCGAGTTGGTTCTGCGTTTTTCCTCGGATACAATGGCAGAAGGTATGATTCGAAAACAATAAAGGTACGCAATGGCTCACGGAAAAGAAGTAGTTGAAAGCGAAGGCAGCGATGAAACCCCCCTTGATGGTGAGGGGGGAAAGTCTTCCAAAAAGAAAATCATTTTAATCGTGGTCCCTCTTTTATTGCTGCTTGGGGGGGGCGCAGGGCTCTATTTCACAGGAACGCTTGATAAAATTCTCAACAAGGAAACCTCGGCTGAGGCTGGCAAAGAGGGAGAGCACGGCAAAGAGGCTGCCGGAGATAAAAAAGCTGAGGGAGAGGGAGACAAAAAAGCCGAAGGAGAAGGAGAGCATGGCGGCGAAGGGGCTGGACCAGAGGTTGCTTTTCTTAAAATCCCTGATCTAATTGTTAATTTGACCAGCGAAGGGCAACCTCGCTATTTGCGTCTTTCCATCCAGTTGGAACTCGCCAATGAAGCCGATATGAAAGCTGTTGAGAAGGTTCTTCCCCGCGTGGTTGACCAGTTCCAAACTTATCTGCGCGAGTTGAAAGTCCAAGATTTGCGCGGGTCAAAGGGAATTTATCGGTTGCAGATGGAATTGTTGTCGCGGGTGAACGCAGCGGCAGCTCCAACTCAGGTCAAGGATGTCCTTTTTCAGGAAATTCTGATACAATAACCGTAAGAAAGAGAAACTGGCCCGCTTTTTGTAAGAGGGTGAGGAAGTCGGAAATTTTTTAGGGATCGGAAAGGACAGGGCCTCTTATGGCTGACGCGCCAACGCAAGACGCCGAGCAGATGAGCGAAGAAGAACGCCGGATGATGGCCGAATGGGAGGCCATGGCCGGCGGGGGTGATGGTGGCGGCGGAGCCGCTGCGGCTGCTGATTCTGCTTTTGGGGGAGAAGCTGTTCCGGCTCCTGACCTCATGCCGATGGAGGAAGGCGGAAATACCCGTATTCTGAACCAAGCTGAAATTGATAGCTTGCTTGGCTTTGATGACGCTGGCGGCGAGTCCGAAACCTCGGGGGTTATGGCCCTGATTAACTCGGCCCTCGTGAACTATGAACGTCTGCCGATGTTGGACATTGTTTTTGACCGATTGGTTCGGCTCATGTCCACGTCTTTGCGGAATTTGACCTCGGACAATGTCGAGGTGTCGCTTGACCAAATTTCCACGGTCCGCTTTGGGGACTATCTAAACTCCATTCCTTTGCCGGCCATGCTGTCCGTTTTCAAAGCGGAAGAATGGGACAATAACGGCTTGATTGTTGTGGATAGTTCGCTGATCTATTCGGTGGTGGATGTTCTTCTTGGTGGACGCAAAGGGACACCGTCTATTCGTGTTGAGGGACGGCCCTACACAACGATTGAAACCCGTTTGGTTGAGCGGATGCTCAATGTCACTTTGAATGATATGTCTTCGGCGTTTGACCCACTCTCTCCGGTCAGCTTCAAACTTGAAAACATGGAAACCAACCCGCGCTTTGCCGCTATTACCCAAAGCGGAAATGCCTGCGTTCTGGTGCGGATGCGCATTGATATGGGAGATCGTGGTGGACGTGTCGAAATTTTGATTCCTTACGCCACTCTCGAACCTGTCCGCGAATTGCTCC
>JAEUKO010000119.1:0-845 GCA_016794285.1 Alphaproteobacteria bacterium | reverse complement strand
AAACTGCACAGAATGCTTAGACTGCGAGTTCTGCACAGAATGCAAATATTGCACAGGCTGCATAAGCTGCTGGATGTGCACAAACTGCACAAAGTGCGAAGACTGTGAAGTCTGCAAAGACTGCGAGAGTTGTTATTACTGCATGAATTGTAAGGGGTATACTAATTATAGGGACATTGATGAATGAGGGTTGCAAGGGTTGTAACTATGATCAATCTATCCTCAATTCTCCATGGAAGGCTGAAAAAGTACAGCACTAAAACAGCGAATAGTATGAAGGCCATTTTATAGTAGGATTGAAAGATAATAAGGCCATGAAACCATTGTAAAATGGTCGGAGTGGCGGGATTTGAACCCACGGCCCCTTGCACCCCATGCAAGTGCGCTACCGGGCTGCGCCACACTCCGACTGTGGAGCTTTGTAAACCAATTTTTTGCCATCGTCCAGAATTTTTTTCGATCCTCTTTCGGGACTTAATTTCGGCTGATTTCGGCTGAAGTATATCCAATGAATCAAGCTAAGAATTGACGAATTGACCCGGTGGGGGAAAAGTAATATGTAAGTGTGATATATCGCGCAGAGCAGATCATTTTTCTGACCCGCAAACACGAGGGAACCATGTCATTAAGTCCGTTGCATATTATTGTTGTTTTATTGTTGGTTTTGCTGTTGTTCGGGACCGGCAAACTGCCGCGTTTGATGGGCGATTTGGCCGAGGGCATTAAGGCCTTTAAAAAAGGCATGAAGGATGAGAAAGGCGAGGGGGCCAAGGAGAGCGGTCGGCAAATTTCCCCACCCGATATTGATCACGAGCCTGTTGAAACTTTGCGCAATTCTGAGGATC
>JAEUKO010000118.1:592-856 GCA_016794285.1 Alphaproteobacteria bacterium | reverse complement strand
AAAAATCATCAGATTTTTTACAAGGTCGGAACAGTGCAAATAAAGTGGTTGTTTTTCCGAAGGAGCATTTTCAGAAAGGCCAGTACGTAAATGTAGTGGTAGAAAAGTGCACGGGGGCAACCTTATTAGGTAAAGTAGTTTCATAACATGAGTTTTACAGATGCAGAAATACAAAGCGTAAAACAACGTTTTGGAATTATTGGAAATTCTACGTTGCTGAACAACGCTGTGCGCGTAGCGATGCAGGTGGCTCCTACCGATATG
>JAEUKO010000118.1:0-582 GCA_016794285.1 Alphaproteobacteria bacterium | reverse complement strand
GTAGTGGTAAAGAATCATTCTCAAAAATTATCCATCATTTAAGTCCGCGTAAACACGGACAGTTTATCGCCATAAACTGCGGTTCTATTCCTGAAGGTACAATCGACTCAGAGTTATTTGGTCATGAAAAAGGGTCGTTTACCGGAGCACACGAAGCCCGCAAAGGCTACTTTGAAGTAACCAATGGGGGAACCATCTTTCTCGATGAAATCGGGGAAATGCCCTTAGGCACGCAGGCCAGGTTACTAAGAGTTTTGGAGAATGGTGAGTTCATTAAAGTTGGTTCCTCGAAGGTTCAAAAGACTGATGTTCGCGTGGTGGCCGCCACCAATATTAACCTGCTGCAGCGGGTGGAAGACGGGAAATTCCGCGAAGACCTCTACTACCGCCTCAGCACGGTGCCTATCTATGTTCCGCCTTTGCGTGAACGAGGCAAGGATATTGAAATCATGTTCAGGAAATTTGAGTCCGATTTTGCTGAGAAATACAAGGTTAAGCCAGTGTCATTGTCAGAGGATGCCAAGGAAAACTTAATCAAGTACCGCTTTCCGGGAAACATCCGTCAGTTAAAAAATCTGGTAG
>JAEUKO010000117.1:369-865 GCA_016794285.1 Alphaproteobacteria bacterium | reverse complement strand
ATCCTTTTAGGGTGTCGTCCGGTATAACAGAAAGTCATTTTATTTATGTCCAATAATAGTCTTCTCAGAATATCACCTCTTCGTAATCAGGTTCCACAATTCGATCAGATTCGTGAGGAGGATTTTAAGCCCGCTGTGATAGAGGCGATTACACAGGCACGCGAGAATATTGATCAGATCATTCATCATTCTGAGCCCCCTACTTTTGAAAATACGATTGTTGCTCTTGAAACAGCATCCGAGACATTGGGAAGTGTTACATCTGTTTTCTACAACCAATTATCCGCGGCTGGAACAGATGGGCTTCAGGCCCTTGCAGAAGAAATTGGTCCGATACAGGCCAATTTTGGCAGTGATATTATTTTGAATGCTGATCTCTTTCATCGTATTAAGTCTGTCTATGATCAGCGGAGTTCATTGGTATTGACCCCAGAGCAAGATACCCTACTGGAAAACACCTATAAGAATTTTGTTCGTGGTGGCGCATTATTGGATG
>JAEUKO010000117.1:0-359 GCA_016794285.1 Alphaproteobacteria bacterium | reverse complement strand
TTCGTAAAGTAAACGAAGCCAGTTCTACTCTGGGGCCTGTTTTTACAAATAATGTTAAAAAATCAACAGAGGCCTTTACATTATGGATTGAAGATGAGGCCGACTTGGCGGGGCTCCCAGCGACCGTTGTTGAAAGTGCAAAGCAAGAGGCCGTTGAAAGAGGAGATGAGGGGAAATGGTTGATCACTCTTGATTATCCCAGTTTTGGTCCATTTATCACCTATTCTTCGCGGCGTGATTTGCGCGAGAAAATCTGGAAAGCGAATAGTAATAAGGCTTTTCGGGATCAATTCGACAATACAGAGACTCTGTTAAAAATTGTAGAATTAAGACATAAGCGTGCCCAATTATTGGGATAT
>JAEUKO010000116.1:0-888 GCA_016794285.1 Alphaproteobacteria bacterium | reverse complement strand
GATCAACGAGGGAGTCGCGTCGATGAATCCCCCGAATTCGGCGCCCAACGCCACCATTCGTCGGGCCGCAGCCAGCATGCATCCCGGCGGGGTGAACTTTGCCATGGTCGACGGCAGCGTCCGCTTCATCAGCGAGTCAATTGAAAGCACCAACCGGACCTGGGCCCAACGAAACACCCCGAATGCCAACGACCCGTACGACAGCGCGCGCGGCGGCTTGGCCTACGGCGTGTACCAGCGACTCTGGTCTCGCGCCGACGAGTTGCTCGTCAGCGACTTTTAGTCGTATCGCAGCGCTCCAAAGCTTTCTTGCGATCACCGCCAAACGCATTCACCACAGAGATCACAGAGAACCCAGAGAAATAGTTCGCCCTTCGTCGTTTTCTTTGTGACCTCTGTGTTCTCTGTGTTCTCTGTGTTCTCTGTGGTTTATCTCTGTGTTCTCTGTGGTTTAAACGTCATCCGCTCAACAATTGAATAATGTTGGCAGTTATACGTGCTCCGAAGCCCGGGGCAACAAACGCCTACCAATCCCCCACGCATGCACAAATTCTCCCCTCGCCTGATAACCGCTGCGCTCCTCATTCCCTTCGCCACGCTCGGCTGCGGCAAGCCAACGATGCGCGACGGCTTTGCCGAAGCCTATGGCACAGTGACGCTCGACGGCCAACCGCTTGCCGGCGCTCATGTCACGTTTGAGAACGAGAAGGGGACCAGCTTCGCCCTCGCCGACTCCTCCGGCAACTACGAAGCAGAGTACAGCCGCACGCTCAAGGGCGCGGCGCTCGGTAAGAATCGGATTTCGATCAGCACGTCAGTCGCAACCCCCAACGACGATCCATCGACCTTGACGCTCAACCCCAAGACTGGCGAATACGAAAAGGCCGA
>JAEUKO010000115.1:0-892 GCA_016794285.1 Alphaproteobacteria bacterium | reverse complement strand
AATGACCTGACGCAGACAACTCTGGGGATCAGTCGGGATGATGCCGGATCCTTCTTGCCTGCCTATGTCACCAAAGGCATTCTGCCCAAAGATCCGTTTGTCAGCATTGATCGGGACGGCGTTGGACAGTTAATGGAGATGGCGGTATCCCGCGGGCGTGCGACCCGTCCGGATTTGAAACTCGGCATTTGCGGGGAACATGGCGGCGATCCGGATTCCATCCAGTTCTGTGAAGATATCGGGCTGGATTATGTGTCCTGCTCGGCCTTCCGTGTGCCGATTGCCCGCCTTGCCGCTGCACAAGCAACCATTCGTAAAAAGGCAGTCATCTAAAAACCACATGGGATAAAGGCTGTACGCATACATCACGTACAGCGTCCGGAGAAGCAAAATTTGCTGTTCTATAAAACATCATCCATGTCTTTTTTGTAGAGCAGAATTTTACCAATCCGGCGGCCATCCATTTTCAGGATTCTCATGCCCCAGTGATTCCACTCTAGTTTTTCATCAAGCTTTGGAATACGGGCGAATTCGTGCAAGATAAATCCCGCCATCGTTGCGAAATGGCCACTGGGTTCATATTCAAGACCTGTCTGATTTTGAACATCGTAAATAGACGCCTTTGCATCGACAATATAGGATCCATCTTCTTGATGAGAAATTTCCAATTCAAGTTTTTCATCATCGCTTTCCGGAAACTCCCCGGCAATTGCCTCTAATAAATCATGGTGGGTTACAATACCCTGAACACTGCCAAACTCATCCGTTACAACCGCCATATCCGCACGATTATTTTTAAAAATTTCTAAAGATTTCAAAACAGATGTATTTTCATGAATAAAGAGAGGTTCTTGCATAATCTTGGAAACAATAGGCATTGTATGATTCTTGA
>JAEUKO010000114.1:643-1014 GCA_016794285.1 Alphaproteobacteria bacterium | reverse complement strand
AACCTCTGCCTATCACACCCCCCGTCACGCCCCGGTTAAAGCCGCTTCATGCCCCGCGCCCAAGCTCCAACCAGGGTAAACCGATCCTTGTCGCCGCCCCTCTTGCCTCGCGCCGGCCACCCGCCGCCGCCGCGATCCCGCATCGCGCCCGCGCCTCCGGCACGGGGCCGGCTGCGGACGGGCCTACAAGAGGCCGGCTGTAGATGCTCGAATGGGAAGACAAAGATCCCTCACCGCGCCTGCGAAGGACACCGCCGCGATCCGACAACCGCCATCCGCGCGATACCCCCTCCCCCCACCGCCAATGATATGCTAGAAGCCCACCCCGTCCCCTCCCCCCCAACCCCCCACGCCCGTTTAGCACACCGGTA
>JAEUKO010000114.1:0-633 GCA_016794285.1 Alphaproteobacteria bacterium | reverse complement strand
AAGAGACGGAAGTCTTATGTGCAGTGCAGCAAAAAACCACGCATTGACGGCGCCGGAAGCGGTTGCGAAATCCGATCAAATCGGGGATAGAACGCTCGATGCCGGAATAGCACAGCGGTAGTGCAGCGGTTTTGTAATTGGAGGGCCGTGAGGCGGAAAGGCGAGTCGGATCATGCGCTTAAGCGGCGCGCGGTTCGAGCGAGTACCGAATAGGCACCGAATGTGGTGCTTCCATGGGCCGGAATAGCACAGCGGTAGTGCAGCGGTTTTGTAAACCGAAGGTCGGGGGTTCGATCCCCTCTTCCGGCACCACATCTCTCGATGATATTCCGAACAGAATTCCCCCCGCCGCAAATGATCGGAATGTCCATATATTATCTGCCGCTAGATTACATATATCGCGACAAACAAAACCTCACAGAACTACGCAAATGGCCTTTCTTGCTTCTAAAGACTGAAATCTTTGGATATATTTGAATATAGTCGCAAGTTCATTTTCTTCGAAATACTCGCTTCCGCGTATACCATCGGCACCGGATTACGAAACATTAGATAGCCTTCGATCACCGGATACTGAACACCAGTGTACTTTGCAACAAGTTCACGCTTCTGTGTGCACAACTCAAGGCGATC
>JAEUKO010000113.1:0-1068 GCA_016794285.1 Alphaproteobacteria bacterium | reverse complement strand
TTGGCGATTCGCCTATCATAGGTGCCGGCACCTATGCGAATAACTACACCTGCGCCATTTCTTGCACCGGCCACGGTGAGCTATTCATACGCTCTGTTGTTGCCTACGATATATCTGCATTAATGGAATACAAAAAACTAACCAAAAAATTTGGCCTATGGGTACTGTGTGAAGAAGATGGGCTGATCCTTGATCGAGCCATTAGCGAGCGTTTTAATGAACTTTTCACTTCTCAAATTTGGAGTTCACAACGCTACGCAGATGAATGGTGCTACAAACCGGATACGCGCCTTGCATTGGTTATGGATGCTTTAAGTGCGGCAGAACAACTGATGCAACAGTCTCATGAAGAGATTCTTGGAACCGCAGGCGTGTTTCAAGAGCCTGTATGGGTTTTCGTGAAGGAAAGGGGACAAAAACCCAGAAATGTCCTCTTTCCCTCAGAATATCTCCACAAACAACATACCTATAAACCCGCCAACGACGTCCCCGCCCTCGTAAGTTCGCAATCTTGGAATTCTCCTTGCGGTGAAATAAATAGTAAAGGAGGTGCCGAAAACTCTCTTTTGGGATGCGTTCCTCTTTTTGAACCCGTTTGGTTTGATCGCGACCTAATGAGTCCGGATCATGAATCTGTCCCTTCCTGCCTGAACAAAGGCAAGCCTCCCCTTGGAGAAATCGTTGTCGTTGATCCCATGCGAGGAGACTCCGTTTTAGAAAAAGAAAATCAAGGGGATGCTCTAAGTGAGGTTTTTAATGTTCTTTCGTGGGCATCTTACATCAGACTTTGCCGTCAACGACTAAACGTACACTGGGATACAGCACGAGGTAGCCTAGCCTCTCCTGAAAGAGACCCTTTAGAATTCAGACGCCTGACCCAAAATGGCTACATGCCGAAATAAAGTTTGGTTTCCTCGAAGCGGGCGACACGCACTAAACCAATCGGCTTTGGTCCAGTGCGGCTTTGATAAAGGACACAAAAAGTGGGTGCGGCGCAAAGGGTTTGGATTTCAGTTCGGGGTGAAATTGTACGCCGACAAACCACGGATGATCTGGAATTTCAACAAT
>JAEUKO010000112.1:0-1412 GCA_016794285.1 Alphaproteobacteria bacterium | reverse complement strand
GAGTATGGCCGCGAGGTGGCAACCTATTCGGTTGAGGGAACCCTGAAATTTGCCGATGGGTCCACCATCAATCTGAAATCTGGCTTGACCTTCACGGGCACAGCAGCGGCAGATAGTTTGGCAGGGACCAGTATGGCCGATAGCTTGGTCGGTCTTGCTGGCAACGACAGTCTTTCGGGAGGAGCAGGCAACGACACCCTGATCGGTGGTGACGGAAATGACTACATGGATGGCGGGCTTGGGGTAGATACGGCCTCTTATGCGGGAACCAGTGCGGGCGTAACCGTGAGCCTGTTGACAACGGCAGCTCAGAACACCGTGGGTGCCGGAACGGACACGTTGACGGGGATCGAGAACCTTCTGGGCTCGTCCTACAACGATACCTTGACCGGTGATGCGAATGCCAACACGATTGAAGGTGGGCTCGGCAACGATACGCTCAATGGCGGGGCAGGGGTAGATACAGTTTCGTATTCCAAGGCCACGGCGGCGGTTACGGTTGATTTGTCTCTGGCCACCTCTCAGAACACTGTGGGCGCGGGCAGTGATTTGCTCTCGAATTTCGAGAACATTTTCGGGTCCGCTTTTGCGGATACGCTCAAAGGAAATTCAGGAGCCAACGTCATCAACGGCGGGTCTGGAAACGATGTCCTCTTGGGCAAAGGCGGCACCGACACGCTCTATGGTGGGCTCGGTGCGGATAGCTTCAAATTTGATGTCTCGGCGGTTGGTAATATTGACACCGTCAAAGATTTCAAATTGGCCGAAGCCGATAAGCTGGACCTTCGGGACTTGCTGGTGGGGTATGACTCGCTGACCAAAGCCATCACTGATTTTGTGGAATGCACGACCTCGGGGGCGAACACAATTGTCAAGGTTGACCGTGATGGGGCCGGAGCCACCTATGGCTGGCAACAGATTGCGGTGATTGAGAACGTGACAGGCCTAACCGACGAAGCAACGCTCAAGGCGAACGGAACCTTGATTGCGTAGAGAAGGGGGTGGGGGCCATCAAGGGTTCAAATCCCCCCCTGCCCGCGACTAAAATTACGCTACCTGAGCTTCATCCTCTTCAGTGGCTCTACCCCAATCGTCAGAGTCAAGTCCTCTGATATATGGCCTAAAAGCACTACTGAAGTTCTCAAGATTTTCTTTGAGCCACTCGATATAGTCTGGCCACTTATTTTCATCCATAGGGTCCCAACCTTGCCTCTTAAGAATCGATTTTATGTTAAATAAACACCCCAAAAGAGCCCAAGTTTAGGCCGTTGGAACGGTTCACCACTGGTTCTGAGTGTCCGTCCAGAAAGTTCCAGATATGTGACGAAAATGGGGGATTTCCGAGAACCGTAGCGGAACGTACGTCAAGGTACTTGAGCAACGGAAGCGCAGGAAACCACCATTTGCAGTCC
>JAEUKO010000111.1:0-1834 GCA_016794285.1 Alphaproteobacteria bacterium | reverse complement strand
ATCATGCCCTAGATATCCCACTTGCGCATAGCTTTGATACGGCCCCTGTAAGCGGTAATCTCTGGTAGGACCACTACTCAGGTCACAAACAAAATCAACCTTTCCCTCAGCTACACTTCGTTTGACCAAGTCGCTAATACCGCCATTAGGTAATCCTCTATAACCGTTGTCTTGAGGAAATTTCACAAACTCAATCTTGTAAGCATTTTTTTCAGCCACCTTTTGTAGATAGTACATGGCGATTTTCCCTCTGACACTACTATTCCCTCCCTCAGTAACAGCGCAATGAATCTCGCCCGTCTTCTTAATTCTTTCCAAAGCAGGCGACTGGGCATAGGCCGAAACGGACATAACAGATAGAAAAATCCACAAGGCAAGAAAGAAGAAAAAACGCATTTAACAAACTCCCCCAAATACGAATGCCTGATACAATATAGCCCCCGCCCTAAAAACGGACAAGCGCAGCGGCCCAAGTCAGACCGCCCCCCAATGCCTCCAGCAAAAGGAGCTGCCCGGGCTGGATACGCCCATCACGAACAGCGGTATCAAGGGCCAATGGGATGGAGGCCGCCGAGGTGTTGCCGTGGGTATCCACGGTCAAAACGACCTTATCTAGGCCCATCCCCAATTTTTCGGCAGTTCCCGTAATAATCCTCAGATTGGCTTGGTGCGGAACCAACCAATCTATCTGGCTGGCGGCAATCTGGTTTTTATCCAGAACTTCTTGGACAATATCGGCCATGTAGGTTACGGCGTTTTTGAAAACTTCTTTGCCGAGCATAATCACATGGCCAGAATGTCCCGTCGTTGAAACCCCGCCATCGGTGTAAAGCAATTCGCTCAAATGTCCGTTGGCATATAAATGCGTGGATAGAACTCCGCGATCCGCGAGAGTTCCCTTTCCTTCAGCCGCTTCTAAAATGACCGCCCCGGCCCCATCTCCGAATAAAACGCAGGTGGTTCGGTCCTCCCAATTGATGATGGAGGACATTTTTTCGGCCCCAATGACCAGAACGCGCTTGGCTTGGCCCAATTGGATAAAATTATTAGCAAGGGTCAAGGCATAGACAAAGCCGGAGCAAACCGCCTGAACGTCAAATGCCAATCCCACACGCATTCCCAAAGCGGCCTGCACCATAACAGCCACAGCCGGAAAGGTGCGGTCGGGTGTCGTGGTTGCGACAATCACCCCGTCAAGATCTTCGGGAGAAAGGCCAGAAGATTCGAGAGCCCGTTTTGCAGCCTGTATCGCCAGATCAGATGTTGATTGATTTTCGGCAGCAACGTGACGTTCACGAATGCCTGTCCGCTGGACAATCCATTCGTCCGATGTGTCCACCAAACGCTCCATCTCGGCATTGGTGATAATCCGCTCGGGCAGGTAAGATCCAGTGGCACGAAGAACAGAACGAATCATCAGCACGCCTGAACTTCTTTAGGGGACTCTTCGGAAAACACAGCAAGATCAGCTTCTTGTCCCAAAACCGAGGAAATCTCGCGGGCAACTTGCACATTGAAATCTTGCGCAGCCATATCGGCGGCAACGATGATGGCGTTTGAAAAACCAACCGCATCCATCCCCCCGTGGCTCTTGACGCAAATTCCATCAAGGCCAAGAAAAATGCCGCCGTTATAAAGTCTTGGGTCCACGCTGGCCTTGAGCTCTTTCAAGGAACCGTAAGCCAACAACGCCCCAATCCTCCCAAGCAAGGAGGATTTCAGAGAGCGTTTAAGCATATCGGAGACCAGCTTGCTGACCCCTTCGGCAGTTTTCAAGGCAATGTTGCCTGTAAAACCATCGGTCACCACAACATCAACCGTTCCCTGAGGAATA
>JAEUKO010000110.1:0-1851 GCA_016794285.1 Alphaproteobacteria bacterium | reverse complement strand
TCGGCCACATGGCGATACAAAATGACCGTGACCGTCGAAACCCCCGAAGGACTCAAAACCGGATACGCGGTGCGAGAGGTACATCAATACACAGATATCAAAATTGGGGATGCTGGTGGGGGCATGGCTGGGGCAATCGGTGAGGCCGTGGTGGTTGATTTGGGTCAACGCGGAAAATTATTTATGACGATTGGGGAAGATCATTATTTTATTTTTGAGGCCTTTCCACTTGGCGGGGGTGAAAACACCCCAAGAGGAATAAAATATTACAGCCATCTCAAAAACGCCAAAGCCAGTCTGTTGGACTTAAAAACGGTTCCGCAATTGGTGACGTTCACAGATGTGAATAACCCTCTGACGGTGAAAGCCGTTGAGCTTCATAACTTGGCCGCCAGTTTTGGTGAGGGCGTAAAACTGCAAGATATTACGGTTGAAACAACGGATGAACCAATGACCACAGGCATTATTGAGGCCACTTTGCCGTGGTTAAAGAACATTAAATCAAATATTGATGGCAGCAACATTACCACAGGCAGCTCGTACGCGAACACGCTTCATGTGGGATATTTTAAACGGGGACACTAGGAAATGGCAACACAAATGACACCAGATTTATACAAAGCTATTTTAGCCATGGATTCGTACAATCGGGGGTATGTTGCAGCAAATGACAATTTTCAAGCAGAAAGAATAGCCGCATGAAATACGTATTGACGATTGTTATGGTGATGCTGGTTGGTGGGATCGTCTATGCCCTGAAAGATTATGTGGTTCCGACGACATGGCGTTATAAAATCACCGTTGAAATAGAAACGCCTGAGGGACTTAAGAGCGGGTCGGCGGTTCGGGAAGTCCGCGCCAGAAAAAACATTGCCAGATTTTTGAATCCGGATGTAAACGATGTGACATATGAGGTCATAGGCGAAGCCGTTGTCGTTGATTTGGGCCTAGGCAAAGCGTTGTTTGCCCTTGTTGGCTCCAATGACGAGGTGCAACGAGCCTTTTTTGGCGGGGCTTCTCAGATAGATGGGATTGCTAAAATAAAGGGGTTAGAAGTAGGGAAGAAAGCAGAGTTAGTTGATATAAATACATTTGTGATGTTTGAAGATATTAGTGATCCAGAAACTATCAAGTCTCTGGAGACGTCTGACTTTGTGACTGTCTTCAATAACCGAATAAAATTTAATGGGGTGCTCGTAGAAATAACAAACGATCGCGTCACCTTCGGTACAGTACGTGAAACACTTAAGTGGTTTGATCAAAAATCAATAGGTCTTACGTTTTTTGACCCTCAGATTAAAGACCCTGCAAGATACCTTACAAAATCAAGTTTTATTCAAGGAAAGCAATAATGGATACCAAACTTTTTAATGCCATACTTTCGATGGACTCTTACAATAGAGGGTATAATCCCACCATTAAGTTTGGAAATTTGGGAAATGGCGAGTCAATTACTATTGGAGAAAAAGTTGGATGGGCCACCATTACGACAGACTCGCGCATTCTAAAGGACGCAGGCGGAAACAGGCTTGACCAAGCTGCAAGTTTTTACGCGCTTGCGTATGAGATGCCCAATGATGCGAAATGGGGTGGCCGAACGATCATTGCATACCGAGGGACGGATGCTGGCGGAGATGCGGCGGCGTATCCGATTGCAACAGGATCAACAGGAACAACGCAAGGAAGAATGGCGTTCGAGTTTTATAATGCGGTAGCAACGGCACAAAATGGTTATATTTCCATTGACCCACGGCTCGCGAACATTTCCCTGACGGGGCATTCTTTGGGCGGGGGTTTGGCGGGGTATGTTGGGGCAGATGACAATTATTGTACTATAAAATCTCAAGCCGC
>JAEUKO010000010.1:0-37850 GCA_016794285.1 Alphaproteobacteria bacterium | reverse complement strand
CAAAGACGTACATGCGTTCCGAGCATGGTTTTGACGATGCAGATGTCCGCCAGAGTTAGGGTTATGCAAGAGGTCTATTGCTTGTTAGAAGCAACATGAACTCTATCTTTGACTTGCAGAGCGTATTCCTCGTCAACACGGCGAATCATCTGGCGGAATTTCTTCATATCCTCGCCTTTAAGCGAAGTATCAACGGCAAATTTAACCGAGCGTGGGTTAACCTGAACTCCATTAACTAAAATTTCGTAATGAAGATGAGGGCCAGTTGAACGACCCGTCGTCCCGACATAACCAATCAATTGCCCTTGTTTAACACGAACCCCGGGACGAATCCCTTTGGCATAGCGGCTCAAATGCCCGTAGGCACTAGAAAGTTTCGAACTATGGCGAATACGAATATAATTACCGTAGCTACTGAACCGGCTAGCTTTTTCAATCACCCCATCACCAGAAGCAAAAATCGCTGTGCCAGTTGGAGCCGCAAAATCGACCCCTTTGTGCATTTTGGTGTATCCAAGAACCGGATGAACCCGCACACCATACCCCGATGACATCCGGCCAAAAGCTACTGGCGTTTTCATCAGACCAGACGACTTACGAAGGCTTTTTCCTTCGGGGGTGTAGTAATCAACCTGCCCGTCTTTGGTCTTGTAACGGAAAAGTGTGTAATCTTTGCCACCAACAACCATACGGGCAAAAACAATATCTCCAGTTTTGGCAACATAACCGTCTTCAGTGCTAAAACTATCGTACATGACTTCCATACGATCACCCGAACGAATATCCCGCTGAAAGTCAATGGCGTAAGAAAAGAGGCGAATCGCCGTGGCCGTTACACGATCGGGAAGCCCCGCATGGTCAGCCGAACCATAAACTGATCCATCAATCACCACACGTTTTGATTCGCGGCGTTGAACAACCCGTTTTTCATCAAGATGCGTGGCAAGACTCCCATCATCCGCCCGCTCCACATGAAGTGTTTTAAGCGGATCAACGATAAAGGAAACTTTGGAGAAGTTATAATCAGAGCCAGTGGAATCAGGCTCAAGCCGAAGATCCAGAGCCTGTCCGGCCCGCAAGGACTTCAGATTGAAATGTTTGGAAACAGCTTTGACAACTTCTCCTGCTTCTCCGTTCTCCAACCCCGCATTTTCAAGCACACCTGCAAGAGTGTCACCCTTGGCCACATGAATTTTCAGCTCCTTAGGAGTAAGAGGAGCTGGTTCCATTTCTGCTTTTTCAATCAAAGCAGCAGACTTAATTGTTTCCTGATCGCGGCGAATTTGGCCACTCGGATCACGAAAAGAATCGAGAGTCTCTTGTGCAAGAAAGGGGGAAGCATTCTGAAGAACGCCCCCAGCAGTTTCAATCCCCATTGAAGGCTCAAGAGAGGAAAACTCAGCCGCCAGCCTCATAGAATCTTGAGACGAAGCGGTAGGATGAATTTGGCCACCTGCATAAAGACCAAGCACAATAGCCAACCCAGAAAAACCGCTGACAACATAGCGAAGGCGCAACCTGTTATGGCGAGTAAAAAAGTCCCGCGTCCGAAGCCGCGCCGCATAGCCAAGCAAACGACCAGCGCGAACGCAAAGGTCGAGGACAGGCAAGGAAGATGAAAGAAAACGCTGTAGATATGAAGGTGATGATGATGTCATGTGTGAAAATATGGACTGGGCTCAACAAAAAATCAGGAAAAATAAGGTTCCTTTTTTCTTTTTTATGTCGTCGCTGTGGTTCCGTTTGTTTTTCGGTTTCTAACTATCAATCCCGCAACTAAAAAGTCTAGCAACAGGACCATCCGATCTGGCAGCCACTCCGTGACTACCTCTACTTCTACTCTTTACGCCGGAGCATCCGGCAGAACCTCTAACTAGACCAACCAATGACAAAAGTCAACCATAGTGAATAAAACTTCGGTGGAAAACCTCTTTATGTTATGTCTAAAGATGCCCCGTAACGGTGGTTTTTCTGAGTTACCGCAGAACCTTTTCCAGCCGATTCAAGGCTTCTTCCATGACCTCTGGCGCGGCCCCAAAACACAAACGCAGGTAATCGGGGCAGGAGCTTCCAAAAGATGCCCCGGGAGCAAGGCTCACTCCAGCTTCATCAATCAATCTCCTTGCCAGACTCATGGAATCTGGCTCTCCCTCAACTTTGAAGAAAGCATAAAACGTAGCGGCTGGACGAACCATACGCACACGAGGAAGCTCTTCAAATTTATTCATGACCATATCAAGGTTCTTTTCCCAGTGAGATAATTGCTCCTTGATAAACTCTTCACCGTGACGAAGAGCGGCAAGAGCCCCATACTGGGTAAAAGCAGGAGGTCCCATTGTTTCATACAGGATCAAATCACGCAGCTTCTCTTCCGCATCACTGGGACAGATCATCCAACCCATCCGCCACCCAGTCATCGCCCAGCTTTTAGAAAAGCTATTCACGACATAAAGCCTATCATCAGGATAGGCTGAATCTAGAAAGCTGGGGGACCTTGTTTGGGTATACATACATCGCGCGTACACTTCGTCTGCAATAATCCAAATACCAAGATTTCTTGCAAATTCTTGAATATCCTTAATTTGTGAAGAGGACATAACCCAACCTGTTGGGTTATTGGGGGTGACCAATAAAATTGCTTTCGTACGTGGCGTACAGGCAGAAAATAATTTTTCAGAGTCCAAAGACCACGCCCCATCTTCTTCATCCATGCAAACTTCCACCACCTTGGCTTTGGCCAGTTCCATCATACCAACCAGATTTTTCCAAATGGGGGTCAAAACAACAATTTCGTCCCCCGGGTCAATCAAGGACTGAATAGCAAGATGAACCGCCGTGGTCCCTGATGTCGTCACCACCACACGATTCAGGGGAATGTCATGGCCAAAAACGCGGGAATGGTAGGAGGCAATCTCCTGCCGCAGGACAGGATTTCCCAAAACGGGGCCATAATGGGTTTTTCCTTCCAGCAAGGCCTGTGCCACGGCCTCTTGAATAAACTTAGGAGTTGGTGCCGTTCCTTCCCCTTGTGCGAGACTAATTGTTCCAGGTCTTTCCTTGCCGTACACCAGCAAATCTGCGGCCACGTTAGGGGTTAGGGTCTCAAAACACGCCCGATACAAAGAACGTGGAGAATGATGGTGCTGAGAGGAAACTGAATACATAGAGGTAACCGCCTGCGGCCCAACGGGCCAATTCTTAAGTGAACATCTTTGATATGAATGCGCTCTTCACGCGAATAAGGGGGAAAGTCGGTTCTGTGCGGGCTCAACCCGCCGCGGCAGCACTCGCGGAGATTGCTATAAAGGCGACAGACCTGCCAGAAAATGAGAAAGAGGCGTAGTTCATGTCTTTAAGGAAACAGGAACTCACCAAAAATTGCAATAAAAATGTGCAACTGCGAATAAAAAACCATCAAGAACCGAATTTTGCTGGTTTTTCAGGCACTTTGGCCAAAAGCCGTCCCCGCAAAACTGGCGGGACCGCAAGCAAAAGCCTCATCGCAAGAACCATAGGCCACGGAAAACTGATTCGCATTTTTTTGGCTTCAAGGCCCTTGGCAATAAGGCGTGCCGCCTTCTCCGCCGAGAGAAGAAACGGCATCGGAAAAGGGTTGGCCGCCGTCATAGCACTTTCAACAAACCCCGGACACACAACACTGACATCAACACCAAAAGGTTTAAGACGAGAGTGCAACGCCTCGCCATAATAACGAATCGCTGCCTTAGATGCTGAATACGCAGGCGCCCCGGGAAGAGGGACAATCCCTGCCAGAGAACTCATAATGACCAACTGTCCTTGCCCCCGCCGCATCATAGCTGGCAGAACAGGGTGAATTGTGTTGAGGACTCCTTCAAAATTGACGGAGAAAATTTCTCTCGCCTGCGCAGGAAGCTCATCAACCACAATCCCACCCGTCCCACCAGAAATACCCGCATTGGCAATCACCATATCAAGTACAAACCGCCGATCCAGATCATGTATCCAACGACCAACAATATCTGCCGAAGTCACATCAATCAGAGCAGAGTGAACTTCCGCCCCCTTTGCTCGACATAGAACGGCCACATCTTCAAGCCTTCCAAGGTTTCGGCCAGCCAGAGCAAGCCGAACCCCGTTTTTGGCATAATGGAGCGCAAGAGCGCGACCAATTCCACTTGATGCCCCTGTAATCAAAATAGTTTTCAAAGACGGCTTCCCTGTTGCAGGAGAAATGAATTTCTGTAGAATACGCGCATGTTACTTCCAATCAATCGTCGTGGTTTGCTGTTTATTTTATCCTCGCCGTCCGGTGCAGGAAAGACGACAATTACGCGTTCTTTGCTGGCAAATGATCCAGATTTAAGGGTATCAGTCTCTGTAACCACCCGCCCCCCCCGCCCGGGGGAAGTAGACGGCAAAGATTACCATTTTATCAGCAAAGAGCAATTCACCGCGATGATTGACAATAACCAGTTGCTTGAACACGCAAAAGTTTTTGGTAATTATTACGGAACCCCCCTCAAGCCTGTTGAAGAGGCCCTTGCAAATTCCCAAGACATTATTTTTGACATCGATTGGCAGGGAACCCAGCAGCTCAAACAGAAATTGGTCAATGACCTTGTAACTGTTTTTATTCTTCCTCCCTCTCAAGAAGAATTGGAAAGGCGCCTCCGCTCCCGTCAACAAGACGATGAATCTATCATTCAAGACCGAATGCAGAAAGCCTCCGACGAAATTTCCCACTACAGCGAATATGACTATATCATCGTCAACACCAACCTTGAAAAATCCATCCAAAAGGCCCAGTCCATCTTGGAAGCCGAACGCTGCAAACGAAGACGGCTCACAGCTTTAACCGATTTTGTTCGGAAACTAACCAATTGCGACGGGTAATACTTCTAAAAACGGGATGGTCGGCCACCAATCCTCTTAAGGCCTGAGCTATGACAGTTTTGCTGGGATTTTCATTCTTTGTGACCGCTTTGGTTTACGCAAGCGTTGGCTTCGGAGGAGGATCAACCTATAGTGCCCTGCTAGCTCTAGCCAACACCGATCTAGCCATTTTTCCTCTCGTCTCACTGACTTGCAACATTATTGTCGTTTTTGGCGGAACGTTTGCTTTCTCCAAATGGCATCCCAGTTGTTTCAGGATGGTTATTCCGTGGGCAATCTCGTCAGTTCCCGCAGCATTGATCGGAGGGCAAATAGACATCTCAAAAACAGCTTTCCTTTTTCTGCTGGCCTTGTCCCTACTGATTTCTTCCGTATGTATGCTAAGAATACCGCAAAAACCTTTGTTGAATTCCTGCAACAAAAAAGGGGAGTCATCACCTCTCAAACTTTCTATTCCCGTAGGATTTTGTCTTGGCCTATTGTCCGGACTAGTTGGAATCGGCGGAGGCGTTTTTCTCTCCCCCCTTTTGTACGCTTTGGGAAAAAACCAAGAAAAAGAAATTGCTGGAATGTGCAGCATTTTTATTTTGCTAAATTCTACAGCCGGATTGATCGGGCATTTTATAAAAGCAGAAAACGCAGAAAATACTGCGCACTCTTTGCTTGCTTACGGCCCCCTCTTTCTGTCCGTTCTGATTGGGGGACAAATTGGAGCGTGGTCAGGCGCACGGCTCATTGACCCCAAATGGATCAGGGTTACAACCGCAGTCCTTATTTTATATGTTTCGGCTCAACTTTTTCTTCGCTGGGCTACAACAATAGGACTGTAGATATATTTCGTACCTTCCATCTAAAATCGTTTGTTTATCGCATTACTCACATGAATTTGGTAATTTTATTACCGGACAATTTTAGTGTGGACAAAGAAAAATCATCGTGGTTAATATCACCGCCCGTTGAAGTTGGCGCAAGAGCTAAGAGCTTACAACCTTTCCCATTACTCTGGAAAATTTAACGGACCTATTGGGTGTTGTATAAAAATTTCAAATAACGATTAAGACGGGTTAAAGGCGGACCACAATCATGGATATGACAATTAAATTAAAGAACGACAAGCTTGTTGGAGACTTTTGGGGTGGTCTTGCCGCTATGTTGGTGGCTCTTCCTTCGGCCATCGCCTTTGGTGTAACAATTTATGCTTCAATCGGTCCGGCTTACGCGGGGCTTGGTGCTCTGGCAGGAATTCTCGGAGCAACAGCTCTTGGTTTAATCGCCCCAGCCTTAGGGGGAACCAACCGCTTGATTACAGCACCTTGCGCCCCTGCTGCGGCTGTTTTATCTGCCTTCGCCATTGAACTCGTGCAGCAAGGCATTGCGCCGACGACAATTGTTTTGATGTTAACAGCCCTTGGCCTTTTGTCTGGCATTGTGCAAGTGTCGCTTGGATTCATGCGAATCGGCAGCTTAATCAAATATATTCCTTTCCCAGTGGTGAGTGGGTATTTAACTGGTGTTGGTTTGATTATCATCAGCAGTCAAATTCCAAAGTTTCTTGGAGCATCAGGGACTTGGTGGAAAGCCCTCCTTTCTCCTGAATTATGGCAGTGGCAAAGTGCCGTTATAGGTCTTGTCACAGCAGGAGTCATGGTTGGGGCTCCTCTGGTAACCCGTGTTGTTCCAGCCGCCATCATCGGCTTGCTAGCAGGGGTTATTACTTACTTTGGCTTGGCAGCGGCTGATCCTTCGCTGCTCATTCTCTCTGAAAACAAAATGGTTATTGGCCCATTGGGAGGAACTGCTTCGAGTATGTTAGAGGCTATTACCGGACGCTGGCAGGAAATAGGAGATTTAAAGCTTAGCCAAATTGGAAGCTTGTTCGGAGTTGCCTTTACTTTGGCCATTTTGCTTTCGATTGATACCCTTAAAACTGCAGTTGTCCTTGATGCCCTTACACGCAGCCGCCACGACCCTAACCGTGAACTTGTGGCCCAAGGCTTTGGGAATATGGCCTCAGCCTGCGTGGGAGGAATGCCAGGAGCGGGGCAAATGGGAGCCACAATGGTCAACTTGGCCAGCGGTGGACAAACCCGCATTTCAGGGATTATCGAAGGCGTATTATCTCTCGTCGCCTTTTTAGCCTTAGGTGCGTTTATTGCATGGATTCCCGTCAGTGCCCTTGCCGGAATTTTGATGGTCGTTGGAGCACGAATGATTGACCGTCACAGTGTTCATCTCCTTGGATCTCCGTGGACAGTTCTTGACTTCGTCGTCATTCTGGTCGTGGTGGCAGTGGCAGTTGGACACAGCCTGATTGCCGCCTCTGGTGTTGGGATTGCTCTCGCAATGGCTCTGTTCATTCGCGAACAGCTTAGCAGCACGATTATTCGCCGCAAAATGAGCTGTAGCGGCCGTTTTTCAAAATGGGTCCGCTTGAATCACGAAATGGAGATTCTTGAAAAACAAGGCTACAAATCTATCATTATCGAACTACAGGGGAGTCTTTTCTTCGGCACCAAAGATCAGCTTTACATGGCGATTGAACCCGAACTTGAAAAACGGACCTATGTCATCCTTGATATGCGTAGAGTTCAATCGGTCGATGTGACAGCTGTTCATCTGCTCCGCCAAATCCGCGATTCTTTGGCTGAACGGGGCGCCTATCTTATCTTCAGCAACTTGGCTCACCCGCTTCCGAATGGTCGCAACATCGCCGAGTTGTTTGAGCAAATGGAACTGACAGTCTCCAGCGACTATACAAAAGTTTTTCGTGATCTAGATGATGCTGTCGAGTGGATTGAGGACCAAATTCTTGGACAAAGTTCCACGAGCGAATCCAGTCTTCCACCTTTGGAAGTGCAGGATATTGAACTCTTCAAAGATCATAAAGAGGAGACTTTGAGCGACCTTGATTCGTGTCTGGAAAGACGTTCACTTTCTAAAAACGAAAAAGTTTATGCTTTCGGCGATCCAGGGAATGAGCTTTATATGATCCGTAAAGGAGCTATCCGCATTACCCTTCCGTTGACAGGTGAAGATGTTGGACTTCATTCTCTAACGTATGGGCGCGGGGACTTTTTTGGCGGGATGGCCTTTTTGTCCCAAACAACTCGCTTCAATGATGCAACCGCCGTTGAAGATACTGAACTTTTTGTTTTGCGGCGGGAACAGTTTGTCAAACTTCGTGAAGAACATAGACGGCTTGCCTGCACCCTCTTGGAACAAATTGCCAAGGCTTTGGCTTTGCGGCTACGCTATGCAGACCGTGAGATCATGGCCATGCAGGATTCAGAATAGGGGGTTGCTCCCCTTTTCTCTCTGGACAATAAGAGGCTAGTTATCTAGGATTTTCCTCATGGATATTGCGGTCATTCTCCCTTGCCACAATGAGGAATCTGCCATTGCGAAAGTAGTGGAGGATTTCCGCTTGGCACTGCCCAACGCACGCATCTATGTATATGACAACGCATCAACGGACAACACAGCTAAGGTCGCACGCGCCGCAGGCGCAATTGTTGGAAAAGAGCAACAAGCCGGCAAAGGAAATGTCATTCGCCGTATGTTCGCAGATGTTGAAGCTGATGTCTATTTAATGGCGGATGGAGACGGAACATACGATCCCTCCGTTGCACCCAAGATGATTGAGACTTTGGTTGACGGAAACCTTGACATGGTTGTCGGGTCGCGTGTTCCAGTTAATTCTGATGAAGCCTATCGAAGAGGTCATGTTCTTGGAAATCGGTTACTTACAGGACTTGTTGTTTTGATTTTTGGACGGGGAGTTACAGATATGCTTTCCGGATATCGGGCCTTTTCAAAACGGTTTGTTAAAACCTTTCCGACTACTAGCCGTAACTTCGAAATAGAGACAGAAATGACAATCCACGCTCTTCAAATGTCTTTACCGATGGCAGAGATCTCCGCCCCCTATTTCAAGAGAATTGAAGGCTCGCAAAGCAAGCTCTCAACCTACAAAGATGGCTTCCGGATTCTGCGGTTTATTGCCCTTATGATGAAAGAAATCAAACCTCTTATCTTTTTTAGTTTACTCGCAAATCTCCTCGCCTTCTTGTCTCTCGCTTTTTTTGTTCCGGTCATGGAAGAATACTTAAGCACTGGCTTGGTGCCACGACTGCCAACAGCAATTCTTAGTCTTGGTTTGATGCTCGCTGCCATGATTTTGCTGGTTTGCGGGTTGTTCCTAGATAGCATTGCACGACTACGACTTGAGCAGAAAAGACTAGCATACCTTACCTTTCCCTCCCCCCTCAACAAATCTCGGTCTTCTTCGTGAACAGGGCACATGAGTTACTGAGCTTCGCAGGGGTCGGGGTTGCAGGCTTTGTGGTCGATGCAGGCCTTATGAATCTTATTTCCCACCTGTTCTTAATTCCAGATGCGTTGGCTAGAGTTCCTTCTTTTTGTGTTGCTGTTGTTGCCACATGGCTACTCAATAGTCTTCTGACCTTCCGTGGCGTTGATCTTAGTTTTAGATCACTACAAAAATACTTTGGCACCAACTCAATTGGTTTTGTGACAAACTGGCTGGTTTTTCTTCTGGCCACCCATTTTTTTGAAGTCGCTCACGCTTTCCCCACCGTTACACTAGCCATCGCAGCACTTTTTTCTCTTTTAGTTAATTTTACCCTCGCCAAAAGATTTGTTTTCAAAAAGTAGAGAAACAAACGGATAGCATAATTCAGGGGTTCTCTGCTAACCCCTTTACCTTTCGCGTTTCAGAACGAGGTTTGTTTTATCACGTTTTTGCGCTATGGTTGCTCTACGGTTTCCTCACCCATTTGCTGGCTATGAAAAACAATCAGTTCTTCCTCCTGTTTCTCTTTATTTTTGCCACCTTGTGGGGTGGAACTCAATCTTCCCGTGCGGCAGGTATTCCGAATATTGGCCCCTTTGTCAAAGCGCAGTTGCTGGCCGAATTTAGCACTATTACCCCCGGGGAAACTCTTCCCATCGCGCTGCACCAGAAAATAACTGACGGTTGGCACATTTACTGGAAAAATCCCGGGGATTCCGGAGAGCCTACCAGTATGACATGGACTTTGCCCAAAGGTTTTAGCTCTGGCGAGATTCTCTGGCCTGCCCCACACCAGATTCCTCTCGGCCCCTTGGTCAATTTTGGCTATGAAGGGGAAGTTACTCTTTTGACATCAATTCTTGTCCCCGAAACCATCGAAGGCGACAAAGTAACCCTAACCACCCATGTCGAATGGTTGGCGTGTAAAGATATTTGCGTTCCCGAATCGATCGATCTCAGCCTAACTCTACCGATTTCTACAACAGGAACACCTGCTGTCCAGACAGCCCCAGATCTTTTTGCCTCTGCCAGATCCAAACTCCCCGCATCCACAAATTGGCAAGGTTTAATCGAGGAGCAAGACCAGACACTCACTCTGACTTTTCACCCTGATCCTGAAGAAAAATCCATTCTCGCACGGGCAAAAAAAATCACTTTTTTCCCCGAGGAATGGGGAATTGTTCAAAATGCCGCTCCTCAACAAGTCCGTTTGACCGAAGATAAATTGATCCTTTCTCTGCAACGGGATACCCGCTCTTTAAGTGACCTTTCCGTACTTCAAGGCGTTATCACAGTGGAAAATGCAGAGGATCAGTTTGCCCCCCTCCTCTCATACAAGGTAGAACTTCCCATCGCCTTACCCCAGAAAACTTCAACCGGAGATAATCAGGAAACCCTTGGAATTTCTTTGGGAAAAGCTCTTTTCTTTGCCCTTCTTGGTGGGCTGATTCTCAATCTCATGCCGTGCGTCTTTCCTATTTTATCCATGAAGGCTCTTAGCCTTATCCGAATGTCCGCCAAGGAACAAAAACACGCTGTCCTCCACGCCGGATTTTATACTGCCGGAATCATGACCTGCTTTGCGGGCATTGCTGCGGTTTTGATTGCCCTACAAACCGCTGGGGAGAAAATTGGCTGGGGCTTTCAACTGCAAAGCCCCATTGTTGTGCTGTTGCTCGCCTATCTTCTCTTTCTGATGGGGCTTAACTTATCTGGATTCTTTGAACTCAAAGGGCAGTTTTTCAGCAATCTTGGCCACAAACTAACCGAGAAACATGGCTATGCTGGAACATTTTTTACCGGAATGCTCGCAACCGTGGTGGCCACACCCTGCACCGCCCCTTTTATGGGGGCCGCTATGGGCTTTGCTTTAACCCAGCCAGAACCCATTGCCTTAGCAGTATTTATGGCGTTAGGATTTGGGTTAGCCCTTCCTTACATTCTTTTGTGTATTCTTCCCCCCTTGCGTCGCATCCTGCCAAGACCCGGGGCATGGATGGAAACCTTCCGACAGTTTTTAGCCTTCCCTCTTTATGCCTCGGTTGCTTGGTTGGTGTGGGTCTATAACCAGCAAACCCCCGGGTCTTACGGCGTTCTGTTAGCCCAAGGTGGATTGATCCTTATTGCACTTTCTATCTGGACCGGACACCAAATACCGCACAAGAAGATATGGCGGCCTTTGGTCAAAAGCCTTGCGATTCTGCTTTTCCTTCTTGCCATTTTCATTGCAGCAATGAGCAGTGCCGTTATGCCGCCCGAAGCTAATTTGGAAAGCTCCAACCAAGAACACGTTGGAAACCACATCCCTTTCACCACATCTGCCCTTGAAGAGGCTCTTGCTGGTAATAACCCAATTTTTATCAACATGACCGCCGCGTGGTGCCTGACTTGCAAGGTTAATGAGCGTGTTGCCTTAGCAACAGACTCCACGCAAGCCCTCCTCAAAGACCGCCATATTACTTATTTGCTTGGCGATTGGACCAACCGCAATCCAGAAATTACCGATTTTCTGGAGAAATATGGTCGAAACGGAGTTCCTCTTTACGTTTATTACGGTCCTCGTGACCTTCAATCAAATAAACGGCCAGAACCAATTGTCCTTCCCCAACTTCTCACCCCGGGACTGGTCGCCGATGTTTTAGGCGAAAAATAGGTTCTTTTTGGCTTTTTTTCACAAAGTTCTATCCGTTTTTACTCTGGATATGTAACATGGATGGAATTATGATTCGGTCAAAGTGTCCTCTATGCCGCCTTCAACAAAACCAAAATTTCTTGCTTCTACCACTGAACCTGCCGTTTCCCCTCCGGCAGAGAAGGCCCGTTCTGTTCGCCGGAAGAAAAAATCTTCTGCACATACCCCATATTTGGTGATTTCTGAAAGTGGCCTTGTCGTCTTTGCCCATGACACACTAACCTCTTTGTTAAAGATTGAAGCCAAAACTCTTGTTGGACAAGAAGCTCGCAAGCTTTTTGAATTCAAATATCCAGAAGATGCGCTGCACGATCGCCCCGGCCTTGGCGGCAAGGGCCTTGATCCTTGGGTTTCCTCGATTCTCACTGGTTGTCACGACATCCGGTTTCCTGAAAGTCCTACCACAGAAGTTTCTTGGCATTTTGATCGGCTTGTTTTACCGGATGGCCGATCTTTCTTAATTGCCAGCGAAGCAGATGATCCCCTTTCTTTGTCCTTACCGGAGCTTGAGGCTCTTTATTTGCCTCGCAAACGGAAAACCCGCAAAACCTCTCCCTCTACTCCCTCTTCCAAAACAGCGGCAGCTTTGTCACACGAGTCTGACCTGAGTGTTTTTCTTAACCTCAGTCACGACCTCATGGCTTTAATGAATCAGGATGGCAAGATTCTTGAAACCAACCAAACCTTCCGCGATACGTTCGGGTATGATCCAGAGAATGAAAATCAGGAAACATTTCTAGACCTTGTTCATCTTGACGACCGCAGCCATGTTCGTCCGGTTTTTAAGAGCCTGATGAACGGCGAGGGGGAGGATGGAGACTTAATCGCTTTCGAATGCCGCATGATTGGCAAAAGTAAGTCTGTTCGTTCGATTGAATGCCACCAAAAACGCGTAGGCAATAAAGTATACGCTGTTTTGCGAGATTTAACCGAGAGCAAGAGCCATGAAACCGCTCTGATACGCCAGCAAGAACAACTCTCGGAAGCGCAGGCCATTGGTCACATGGGACACTGGATCTGGAGGGTTGGTGAAAACGCTCTTGATTTCTCAGACGAAATTTACCGGATTTTCGGAACCAGCAAGGACAAATTTCACCCAACACTGGATAACGTCAACTCCATGCTCCACCGCCGCGACCGAGGCCGGATGGCCCAAGCGTTCCAACGAGCCATGATTGAACAACGGAACTATGAAATGGAATTTCGTGTTCTTCGACCCAACGGAGAATCACGGTTTATTTTGCTGCAAGGTCGCTGCGAGCTAGACGAAGAAGGGGATGTCTCAGCCCTGTTTGGTATTATGCAAGATATCACCGAACGCAACCTTCACGAAAGGGAACTGCGCGAAGCCAAAGAAGCTGCTGAACGCGCCTATGCCGCTAAATCCCAGTTTCTTGCCAATATGAGCCACGAATTGCGCACCCCCCTTAATGCCATTATCGGCTTTTCCGAGATGATCCAACGACAGATGCTCGGCCCTATCGGAACCGAAAAATACCTCGATTACATTGGCGGGATTCGTGAAAGCGGCGAACACCTCCTAGATTTAATCTGCGATATTTTAGATATGTCAAAAATCGAAGCCGGAAAATATCAACTGGACCTTGAAGAGTTTAATTTTCTCAAAGTCCTACGCCTTGCAGCCCATATGATTGAGGGGCGTGCTCTTGACGCGCAAGTCAAAGTGGTCTCTGAAATTCCCGACGAGGAAGACTTCTTTATCGTCGGCGACCGGCGCGCCATTATGCAAATGGCTCTTAACCTGCTCTCCAATGCGGTTAAGTTCACCGAGCCAGGAGGTGAAGTTAAAATTGAATGGTTCCACTCTCCCAACCAAACCGGAATGCGAATTACCGATACTGGTATTGGAATTCCAGCCAGCAAGCTGAAATATATAGCCAAACCTTTCGAACAAGCAGCCAACCACTTTACCCGCAACCACGAAGGATCAGGGCTTGGCCTTGCCATCACCAAGGATTTGGCTGAATTGCACGGGGGAGAGATGGATATTCGTTCAACCGTTGGGGTAGGAACCTGTGTGACCGTCACTTTGCCACTAGATGCTGGAAAAACCCGTAAAGACAAACCCGTTTCGGTATGTTAAACGAAGCAAATTAGTCAAACACACCGTCTTTAGATAGGGTAATTTTTGTGGATTTTTCGTCTTTTATTCAAGCCGTCTTACTAGGTATTGTCGAAGGCTTGACTGAATTTATTCCGGTTTCTTCAACCGGACACCTGATTATTGCTGCCGATTTTCTTGATTTCGATCCGGTAGTGCGTGAAGTTTTTGAAGTTGTGATCCAGCTCGGGGCCATTCTGGCAGTTTGTGTTCTTTATTTCTCAAGATTGTGGAATGTTGCCAAAGGGTTATTTCAAAAGAATCCGGCCAGCTGGAAGTTTACTCTGATTGTTCTCACTTCTTTCTTTCCATCAGCTACCGCCGGATTTTTTTTGCATGACTTTATCAAAGACGTGCTTTTCTCCCCCGTTGTGGTGGGAATTTCCCTTATTTTGGGAGGCCTTGCCATGCTCGCTGCTGAAAAATTTCATCCTCCCTCAGAAGTTCATGAAATTGAGGATTTTTCGTTTCCCCTCGCCCTTAAAATCGGTTTGGCCCAATGCCTTGCGATGATTCCCGGGGTTTCACGCTCTGGAGCCACAATTATTGGGGCGTTATTAGTGGGAGTGAACCGCAAAACAGCTGCTGAGTTTTCATTTTTTCTCGCTATCCCAACCATGATCGGAGCCTCAACTCTGGATTTGTACAAAAACCATCACAGCCTGACCTTTGACCACCTTGCCCTAATTGCCACAGGTTTTGTCAGTTCGTTTGTCGTAGCCTTGTTGGTCGTGCGCTGGTTTGTGGAATTTGTTGGTTCCCGAGGATTTGGGATCTTTGCGTGGTACCGGATTTTGTTTGGGTTTCTAGTTTTAACCTATACCTTCTGGGCAACAGAAAACTAGACTCACCAGAGGCAACCTAAATAATACCAGAAGAACCAGCCACTTCAGAAGCCCACGGGGGTCTTTCTCCCCGCGTTGTATAAAACTTTTCCGCTTCCAAACAAGCTTCAAGACCAACGCGATAATTGGGGCATTTCAAAGAAACCCCCAATTCTGATTTAATCAAATCGTTCTTGATCCTTTTGTTATCCGAGTAGAAGCTCAGAGTGATCGGAGCTAAATTAGCATCCTCAAAACGGATCATTGGTGGGGGCTCACGCCCTAGCAAGCGAGCAGCATACGCAATGACCTCATGGCTGGAGGCCGCTTCGTCATCTGCCACATTATAGATAGCCCCAGAACGAGGCTTTGCAAAAGAAGCTAGGATTGTCTGCACAATATCGTCAACGTAAACTCGGGAAAACGCGTGCCCGGGCTTATTGATTCGCCGTGCAATGCCGGCCCGCACCGAATCAATCGCACTGCGCCCGGGACCGTAAATACCCGCAAGACGAAAAATATGAATGGGAAGTCCCGCAGATTTGAACAAGGAAAGCCACTGTTTTTCTGCCATAGCCCTCCGTGTTCCTCGGATCGTTGAAGGACGAATTTCCGATTTTTCGTCAACCCATGCCCCGTCACGGTCTCCATAAACTCCGGTTGTCGAGAGATACCCAACCCATTCCAGTTTCGGCAATGCTAATATATCTTCCGCGTGGTAGCGAAAAACCATATCTCCTTCCTGATCGGGAGGAGTAGAAATGAGGACATGGGTTGCCTCTGCCATCATCTGCAGCGGATCTCCCAAAGGTTTATCAATACTAAAAATATGGGCATCAACCCCGCGTGCACGCAAAGAAGCCCGCTTGGCCATATCACGGGTAGTTCCTGAAACCTTCCAGCCAGACAAGCCCTCGATCTCGCGACCTAGAAAGTCCGATGTGTAACCATACCCAAAGCAGAATAGTTTTTTGTCTGTCATTGCCCAACTTGTCAATATTTGGAAGACCAGCCCTCTCCCCCCTCTTCAAAAAGGGGGCGTTCGAAACAGCTTCGAGGGCCTTCTTGGCATATTAGCCAGATTTTCTTCTAAAAATCTACATTTTCGTAATGGGCGGCAGGAATAAACCCGGGAATGCGGTCTTCCAACAATGCCCTGAAACTTGGACGAGATTTAATTCTGGAGTACCAATCCCGCGCGGCTTGATGCTCATCCCAAGGAACATCACCGTTATAATCAACGGCCGAAAGATGACTCGCCGCCGCAATATCTGCTAAGGAAAACAGATCTCCAGCCAGCCAGTTTCTTTTTTCAGTTAGAAACCCAATGTAATCAAGGTGGTAGTGAATATTGGCGTGTCCAGCCCGAATAGAAGGAGCATGAGGTTCACCCAGTTTAAGGAAGCGTTTCATGATTTTCTCCCCCACCAGATTATCTGTGACTTCGCGATTAAACTTAACATCAAACCAACTGACCAATCGGCGGGTTTCTGCACGCTGAATCGGGTCAGGACCAAGCAGGTCAACCGCACGATAAACCTCGTCCAAATATTCACAAATTACCCAGCTATTGGCCAAAGTAGTCCCGTCTGGTTCAACCAAGACTGGCACGTCCCCAGCCGGATTCAGGGCCAAAAACTCTGTCCGGCGTTCCCATATTTTCTCGATAATCAGGTCAAATTCCAATCCCTTCTCGCTAAGGACCATACGGACCTTGCGAGAGAAAGGATGTAGCCAGAGGTGATAGAGTGTTCTCATGAGAAGACTTTACTCCAATATCAACCACTGAGCCAGAGGGACCCGCTCAACAAATTTCGGTTTGTGAAAATTTTCTGACCCGTTTACTTTTTGCTCGAGAAGGCCCATCTTACGGTGAGAATGTTCCCAACCAAGTGAGAGGCCTCATGACCAATTCTTACACCAGAACCGCCATTTTTCTTCATTGGGCAATGGCCTTTTTGATTTTTCTTGCCGTGGTAATTGGGTTGGTCATGGGAGAAGAAGACATCCTCCCACGCGAAGCCCGTATAGCCGCCTTCCAGTTTCATAAATCTTTGGGGTTCAGCGTCTTGGCCCTTCTTATCATGCGCCTATTTTGGAGATTTACACACCCCGTTCCTGAACTCCCTGCTGGAATGAAGCCAATTGAAATCAAAATTTCTAAACTGACTCATGCCCTTTTGTATTTTTTGATGTTCGCCGTCCCTTTCAGCGGCTGGGCCATTGTATCGTCCTCTCCTTACGGGATCCCATCCGTTTGGTTTGGGCTGTTTGAAATTCCCCACTTGCCCATTCTTTCCTCGCTAGAAAACAAAGCAGAGCTATCTGAGGGTTTCGAAGAAGTTCACGAGACCATCGCATGGGGGCTAGTTGGACTTGTTGTCCTTCACGCTGCGGCTGCCCTCAAACATCATTTTATTGAAAGAGACGACGTTCTAACCCGTATGATTCCGATTCTTAAACCCCTTAAGAAATAGGGGAGGATTCGGTGCGAACTTTACTCACCTTGTTTCTTTGCCTGTTTTTTCTTTTACCGCTATCGGCCTTTGCGTCTTCGCCAAGCTGGGAGGTTCTTGCAGAAAATAGTGAAATTCGTTTTAGCGGAAGCGGCCCTGAGATCGGAGACTTCTCTGGTATTTTCCATAAATGGACTGCCAACATAGTCTTTTCCCCAGACAGCTTGGCACAATCGAGCGTCACAGTCCGTATTGATACAGGATCTGCCGCTATAGGAGACAAGACCTATGACGGAGCGATGCGCGGTGGAGGATGGCTTGATGCCGCCCGCTTCCCGGAAGCTGTTTTTTCAGCAACACAATTTGAGGCAGGAAAAAACAACCATTACACGGCTCATGGAACCTTAACGCTTCACGGGATCAAGCGCCCACTCAGCCTGCCATTTGAACTCAAGATTGACGGAAATACCGCCGTCATGACCAGCACAACCGACTTGTCCCGCTCAGAATATGGCATTGGGGAAGAATCAGACAAGGCGGGAGAAGGGGACTCCGTTAGCCCACTTATCAAGGTAAACATCAAATTACAGGCTAAGAAACAATAGTTTCTAGCAAATTATAAGATATAAACGTCACTTTTGTGAGCCCATAGACCTTTTCTGTCCATATTTTCCCTGAAATACCGGATAGAACTTCTTCTTTTTCGGTCTCAACGACCATAATGGCCCCATTTTTTAGCCAATTCCCTTCTATTAACTCACGAAAACATGGTTCAGATAGATTCTTGTGATAGGGGGCATCTAAAAAAACCAGATCAAAAGGAAGAAGAGAATCTGGGCGTACGCCTATCTTAACAGCGTCCCGCTGAAGAAACGTACACCGTTCCAGTAGCCCCAGATTTTTTGCGTTTTCTTTGGCCAACGCAAGAGAAACAGGAGAGATATCAAGAAACGTGCAATCAGCAGCCCCCTGCGAAAGAGCCTCAAGGCCCAACGCCCCTGTTCCACAAAATAAATCCAGCACACGCAACCCATTAATCCCGCAATGACTGGAAAGAACATTGAAAATAGCTTGGCGAACTTTATCTGATGTTGGACGAATTTCCTGCCCTTCAGGTGTTTTCAAGACCCTTCCCCGATGGGAACCTGCAACAATCCGCATCATCAGAACAACCGCGCCAAAATTTCTTCTGGCAAATACTCTTTCAAAAGGTCTTTAATGGCTTTTGACTTGATCTCAACCAGATCACCACGCTTGAGTGGCCCCAATTCGAACGGCCCGTAGGAAAGCCGTATCAGCCGATTCACTTGCAGATTAAGAGCTTCCATCACGTTGCGAATTTCTCGGTTTTTCCCCTCGCTAAGCGACATGCGCAGCCATGTATTGGTTCCCTCGCTCACACCCTCGGTTGTCGCGGTAATAGATCCATAACGAACACCTTTCCACACGAGCCCTTCCTTAAGTTTTTCAAGCCGTTCTGGATGTATGCGTCCATGTACGCGAACGCGGTATGTCCGCATCAATCCGCTTGATGGCAGTTCGAGAGCACGTGATAATCCGCCATCATTGGTCAGCAAAAGCAACCCTTCGGTGTTTAAGTCCAATCGTCCGACGCTAATCAATCGCGGCAACGTTTTTGGCAAAGTATCAAAAACCGTGGGTCGCCCTTCAGGATCTTTGGCCGAAGTAATCAACCCGGGAGGTTTATGGTACAAAAAAAGCCTCAAAGGCTCCCGCTTCCCCGCAGATTGCCCATCAACTCCAATTTTGTCGCTTGGTTGAACAAAAGTTGCAGGAGTTGTCACTGTTTCTCCGTTCAACGTCACACGCCGCTCAGCAATCATCTTTTCAGCATCACGGCGAGAACATAGCCCAAGGCGAGCCATAACTTTGGCAATCCTCTCTCCCCGTTCTGGATCGCTTTCTACAACAGGGGAATTAACTTTTTTAACAGGTTTTTTGCTTTTTTCATTCATGACAGGTACAAACTCTTATGCGTGATGATGACCTAGACCATACAAGAATGGAAGCCGCACTGGAAGAGGCACGTTCAGCCTTCCTGCGGGACGAAGTCCCGATCGGGGCTATCTTGGTTGACAGCCGAAGCGGCGAAACAGTTTCGCGGCAAGGAAACCGCAGCATTGAACAAAGCGACCCTACGGCCCACGCTGAAATTCTTGTTATTCGCGAACTCTGTGCCAAATTTGGAGTTCAGCGACTTCCAGAATACGATTTATACGTCACGCTCGAACCTTGCCCAATGTGTGCGGCGGCCATTAGTTACGCCAGAATTCGCCGCCTGATTATCGGAGCAGAAGACCCCAAAAGCGGAGGGGTGCTGCATGGCCCCAAACTCTACACCCACAGCCAACTTCACCACAAACCCCAAGTAAAAAGCTCTATTCTAGCTGAAGAAAGCACCGCTCTGCTCAAATCTTTTTTTGCTGCAAAACGATAAAGAAAAACATTACGCCAAACGTTCGCGAACAGCCGCCAAAGCCTGGTCAAACGCTACGTCAGGAGAAAGGGTTGATGTATCAAGAATAATCGCGTCCGCTGCAGGAATAGTTGGTGAAACACTCCGGCCAGTATCTCGAGCATCGCGTTCCATCATATCTTGTAAGACCGTTTTATAATCAGCAGCAACTCCCTGCGCTTGGAGCTCTTTGGTTCGCCGCTCTGCCCGAACATCAACCTTTGCGGTGATGAAAAGCTTAGCAGATGCGCTTGGACAAACCACTGTGCCAATATCCCGCCCATCAAGAACCGTCCCGTTATAGGGGCGTTGGTGGGCCCGAATCGGGGGATGATTGGCAAAGTTTCGCTGAAGGTCAAGCAAGATGTCCCGCACTGGCGGAAACCGACTAGATTTTGAGGTTGCTGCCGAAACTTCTTCCGTCCGAAGCGCGGAATCTTCCAAAAGATCCCAACTAAAATTCTCACGCAAAAAGAAGGCTGCCTCCACACCCGCTTCCGGATCATCAGGATCACGCCCCAAATCAAGAATCCGTTTAGCAACCGCTCGATAAATCGTGCCAGTATCAAGGTAAGCCAAATGAAGAGCTTCTGCCAACCGTCTGGCAATTGTTCCCTTACCGCTCGCCGCAGGCCCATCAATAGCAATGATAATATTTTCCATGCTCAGTCATCTCCCAGAGTAATTTCCTTGGCAGCAATATTGGCCCCCAAGTCACACAGCATATCCACAAAGCTTGGGAAGCTGGTAGAGATAGGAGAACTATCATCAATCGAAACAGGCTCTTGTGTAACCGTTCCCAACACCAAGAAGCTCATAGCAATGCGGTGATCAAGAGCTGTTTCAATCATAGCTCCTCCCTTAGGAGGAATCCCATTCCCATGAATCGTCAACCAGTCATCGCCCATTTCCAGCTGGACACCACAAGCAACAAGCCCTTTTGCTACTACCGCTAATCTATCGCTTTCTTTGACTCGCAGCTCTGCGAGTCCACTCATGCGCGTTGTCCCCACCGCACAAGATGCAGCAACTGCCAAAATAGGAAACTCATCAATCATACTCGGCACGCGCTCGGGAGGAACATCAACACCCTTTAGTGGTCCGGTTCCGTGCACCACCAATGTTGCAATCTGCTCACCCACTTCTTGCTGCGGACGCTCCACGCGAATATCTGCCCCCATTTCAAGCAAGGTTTGATAAAGGCCCGTCCGCCTAGGGTTTTGACCAATCCGTGGCAAGGTTATTTGTGAACCCTCATGCAGCAATGCTGCTACCACAAGAAATGCCGCTGAACTAGGGTCCCCGGGAACATCCACCGAGCAACCCAGCAACCGCCCTCCCCCTGTTACACTGATGGATTCCGCCCCGTCTTCTATTTCAGACGTTGTCACAGATACCCCAAAGTGACGCAGCATATTTTCGGAGTGATCGCGGGTAGGGTGCGTTTCAATCACTGTAGTTGTTCCGTGGGCATTCAGCCCTGCAAGCAAAATAGCCGACTTAACTTGAGCTGAGGCGACCGGAAGACGATAGGTAATAGCCTTCGCTTCCCCCGTTCCCTTCATGGCAAGAGGCAACAACCCACCAGCGCGAGAAAGAAACTGAGCCCCCATCATTTCCAGCGGTGTAATAACCCGTCCCATGGGACGTTTAACCAAAGAAGCATCCCCGCTAAAGCACGCAGTGATCGGATGAGAAGCAACCAGCCCCATCAAGAGCCGCGTTGACGTGCCGCTATTGCCCATATTCAAGACATCTTTAGGCTCTTGCAGTCCACCCAGTCCACGACCGTGGCAGTGCCACAACCCCTCATCTCCCTTGTAGAGCCTTGCCCCCAGCGCACGCATTGCATTGGCAGTGTTAAAAACGTCTTCGCCCTCCAGCAACCCACTAATTAGGGTTTCCCCTTCCGCAAGTCCCCCAAACATCAAGGCGCGGTGAGAAATAGATTTATCCCCGGGAATGCGTGCCGTTCCGATTAGGGGTCCCGAAAGTGAAGCAATAAGAGAAGAAGCCGTTTTCATAGGAAAACTTATACCCCAGTCTGAGTATAAAAAAAGCCTGTTTTTCGTGTAACTTTCCCAAATATGCTTTTAGACACACGCAAGAAGAGTTACAAGAAAGACTACATTGTCTAAAATAGCGAAAAAGAAGGCAGTAATGGCCGATTTATCAAAACTCTATTTCATCTCGTTTGGATTCGCCCTGCTCGGATTAACCGCTGTCTTGATGCTCGGCCTGCTTCCTGCACTACTTGCAGGACTTTTGGTTTATCAACTGGTTGATTTCGGAGCCGAATCTCTCGCACGTTATGGCATAAGACGAAATATTGGCCGAATGTTCTTACTCTTCCTCGTCTCAGTTGTGGTTGTGTTCTCAATCTCGCTTTTGGTTATCATGCTGGCCTCCTATGTAACAGATGGTCCAGAAAGCCTTGTTGTCTTGCTGCAAAAAATGGCAGATGTAGTGGACACTGGAAAAAATTATCTGCCCTTGTGGGTTCAAGAATATATCCCATCAAACATGAACGAAGTACAAACAGCTTCTTCCGAGTGGCTGCGTAAAAACGCAGGAAATCTGAGTGTTATCGGAGGCGATATTGGTATCTTCCTCATCCACGTCATTATTGGCATGATTATCGGTGGAATGGTTGCTTTGCATCACGAAATACGTGGAGAACGGGGGATTTTTGCCCAAGCCCTAGGAGAACGCATCGAACAAATTAGTCAAGCTTTCCGCCGCATTGTTTTTTCCCAAGTCCGTATTTCTGCACTCAATACCGTTCTAACCGGAATTTTTCTGGTCTTGGTTATGCCTCTTCTTGGTCACCCACTCCCTCTGACAAAGGTCATGATCGCTGTAACTTTTGTTGCCGGATTGTTACCCGTCATTGGCAATCTGATCTCTAATTCGGTTATTTTTCTGATCGCGCTGAGCGTATCCCCAATTGCCGCTGTCGTCTCACTCATCTACCTAGTCGTTATTCACAAACTTGAATACTTTGTGAATGCTCGCATTATAGGCTCACAGATCGAAGCAAGGGCATGGGAGTTACTGATTGCTATGCTCGTCATGGAATCGGCCTTCGGATTGGCGGGGATCGTTGCGGCCCCCATTTACTACGCCTATATCAAGGGCGAGTTATCCTCGCGCCGCCTAATCTAGCCATAACCAGAAGGCCTACTCTCCGGCAGCGCGGGTCAGGCGATCATTAATGGCAAAGCCAATTCCGGTGCGCGGAATGTCCATGACAGCAATCCGGCTGTGCTCTGGTGTGTCAAGGGCGTGCAAATAGGCAAATAAATTAGCCGCAGCCTCAAACAAATCTCCACTTTCGCTGAGGTTTTTGATTGAACCCTGCGGCAAGTCAGATAGTTTTCCGCCCCCACGAATCCCCATAAACTTTGTGGAACCAAACGCCAGCAAAGCCTCCCCGCGCTCGACATCAACAGCCCGCAAGCGAACTGGCCGCGCAGGGGTGTAGTGGCGCAAAAGTTGCCCGGGAGAACGCGGCAACTCTATTGCTGTTTCGGTGTGGTAGGAAACAAGGCACCCCAAAACCTCACCAATATCTTCGGCAGTAATCGCTCCCGGGCGCAAAACTAGCGTTTCTGGTCCTGATAAATCAACCACAGTTGATTCAAGTCCAACCTTTGAAGGCCCTCCGGCAAGGATAATATCGACGGCCTCGCCTAGACTCTCAGCAACATAGTGAGGAGAGGTCGGGCTCAAGGTTCCAGATCGGTTGGCACTGGGTGCCGCAATTGGAACGCCTGCTGCACGGATCAAATCAAGCGCAACAGGGTGGTCAGGAATACGCACAGCCGCAGTTGGAAGACCCGCCGAAACCAACTCACTTAGAGTTGATGAGCTGGTTCTGGGGAGAATGAGAGTTAGTGGCCCGGGCCAGAAATGGGCCGCTAATTGTCGCGCCCGTTCATCAAATCCAACGTGAGGAGCAAGCATCGCCATGTCTGAAGCATGAGAAATCAAAGGATTAAAACTAGGTCGGCCTTTGGCAGCAAAAATTCTGGCAACCGCCTGCCCATCCAGTGCATTCGCACCAAGCCCATAAACGGTTTCTGTTGGAAAAGCCACCAATTGGCCATCTAGAATAGCATGGGCCGCGACCTCAATATTATCTTTGGTGGGGGCTAAAATTCGGGTCATAGGGCAGGGAATTAGACAATTTTTACAGATTCCGCAACTCTTTGTTGCTAAAACCTTGTCAAAAGCCCCCATTATCGGATAGAACTGGTTCTATTAAGAGGACAACATGGTCGGAAAAATTATCACGGTAGCCCAACATAAAGGGGGAGCCGGCAAAACAACGCTCACATCCCAACTTGCTGCTGGATTCTCAGGAATCGGAGCCAAAGTCATGACCTTGGACGTAGATCCGCAGGGATCTTTGTCTGATTGGTACAAAACTCGGCAAGATACGATGGGGCGACTCAACAAAATTCAGCATATGCAATTGCAAGGCTGGAAAATGATGCGCGAACTGCCGCAAATCGTCAAAGACTACGATTATGTGTTTATCGACACACCTCCACACGCCGAAAGCGAATCCTCGATTGCCATTCGCCAAGCTGATCTTGTGGTCATTCCTATTCAACCATCCCCTTTGGATATCTGGGCCTCTGGGCCAACTTTACAGCTGGTTATGCAGGAAAAACGGCCCTTGATGATTGTGCTGAATCGGGTTCCGCCAAAATCAAATCTGAACGGCACGATTATGGACAGGCTGGACCGTATGAATATTCAGGTCTCACGGCAAGCCCTTGGAAACCGCGTGGCGTTCGCCTCCTCGATCATGCATGGCATGGGCGTTGTAGAATACGACCCTCGCGGAATGGCTTCGCAGGAAATTCAAAGCTTGGTCCAAGAAATCAAAAAACACAAAGCCTTCAAAATGTCCAAAGCCGCTTAAAGAGCCTGTTTCTGGAGTTTATTGATGGGGAGCAGGTTCACCAATTACAGCGCATAGAGCTCTCGCCGCCGCCAAAAGCATGGCCCCAGCCGCTGCAGATTCTCCTAGCGTCGGTCTGAACCTCATATCGTAGGTCAATAGGTTCGACGTACCGTCAAGAACATCAGAAAAATGCTCCCGTAAAACGGTTTCAATACTTTCTCCACCTCTGGCCGTTGCTGCTGCTTCTTGGAAAACAGTAACGAGGCCCTGCAATCTTTCGATAAGAGCCTCTTGAGACGCTAAGATAACTTCGATTGTTTCTTCTTGTGCTACGATAGACATATTTTACTCTCTCTATTTCTATTGTTTTGCCATTTTATTTCAAAACAATAGAAATAAAACGATCCCTTTCGCAAGGATAAAATTTACATAGAGTTTAAGTTGTGTGGAGATTTTGCATTCTTAACCCGATAGAAATGAACTTTAGGCTAGACTCAAGAATCGGACCTCTTTCAAGGCAAGGAAAACCGCTTCACAAGCTCCCGTCAACACGGTATCCTAGAGTTCTGTTTTTAAGAGATTCACGAAAATGACCGAATTCACCCTTCCCAAAAATTCTGTAGTCAAATCCGGCAAAACGGTTGATGCGTCCCAAGGGGCAAAGAACACCAAGACGTTCCGCATTTACCGCTTTGATCCGGATTCAGGAGATAACCCTCGCCTTGATTCCTATACCATTGACCTTGATAAATGCGGGCCGATGGTTCTTGATGCCATTCTTTTGATTAAAAACAAAGTGGACAGCTCTCTAACCTTTCGCCGCTCTTGTCGCGAAGGGATTTGCGGTTCGTGTGCCATGAATATCGACGGGTCCAACACCCTCGCTTGTCTCAAACCGATCGAAGACATCAAGGGTGATGTCAAAATTACCCCGCTGCCACACCTTCCCGTTATCAAAGACCTAGTCCCTGACATTACCCACTTAACGGCTCAATACGCCTCGATTGAGCCGTGGATGAAAACAGACTCTCCAGCTCCTGCACGGGAAAGATTGCAAAGCCCAGAAGAGGCAGATCTGCTCAACGGCACAGATGGTAAAGGTCCAGCAGCTTGTATTTTGTGTTTCTGCTGCTCGACATCTTGCCCTAGTTACTGGTGGAATGGTGACCGTTTCTTAGGTCCATCGGTTCTACTTCAAGCCTATCGCTGGATTGCCGATACGCGGGATGAAGCAACAGGAGAAAGACTTGATCAACTGGAAGACCCCTTTAGGCTCTTTCGTTGTCATGTGATTATGAACTGCACGCGGACGTGTCCTAAGGGATTGAATCCAGCAAAAGCTATTTCAGAAATTAAACAGCTTATGGCTATTCGGAGTGCAGCTTAACTTTTACAAATGGGAAGGAAAGCCTTATGGATCCACACAGCTTGCAACAAATGATCACTCTCTGGTTATTGCCATCATTCTTAAGTGCGATTGCCGCATTCCTGCTTGGCCTTATTTGGTACCACCCTCAAGTCTTGGGAAGCAAGTGGGTTGAAGCACGGGGCAAGACACTTGAGGATGTCCGCCTGCACGCAACACCCTTCATTCTGTCTTTTCCTCTGTGGTTTTTAACCTCGATGTTTTTTACCTTCATGTTGATGTACATGAATATCAACGGGCCAACTGAAATTTTCTTAATTTCCTGTTTGTTGTGGGTTGCATTTGCCATGCCGCCAATTGTCATGGCATCACTGTACACTGGTTATCCTTTCGGAGCAGTGGCCATTGACGCGTCTTACCAACTGGGCGGCTACTACGCCATGGCTTTAGTCCACGTAGTCTTGCGGGCCTTAGGGTGGAACTAAAAACGGCAGAGCTCCTTCGTGATCGACCGACAAAACCTTGTGACGGTCGGTTTCACCTCTAAGAATCGAGAAAGCGGACTTAGGGATTCCCCATTCTTTTGCCAACAGTTTTATGAGAGCTTCGTTGGCTTTTCCTTTTTCAGGAACAGCCGTGACACAGACCTTGAGGTAAGCTGTCCCCGTCTCATCTTGAGCCCACCCAATAACTGCATTGTGTGCAGCATGGGGCGTAAGACGGACATGGAAACTTGGCATGAAAAACGTCTCCTGATAGAATGATGCCCTTCTATCATGAAAAGGTTAAAACTGAAATGAACATTACATCCTGTCCGTCTTCCAACTTTAACGATCGTCCCGCTGGCTGCCTCCCTTCGCTCATTATATTGCATTATACTGGAACCAAGACAGCCGAAGAGGCAAAATCTCGTTTTCTTGATAAATCTCCAACTGATACTGTGGGGCGGATCGCGCCACATTACCTGATCGACGGGGTAGGAAAAGTGACCAAATTTGTTGAAGAAGACAAAAGGGCATGGCACGCCGGAGCTTCGATGTGGCAAGGACAGGAAGACATTAACGGATTATCCATCGGGATCGAAATCTGGAACAGCGGGCATGAATATGACTTGGAGGACTACCGCACCGAACAAATAGACTCACTTATCAACTTGATCGAAGATATACGCCGCCGATGGACAATTCCAAACATCGGCATTCTTGCTCACTCTGACGTTGCCCCTCAGCGCAAACTGGACCCGGGCGAGAAATTTCCATGGTCATACCTAGCCGTAAAGGGAATAGGACTCTTCCCACGCATTATGATCGAAGACAAAGATGTTGGATCACGGCTCCTTAAGGACCATGATTTGTTCATCAAATCTCTGCACCATGACGGCTATGATAGCCGCATTGACGAAACAACCCTTATCACAGCCTTTCAACGTCACTTCCTGCCACACATCTTTTCTTCTCCAGAACGGGTAGGAAAACCAGATCTTGAAACCTGCGCAGCCTTTGCTTCACTCTTTCGTCAGTCAAAAGCTTGACTTTCTCTTAGCTCTGCAGCCATACTGCCTGCGCCAGTTGGTCGGATGGCCGCCCTTGCCTTAGTTGGCAGGGGAGGAAAGTCCGGACTTCACGGAAATACGGTGCCGGGTAATCCCCGGGCAGGGTAACCTGACGGAAAGTGCAACAGAAAACAAACCGCCGAACCTTCGGGCTTCGGTAAGGATGAAACGGTGCGGTAAGAGCGCACCACTCGTCTGGTAACAGACAGGTATGGCAAACCCCACCGGAAGCAAGACCAAATAGGGATCGCGCTGTATCGATTTCCAGATCTGCGGTTCGGGTTGGTCGCTAGAGGCAAATGGAAACATTTGTCCCAGAGGAATGGTCATCGCCCGCAAGGGTACAGAATCCGGCTTATAGACCAACTGGCAATTTTTTCCTCTCAGTCTTTCCGCTCTTATTTTTATTATGACTAAAATATAGACAAGAAGAGTACTTTCTGATAAAAATATTTCCCATATGAAAATTATGTAAGAGGAAAGAAACGCAGAATGAGCTTACAAGAAGCATTTGTCGAAAATCATCAATCACCCACGATTCCTGACCTTTTTTCGTATATTATGCACGGAGATCCGTTTTCGATTGGAGACAAAAACTACCAAAGGAAATCCTCAGTTCTTTGCGAGGAGCGAGACGATGGATCATTTCATCCCTCTGACTTATCCGCCGAAGCATTTCTCCTAGCCATTCACACAAAAAATCTGAAACCCGAGAGAGAATACCATGTTAATGGGGAATTAGGAAAAGTCCTAAGCGGCTCCTGTTTTGTCGTATCTGATGAAGAAGATGCCCCACTCTTCAAGGTTTCTCGTGTGTTAGGCTCTCTTAAATTGCAGCAAGTTTATTTCGCTGAAAACGGTACGGAAACAGTTTCTGGTGATCCTGTCGGGATAACAGCAAACGAACTCCTTGAAGCCATTACTGGAACAAACTTAAAATTCTGTCTCCCATGGACCTGTCCCACAAGAAGCCTGCAGCCTATCTCTTGAGATGGCTGCAAGCTAAAAGTTTAAGTTTATTTAGTTTTAGCTAACTGGAGCATCCACCTTAACCGGCAAATCGGCAGCAATAGGCTCGTCGTTGAGCATTTCAATCATGCCCGAAGGTTGAACCGCAAAATTAGCAATAAACAAGGCGTTGGAGTAGAAAACCACTGCATCGCACATGAAATGCCCTTGCTCGTTGCGGCCCTCGTAACTGGCTCCGCGAACCGTCCCTTCAATCACCGTCCGTGTCTTGGGATCAAGATTGGTCGGAATATAAGGATCATCCATGCTTTCGGCAATTAGGAAAGGACCTTCCTCCCCGCGTACAAAAAAGCAGAAAAAGCGAAGGTATTCCAAAACATTCTGATCCGTAATCCGTACGGGTGCCTTGGCATTGACTTCATGGATAGGAGGAGAGGTCCCATTAAGACGAAACAACGTCCCCTGATCCGTCAGGTAATAGATGGTCAGTTTCTGCTTCCCCCACGTCCGATCTCGCAAACGAATCAGAACAACGTGGTCGTAAAAAGGCAGCATCCGCCACCCCACCTCAGTGGAGTTGCTTGAAACCTGATATTTTCCATCAATCGGGTTGATTTGAGCCAAAAAGCCATCTAGCTCTTCTCCCGTGACAGGATTCCAATGATTATCTTCGTACATCTTATAAAAGAACCTTCGTTTTGGGCTTATTCTATAGCCAAGGACTAGGCTAAGACAACCACCCTAATTTGAAAAGGTTTTTTTCTGGTTAACAGGCTATATTGCTATTTTTCTGCAAAATGTGGATAAGTTGATTGACTCTCCCTGCGCGGTTCTCTATATAGTCGCTTCGGAATTCGATTATTTTAGGAATATATTTGGAGTGTTGTGATGAGCAAACGTACTTTTCAACCTAGCTGTTTGGTTCGCAAACGTCGGCATGGCTTTCGGTCTCGTATGGCCACAGCGGATGGTCAGGCTGTCTTGTCCCGTCGCCGTGCCAAAGGTCGCCGCACTCTTTCGGCCTAGAGTCCTTTGGTCCTCGTTTTAAGGGACCTCAAGCTTAGCCATATGTTTGCAACGAAAAAACAGATAAATGCCATTAGCCGCCTCAAATCGCAGGCGGCTTTTGATTTACTCAGAAAAACCAAAACCCGCTGGGTCGCCGAAGGCATGGCGGTTCAAGTCATTGAGCATTTTTGTAATAAAAACGAAAGCAGACAAGATTCAACCGCCCCTGCCTTTTGTGTCGTGGCTTCAAAAAAAACAGCAAAGTTGGGAGTTGACCGCAACCGGATGCGAAGACGGCTTAAGGCTGTGGCCCTTGAAATTCTGCCGAACCATGCCCAACTTGACAAGGATTATATGATTATTGCACGAACCAAAACCAACACACGAGATTTTGCCGCCCTGCAGCAGGATTTGATTTGGTGTCTTAAAAAACTGGACCTCCTCCGATGCTCGCCCTCAAGCGAAGAAGGTACAAATGCCTAATCTGCCTGTTTTATTACTGAAAGGTCTGATCCGGATTTACCAGATAGTCCTTTCCCCGTGGCTGGGGAACCAGTGCCGCTTCACCCCAACCTGTTCCTGTTATATGCATACAGCCTTGGACCGTCACGGGTTCTGGAAAGGGACAACCCTTGGACTTTGGCGCATTCTGCGTTGCCATCCTTTCTCTCAAGGGGCATGGTGTGATCCTGTGCCAGAACGGTTTGCGTGGAGAGCCCTCTTCCGCTATAACCAAGCCCGCATAACGTCACTTGAGGAAAAACACCAAAATGAGTCTTGATCCTATGAATTCCGGTTCGCAGAAAGGGGGAATGCACCCCGAAGATAAGCGCAATATGTTGTTGTTTGTCGTGCTCTCCCTCGCTGTGTGGTTTGCTTTCGATCACTTTGTGATAAAACCCAAAGAAGCTCAGATTTTGGCAAGCCAACAAACTGCCTCATCCCATCCAGCTCCCACAGCAAAAGCCCCTGCACCAGTCATTGAAGAAAAGTTACTGGATCGGGCCACAGTGCTTCAAGCAGACCAGCGAATCTCTATCAAAAACCCTGAACTCTCTGGGTCGTTCTCCCTCAAAGGAAATCGCATTGACGATTTATCCTTAAACAATTATTTCGACAAAATTGATCGCAAAGATCATGTCGTTCTCATGTCTCCGAGTGGAACAAAATCGGCTCATTACACCGAACTCGGATGGCTTGCCGACGATGAGAAAATACTAGTCCCTAATGCGGAGACAGTATGGACAATTGAAGGAAGCAACCAAACTCTTGCTCCCAACGCACCTGTAACCCTTAAATGGAATAATGGCGCGGGACTTATTTTTGAACGCGTGCTGGAAATTGACGACAATTATCTATTCACAGTTACTCAAAAAGTCACAAATACTTCAGAGACAACCATAACGCTTTACCCCTACGGAGCCTTAGCACGCAGAGGTGTTCCAGAAGGATATGGACAGGGGGTCGGTTATGAAGGCCCGCAAGGTTATATCGCCGATGAGATGCACGAAATTGACTATTCTGATTTCGAAGACCGACCAGAAATCACATTTCAAGGAAGCAGAGGCTGGATTGGATTTGGAGAAAAATATTGGTTTTCTGGTATTTTGCCTACCCAATCGGGAAATCATACCTTCCGCTTTGGGGCTCTCTTAGATCCAAAAGACGAAACAAAAACTTTATACCAAGTCGATGTGCGGGGAGATGGAATTGAAATAGCACAAGGAAAAACCATTGAAAATAAAACGAATATTTTTGTTGGAGTTAAAAAAGTTGATCTTCTTGATATGTACGAGCAAAAAACCGGTGCCAAACATTTTGACTTAGCCGTTGATTTTGGAGTTCTTTATTTTTTAACCCGTCCACTTTATTTCCTTTTGACACTTTTTAACAGCTGGGTACATAATTTTGGCATTGCCATCTTGATGCTAACCCTCGTTGTGAGATTCTTAGTATTTCCTTTAGCCAGTGCCTCCTATCGGTCTTTTGCCAAGCTGCGCAAAGTTGGCCCTCAAATGGCCGAGTTAAAAATTCGCTATGGCAACGATAAGCCTCGGATGCAGCAAGAACTCATCAAATTATACGAGACAGAAAGAGTAAACCCAATGGCGGGGTGCTTTCCTCTCCTGCTTCAGATTCCGGTCTTTTTTGCCATTTACAAGGTGATCTCGATTGCTGTTGAAATGCGTCATGCTCCATTCTTCGGCTGGATTCATGACCTCTCGGCAATGGATAGCTTATCGGTCTTCAATGCCTTTGGTCTTTTGCCGTATGATGTTCCGAAATTCCTTCATATTGGCCCATGGTCGTTGGTCATGCTGGCCATGATGCTGATTCAGAAACAACTAAACCCACCTCCACAAGACCAAATCCAGCGGGATATTGCCAATTATATGCCATGGATTGTGACCTATACCCTTTCATCCTTCCCTGTGGGGCTAGTGATTTACTGGGCCTTTTCGAACATCTTTTCGGTTTTGCAACAAATGGCCATTATGCGGTCCATGGGAGTTCCGGTTTATCTTTTCTCTCCCGATGCAGCTCTCGAGCATCACAGCAGCCACGAACAGGCTGTTGAAGATGCCAAAGAACGCGCCAAACGAGATCGTGAGAGCGAGACAAAAAATGAACCTGTTGTCGAAGCCCTATTTGATAACGCGCCTCAAAAGGACGATAGCAAGAAGTGACAAAACGGGAAATAAGACAAGTTTTTTCAGGCCCCTGCGATTTTCGCTGGGGCGTTGCAGTCCTCTCACAACTCCCTGAATTTTCTGTTCCAGAAATTTCTTTCGCAGGTCGGTCAAATGTTGGCAAATCATCCCTGATTCATGCACTCATGGACCGAAAAATTGCCCATGTCTCTCATACGCCCGGGCGCACACAGCAACTAAATTTTTTTGATGTTGGTGGAACTTTCTGGTTAGTGGATATGCCAGGCTATGGCTACGCCAAAGTTTCTAAAGCAAAAAAGAGTGAATGGGATCAGTTGATTATTGACTACCTACGCGGACGCCCCTCTTTGCGTGTTGTGTTTCTGTTGATAGACGGACGTCATGGCCTCAAAGACATAGACCGTGAAACCATGAAGATGCTTGATGCCGCTGCTGTTTCTTACCGCATTATCCTGACCAAGGCAGATGAGCCAAAACCCGCTGACCTTGAACGAATCATTGCCGAGACAACAGCCGAACTTAAAAAACATCCGGCGGCCTACCCCCAAGTCTTTCCTGTAAGTGCCCTTGAAAAAACGGGACTGGACGAACTGCGGCAAATGATTCTTGAGATCGTCGCTTAGTTCAAAGAAGGTTCATCGAACAATTCTCTAATCGGCGACAAGAACGCTATAGAACGTATAGGTTCCGCCCGAAGAAACGCATAAAGCTGGTTTTTCATCACAAGCGGCACAATTAACCACCATAAAGTCGGCATTGCTTCCTCCGTGGAGGGAATCATCAACGAGAAGATCTTCGCTGCTTGCCCCTGCCAAAGCTGGAATTGTATCGCTTCCGGTGATTTTGGTATTGATCGCTTTACAGACAGACTGGGAGATCTCATGCGCGACAAAGATAACGTCATTGGCCGTTGTTGGGGTCCATTCCACATTGTTAAACCGACCCACATAATAGCCAGAAGCCAAACCCGCCCCGTTATCAGCTCTTGCCTCAGATGGAAGAGCTTTATAATTCATCCCTCCGCCAGAAGGATGGAAGAGTTTTTTGTCGGAAGGCGGTGTATTGAAAGCAGCATCCGAGGGAAGGATGAAATCAAGTTGATCTGGAGAAACCCCTGCAACATCAAGCTGGGACATCATATTTGAAACTGAGGCAGCATAAGCGATGATATTATTTGCATCAATCGTCACGCGACCCTCAGTTAAGCTCCCAATGGGGTCTTTCTGGGAACCTGAGCGCGAAAGCGTGAAAGCCAGTCCTGCAAAAAGGATGATGGCAATCAGAACATATAAAAAGGCGTTACCTCTTTGGGAATAGCTCATTCCGAAGAAATACCACAGGCGGGGGTGACAGAAAAGCGTCTGAGTGCTTTAATAGGAGGCAATTCTAAAATTTTGCGAGAATGAGGTCCGTTTATGAACCAGATCCCGTCTTTGGCTATTGATCCGCTTTCTCTGCTGGCTGGCGTAGCCTTAGGGGCTTTGGCCGTTGCGGTATGGGCTTTGCCTCGTTTTGCTCGGCTCAAACAAACCCAAGACACGATGGGACAGACATTCGAAGCTTTGGCCCAGCAGTCTTTGCGTAACTCTCAGGAGCAATTTTTGCAGCTTGCAGCAGAAAAACTCAAGCAATCTCAGATGGAAGGGTCGTTTGATCTGGAGAGACGGCAAAAATCCATTGCCGATCTGGTGGACCCGATTGGCAAGACCCTCAAAGATATGGAGACCCGTATTGAGGGACTTGGTAAAACTGGTGCGGGACTTGAAGCTCAACTGAAAACTTTTTCAGACGATCAACGATTTTTGCGCGAGCAAACCCAAAATTTGGTCCAAGCTCTCCGCAATCCGGCGGCGCGGGGACGCTGGGGAGAGATGCAGCTCCAACGCGCCTTTGAAATGGTTGGTTTTGTTGAAGGCCTTCACTACAAAGCCCAAAAATCTGTGCAAAACGGGGAGGGAACGTCACTCAAGCCTGACTTCATCGTCACACTCCCCAACGGAATTCAGATCGTTATTGATGTCAAAACGCCTCTGGACCCTTACTGGCAAATGCTCGATCAAACCGACCCGCAGCTTCAAGAACAAACCTTGGTTGGGTTCCGGCAGAAAGTACGAGATCACCTGAAATCCCTCAGCCAGAAAGATTACTGGCGGCAATTCGATAGCCCCGAATTTGTCGTTATGTTTCTACCCTCCGAAGGGCTCTATGCCTTGGCCGTCTCACAAGACCAGAACCTTTTAGAAGAAGCCTCGCGCTATAACGTCATCCTCGCTTCACCGACCACAATCATGGGCTTGCTGCGCGTGGTTATGTATGGCTGGCAACAACAGAAAATTGCCGATGAAGCGCGAACAGTAGCAACTCTGGCCTCTGATCTTTATCGACGAATTTCTATTTTCGGGGACCATATGGGTAAGTTGGGACGCAGCCTGAACGGAGCGGTTGAGGGCTATAACAAGGCCGTGGGGTCAATGGACCAAATGGTTCTCCCCGTCTTACGAAAATTTAGAGATTTGCAGGTTCCAACGGGTGGTAAAGATATCCCCGAAGCTCTCGCAATTGAACCAACGCCTCGCATTCCCTCAAGTCCAGAGCTGCAAGGAGATGGAGTCCCTACTGAAACTGCAGAAATTATCCCCTTAAAATCAACTCATTCTTGACCACGAGGGAGGAAATCAGTTAGGTAAATATCATGACCAGACTTCCGATTATCATTGTTCCCGATCCCGTTCTCAAGCAAGTGGCCCAGCCCATTGAGAACATCACCGACTCTGTACGGCAACAGGCCGCCGACATGATTGAAACCATGTATGATGCCCCGGGGATTGGTCTTGCCGCCAACCAAGTCAATCGGCTCAACCGCATGATTGTCATGGATCCCGAATTCAGACGGGATGAACACAGCCGTAATGCCATCGTCATGATAAACCCTGAAATCATCTGGAAGTCCGAAGAATACAGTGTGATGGAAGAAGGCTGTTTGTCCATTCCCCAACAATTTGCCGAAGTAGAACGCCCTGCAGAAGTTCGTGTCCGTTATGTGGACCTTGACGGACAAATCCGTGAATGGGTGGGAGATGATTTGGCTTCTCACTGCGTACAGCATGAAATTGACCACTTGAACGGGGTTCTGTTCATTGATTATCTCTCTCGGCTCAAGCGCAGCATGATCCTTAAAAAAGTGCGGAAGCTCAGTCGGGAAGACGAAATTTTGTAATCCCGATGCCGCGCCCCCTTAAAGTCATCTTCATGGGTACGCCTGAATTTTCGGTTCCGGCCTTGCGTAACCTTTTGGCAAACCCCAAATTTGAGATTATTGCCGTTTATACCCAGCCCCCACGGCCCAAAGGGCGCGGACAAGCGGTTTCCCTCTCTCCTATTCATACCGTAGCACAAGAACATGGGGTTCCTGTTTTTACACCAACCAGCCTCAAAAAAGACTTGGCCGCAATTGAAAATTTTGTAGCCCTAGGAGCCGATGTCGGAGTTGTCGCCGCCTATGGGCTTATCTTGCCCAAAGCTGTTCTTGATGCGCCAAAATTCGGATGCTTGAATATTCATGCCTCCCTCCTTCCCCGCTGGCGCGGAGCTTCCCCCATTCAACGCGCTATTCAAAACGGTGATCCCGAAAGTGGCGTGACGATCATGCAAATGGACGAAGGACTCGATACCGGCCCCATGCTTCTGAAACGGGTTGTTCCAATCCATGCCACAACCACAGCAAGCTCGTTGCATGATGAACTCTCTGCTTTGGGGTCCGCTATGATCGAAGACGTTCTGGAAGGGCTCTATGAAGGACACGTTTTTCATCCCGAACTTCAGGATAACTCTTTGGCAACGTATGCAGGGCTTCTGAACAAAGAGGATGGACGGATCGATTGGAAAAAACCCGCCGATGAAATTGACCGGCACATCCGCGCCGTCAACCCTTGGCCAGGAGCCTTGACCCTCACCGAAAAAGGAAAACGTTTGAGAGTTCTTGAGGGAAAGCCGCAACCTTCTCCACCAGAAACCCATGAGGGTGAAGCCGGTCTCCTTCTCTCCAGAAACGGAGATATTCTGTGCAGAGATGGAACCCTCTATCGCGTTGGTATGGTGCAACCTGAAAACGGCAAGAAAATGACACTCGGGGAAGCCCTCAGCGGACACCACATCGCAGTCGGTGAGAAACTGAAATAGACCTATAATTAAGCCTATAATTACTTATTCGTCATCCCGCCCCCGCATCCGTAGGACGCTGGCACACACGGGATCCAGAATCTTGTGCAGCCCCGCTGCACTCAACACACCACCAGATCCCCGATCTGCGGTCAGCTTTGCTTCCTTTGCCTTGGATGACAACGTATAAATAATTTTGGATTTATCTATATTGCAGATGTCCGCCAGAGTTAGGATTATGCGGGGGGTCTAATAAAAAGAGAGGGAACCCACGAAGGCCCCCTCCCCAGAAACAAAAGAAAAGATTTCAGTTCGCGTCTAAAGCGAAACGCTGACCATTCGGGCATTGAGCGGCAAAACGACTGGCCTGACAGCGCATCTGCTCAATAAGAACTTCCCGATCGGCAGGACCACAGCGATTATACTCATCACAAATGCTTAGCCGAGGAGGTTCACGATAAACAACAGCTGGGGCCGGAACATAGACAGGTTCACGATAAACAACAGCTGGGGCCGGAACATAGACAGGTCGAGGTGCAACATAAACCGGAGCGGGACGGTAATAGGCACGCGGCGGCTCAATACCTAATAAAGCACCCGCAACAACGCCCGTGACAACCCCCGCCGTATAACTACCATCTCGCCCACCGTGGTGGCCATGATAACCATGATGGCCGTGACGGGCATTATAAGCACCGTAAGGGTAATATCCACCACCAGCTTCAGCAGCAAACGGGGCCGCAAGACCGCCCACCAACGCAGCGGCAACAAGCGTTTTTTCCAAATAACTCACTTCACACCTCCAGACAAATTCGTTTTTGTTCCCCAGAGATTACCTGAATCAACTCTTAAAATGCAAGTTTTTTGTCTTGCGTTCTGTAAATTAAACAAAATTCTGTTTGGTGGCAGCATAAGCCCAATCCAGCCACGGAGTGAGATGGACCAAATCTTCCGCCTCAACAGTTGCCCCTCCCCAGATACGCAAACCAGCGGGGGCTGTAACATAACTGGCAATATCTTTGGCCACATTTTCTTTGTCAAGCAATCCGGTCATAGTTTTGACAAAGGTTTTGCGGGCATCTTCTTCCAATGCCGTAAACCACGGATCCACAATTTTAAGACAAATGGAGGTGCGGGAACGAATCTCAGGACGCACTGGCAGGAAATCGACCCACGAGGCTTGAGCCGCCCATTTTTCGATTACAGCAAGGTTTTCAGAGCTGCGCCGCGCCGTTTCTCGCCACCCACCCAATGCTTCAACCCATTTCAACGCATCCAAGCAATCTTCAACTGCCAGCATAGAGGGCGTATTGATGGTTTCTCCAACAAAGACACCTTCAAGCAGACTGCCTTTTTTGGTTAGACGGAAAATTTTAGGAAGAGGCCGATCCGGCACAAAATTAGCAAGGCGAGCCAAAGCACGAGGAGACAAAACCAACATCCCGTGAGCGGC
>JAEUKO010000109.1:0-1975 GCA_016794285.1 Alphaproteobacteria bacterium | reverse complement strand
AAAAACGCTGCGTAGGTTCAAATCATGTCAAACACCGTCCTTGAAGACTTTATTCTATCTCTTTCGAACAGCCTGAAAGAGGGAGATTTTATAAAACTTGCCTTGCATCAATACACGGGCCCAGAACCTGACCTCAAATCTGTTTTTGTGAAGCGAACAATTATAAAACGGGAAGAAAAACTCAGCTTTACATTCCGCTACGGCAAGCGGGATGTCGTCAAAAACTATTTTCCTGCAGATGGCGTGGATCTGGTTGATGAACTTCTGCAAACAGGGTTCCACATCGCTACCTTGATGACCACGGGCTTTGATCTGACTTTGCAAAACCAGAAAATCAAAAAACTTCCACCGAGCTTGACCGAACAACCTTCTTTAGAGCATGACCGAAAGAAGCAACGCCTCATTCAACCAAACGGCCAAACCTATCTTCACTTGCTTGGCATTACGGACCACAGCGGAAAAGTGATTCAATCATCGCAAGACAAATACAAACAGATCAACCATTACATTGAAATTCTCTCTGCCTTGCTCAAAGAGGTTCCGCAGGGCCATATTCACAAGATCGTGGATATGGGGGCAGGAAAAGGTTATTTGACGTTTGCCCTAACCGACTATTTGAAAACCAGCTTAAATATGACGCCTGAGATCATCGGGGTTGATGGTCGGCAAGATATGGTTGATCTTGGCAATTCTGTAGCCCGCTCTTCCCGTTTTGAAAATCTGTCTTTCACGCAAGGAACAATTCAAGATTTTGATAGTCGCGGCACGAATATTTTAATTGCCCTGCACGCTTGCGACACCGCAACCGATGATGCCATCTATAAAGGAATAACTGCCGGAGCGGATTTAATTGTCGTAGCCCCTTGCTGTCATAAACAAATCCGTAAGGACATGGAAAAGAATGGCCTTCCTTCTCAGTTTGACTTTCTTTTGCAGCATGGAATTTTTCTTGAGCGCGAAGCTGAAATGCTGACCGACTCTTTGCGGGCACTTCTTCTCGAATACTCTGGCTACAAGACCAGAATTTTTGAGTTTGTTTCAGGGGCCCACACCGCAAAGAATATCATGATTGTTGGAATCAAATCATCCAAACCACCTAAAGACAAAACTTCCCTTCTCAAAAAAATAGAAGAGGCAAAATCTTTGTTCGGAATCAAAACCCATTACCTTGAGTCCTTGCTGAAAACCGCTCCATGACTGATGCTCCGCAAAGCCTGCTTAAAACCAATATTCTTGTGGCAACCGGAACCCTGCTCTGCCGGATAACAGGTTTTTTAAGGGTTTTGACGTTGGCTTATGTCTTTGGGCTAACGGGATTGAGCGATGTCTATAACACTGCCAACACCACACCAAATATCATCTATGAATTGATGCTGGGCGGCATTCTCTCGGCTACACTTTTGCCGATCATGGTGCGCGCCATCAAAGACGACGATCACGATGCGATTAGTGCCGTTCTCAGTGTCACCGGACTTTGTCTTCTGGCTCTTACCTCTTTGATGGTTTTGGCCTCTCCCCTTATCATGTCTTTGTATTCACAGGCGCGGCTTGACGAACCTGCCCTCTTTCACAGGACGGGTACAATTCTTGTTGCCTATTTTCTGCCTCAGATTTTTTTCTACGGAACAATTTCTCTTGCCACAGCTGTTCTCAACGCTCGCCAGAAATTCACCCTTCCGGCCTATGCTCCTGTGCTCAACAACGTGATTGTGATTGGCGTTCTCCTTGGGGCCGGATTTTTGTATCCAAACACGCTGACCTTGAATGAAGCCAGTCAGAACCCGGCCTTTCTTGCTTTGTTGGGACTTGGAACAACGGCTGGGATTGCCTGCAGCAGCCTGATTTTGGTCCCTGCCGTTCTTCGCTCAGGCCTCCGGCTCCGTTTTCTGCCTGACTGGAAACATCCGGCCCTGCGTCAAGTTCTCCGCCTCTCTGGCTGGACGCTCGGCTATGTCATTGCCAATCAGGCCGCGCT
>JAEUKO010000108.1:0-2559 GCA_016794285.1 Alphaproteobacteria bacterium | reverse complement strand
GGAAGATATGAAGGCAGCTGCTATTTTGGTTGGTCTTGCTCAACTGCGTGAGTCCTTGGCGCGAGATAATGATTCGTTTGACCAAGATTTAATGTTGCTCAAAGCTACACTTGCTACAGATGATCCTGAGCTAATAAAAGCCATTGACCGTTTGGCTCCGAAGGCCAAAGAGGGCGTTTTGACTCCGAACGGGTTATCTAAAGAGTTTCGTTCTTTAACCGGAGATATTGTTGCGGCTTCGCTTAAGGGTGAAGATGTCTCTCTTAAAGAAAAAACGACTGCACGGCTCGGCGACCTGCTCAAGGTTGAAAAATCAGGGACTCCCGTACTCGGAACTGAAACGCAAATCAAAGTGGCCGAGGCTCAGAAGAAATTGGACCAAGGAGATATTGAAGGGGCGGTGCAGATTCTTAAACAGTTACAAGGCCCTGCGGCTGAAAAAGCCGCTCCGTTTCTTGAACAAGCTCAAGTGACTATGTTGGCTAACCAACTTCAGCAGATGTTGGGGCAAGGCGTTTTGCAAAGGCTTAAATATATGGGGGGAGGATCAAGCGGAACCCCTTATATTGTTAATTCAAGTGGGATTGGCGGGATTGTGAACCAGATCCAAAACATGGTCCCCGGGCAAGGTGTGGTACAAGACCCCAAATCGGGTATGATTATTTTGCAGCAACATCACCAACCATGAGGAAACAAAAAAGATGATCCGCTCTTTGTGGTACTTCTTAAAGGTCTTGGTTGTTATTGGTGTTGCCGTGTTTCTTGCAACCCAACCAGGCGTGGTGCGTATTGAGTGGAAAGAATATGTTCTGACTGGTCATTTGGGGTTTTTATTGGTGGCCATCTTGGCCATCTTCTTGCTGACTGTTGCCGTTTCGGGACTTGCCTTTAGAATAACGTCATGGCCCCGCGAATTTTTTCGTTATCGGCAGAATCGCCGCCGAACCAAAGGGTATCAGGCCTTGATTTGGTCAATGGTTGCGGCAGCGGCTGGCGATCAGAAGAACTCTTATTATTTGGCACACAGAGCACAAAAACTTCTTCCTCCAGAAGAGTCGGGCATTCCTCTTTTGCTACAGGCCCACGCGGCAAAGGGGGAGGATGAGTCCATGACGGCTTATCGCGCCTTGTTGGGAAATGCTGAAACGGCGTTATTGGGAATGCAAGGGCTCATGCAAAAGTCAATTCTGCAAGGTGATTTTCCGGCAGCTTTGGTTCTAGCGCGGGAAGCTGTTAAGTCCCAACCAAGAAGTGATGCGTTGCTGAGAACTGTCTATGATCTTGAAATCAAAAATCATGTTTGGAACGATGCGTTGCATACTTTGGAGAGGGCTCGTGCCAAGGGAATTATCTCCAAAGAGGAAGCAAGGAAAGATCGAAAAGTCATCTTTCTTATTCTAGGGGATATGGCACGCGTGGCCGGACGGTTGGAAGAGGCTATTGATTTTTATAAGAAATCTGTTCGAGAAGACTCTTTTTTCGTGCCTGCGGTGTCACGGCTTGCTCGGCATTATCTGGATCAAGGCTCACGATTCAGAGCATTGTACTTAATTAAAAAAGCGTGGAAGGCTGGCCCCCATCCTGAGTATTTACCCATTTGGGATTTGCTTGTCCCAGAGGCAAAGGCCAACCAAGGAGCTACGCGGTATCGCTGGTTTGAATGGATCTTGGAGTTTCATCCAGATTATCTAGAAGCCGTTCTGGCTTTGGCGCGTGTAGCGGTTGAGGAAGGACTCTGGGGAGAGGCACGCTCAGCTTTAATGAAGGCCGAGAAAATTCGCCCTTCGCGCTCGGTGTATCAAACATGGATTTTGCTTGAAGAAAAGACAACCAATAAACCAGATGTTGTTCGCCAATGGATGGACCGCGCTGCTCACGCTTTGCCTGATGGGGTTTGGGTATGCTCTAAGACTGGGCGAAAATTCCCTGCCTGGATTCCGGTAGTTGAACCAGAAGGAGCTTTTAATTCGCTCGTTTGGATAGATCGCCCCCCAGAGGAGACTTCCCTTACTGAGGTTGCTTCGTGGCTTAAGCCTGCGGGGGCTTGAGGAACATCAAGGTTAGGCCAATTCCACCAAGAAACCCACCGATATGCGCAACCCATGCGACTGAGCTTCCATCCGGAGCCCCTAAATAGCCAAACAGCGCGGTAATGGCGATCCAGACAAGGGCGGTGGGAACCAAAGACGTCTTATGCTGTCTGAACGCATTGCTGCGCTGCAAATGAACCAACATTGCTCCGAACAGGCCGCTAATGCCGCCAGAAGCTCCGATAACAATTTCTTGTGAAGTTGGTGCGAAAGCTAGGTGCGTGGCGGCGGCAATCAAAGAAGAACCAATCAAGATTTGTAAGAATCTCTTGGGTCCAATCCATCTCTCAACGCCACTTCCAAAGGTTACGATCATCAAGACATTCATAATCAGATGGAACCATCCTCCATGCAAAAAATTGTAGGAAATGAGGGTTAAGGGAGTCCACCATTCAAAAGAATTTGCGCTTGTCCAGCTTGCTGGAATAAACCCTCCAAAAATGATGCAAGTGGTCTGTATTTGTGAGCC
>JAEUKO010000107.1:0-2841 GCA_016794285.1 Alphaproteobacteria bacterium | reverse complement strand
ATCTTGTGCAGCTTCGCTGCACTCACATACCAGATCCCCGACCTGCGGTCAGCTTCGCTTCCCTTGTCGGGGATGACCATTGTATAAATAATTATAAACTTAGCTATAATTTCGCCCATCTTGCACCCTTGAGTAGTGCCTGTTAACTATTTATTCAACTGAATAGGCTTTATTCAGGAGGAGGTTTTAGAAAAATGGGATTCTTCCGAAAAACAATTGTCCCGCGCTTTAGCCCTGCGCAAATGATAATTATCACTGCCTTATTTATTTTGGCGGGTATTTTTTTTCATCAATCTTTTGACCTGCAACAGAATCAACATAAACGATTGATCGAAGATGTTTATGGACTGTCGGAACTTCACGGCAAGTTGAATGGCCGGATGTTTGATCTTTTTCCTGACCCTGAGCTTTCGTCACCTCCCGAATACGCGATACTTTTCAAGATCAGAGAGAAAGCAAAAGGCTTAGGGGAACACACCACCGCACTATACAACTCTCCCAGCAGATACTTCTCCATACTCAATTTCGTTTTTAGCGAAAGAATAAAACTGGAACAGAATCTCAAATTCGCTATAGAACAATATCAGACTGACCTGATTGTTATTGAAGAAGGAACCTCCGCCCTTGCTCCTTTGAAAGTAAAGTTGGCGACAGCTATTCATTCCTCGCCGTCCTCCGCACAAGAGGATATTTCTTCTCTTCAGGAAAAAATGACCCTACAAATCAGATCCCTGTCGCGGATTCCTGTTTCGGAGGATGTCAGAACAATCCATAGCCTCATCGGGGCTCACCACACCCTCTCGCAAACGCAGGCTGGGTATTTCAGAAGCGCAACCTATTTCATGCTGTTTCTGATTATCGGCTATGTCAGTCAGATTTTCATCCGGCGGTTTTCTGAAGAACACGCAAACGCCGTAACCGCCAGCAACGCCAAGAGCGATTTTCTGGCCAATATGAGTCATGAAATCAGAACGCCGATGAACGGGATTATTGGGATGACCGAGCTTCTTCTCGACTCAGACCCCGACCCCGTTCAGACAAAGTATCTCAAGTCGCTTATGACGTCGGCTGAAAACATGATGGAGCTTATCAACGACATTCTTGACCTATCAAAGATTGAGGCCGGCCATCTTGAGATAGAAAAAGTTCCCTTTAACTTGTACACACTTTTCGAAGAAACTTTTGCCAATATTGCCTTGAGGGCCGAAAGCAAAGGTATCAAACTTATCATGGAATATCAGGCCGACTTGCCGCGCCATTACAAGGGAGATCCGCTGCGCGTTCGCCAAATTCTCTACAATCTCGTTGGCAACGCTCTGAAATTCACCGAGAAAGGCCACATTAAAGCCTACGTTGAAAAAGTGCCAAATTCTCATCTTCTTTGCATCAAAGTTGAAGATACGGGTATTGGCGTTCCGGATAATAAAAAATCTGCGATTTTCAAAAAGTTTACTCAGGCGAACACTGGCACAACCAGTAAATACGGAGGAACTGGCCTCGGCCTTGCCATTTGCGCTCGGCTAACCCGTATGATGGGCGGGACAATTAGTGTGGTAGATAATTTTCACGGAGGATCGACTTTTTGGTTCACGCTTGACCTTGAACCAGACCTGAATCCGCCAGCAGATATTGTCCTCTCGCCAGCAGAGAGAATTTCTTCTCTTCAGGGCTCCCATGTTCTTCTCGTGGAAGATACGTCTGTCAACAGGGAGTACGCAACGAAGGTTCTTGAGAAAATGGGGATCAAAGCTACCATTGCCACAACCGGCATTGAGGCATTAACCCAATTCAAAACAAAGACCTTTGATCTGGTCTTGATGGATTGCCGGATGCCGGAAATGGACGGGTACGAAGCAACTCGGCATATCCGCAGCTATGAGAAAGGTACGAACGCGAAAAGAACGCCTATCATTGCCTTAACAGCCAACGCCATTAAGGGGGATCCTGAACGGTGTCGGGAAGCCGGAATGGATGATTATCTCAGCAAGCCTCTGCGGAAAAACAGCCTTGAAAAAATGCTCCAGAAGTGGATCAAGGGAAAGCTGTCTGAACAAGAAATTTCTGCGCTCAGTCCTTCTGATCCGAAGGAAATAATTCTCCTCGATAATACCACGTTTGAGGATTTGCAAGACATGATGGGAGAAGATTTTCTTGCTCTTCTTGAAGGATATATCACAAGCATGGATTGTTTTGTTGAGGAAATGGAACAACATCTTCACCACGGTGCTTATGACGATTTAATCCGCACCGCCCATTCTTTCAAGTCCACATCAGCGACATTCGGAGCTTTTGCTCTCAAAGAAATGGCATTCTCTCTGGAAAAAATGGGAGAACAAAAAGAACCCATAGAAAGCATCCATAATAAACTGGACCAGTCCAAAGAACTGATCTTGAAAAGCAAGTATCTTCTCCTGAAACAAGTTAAACACGAGGATTCCCTTCATGCCTCTGCTTAAAAAAATTCTTCTGGTTGATGATGATAATGTTTTGAGATCTCTCACCAAAACCGCGCTGGAACGCAGCGAAAAGGGATTCGAAGTCATGGCCTGTTCTTCGGCGGCCGAAGCAATGTCTGGCCTTGATGTTTTTGTTCCTGACCTTCTGCTCACCGACTACGTCATGCCGATGATGGATGGCATTGAATTGATTCAAGAGATTGAGAAACGGGGGCACTCCGTACCGGCCATTCTTATCACGGGCAAAGCAGACGGAAGCCTCAACGAACAAATTTGTGGGTTATCAAGCCTGATTGGTATTATTGGCAAGCCCTTTCCTCCCCGCGCCCTTGGGGAAGACATTTTGAGTAAGTGGAACTTGTTTCACGAAGCGAGATGAGGGTCT
>JAEUKO010000106.1:0-3109 GCA_016794285.1 Alphaproteobacteria bacterium | reverse complement strand
GCTTGGTATCGCCCCGCCTTGAAATGCGCCCAAGCCTTCATGAAATCCTTCAAACCGCGATAGGCCGCAAAATCGGCATCCTGTTGATCGAGAGCCTTGACATCCTGATTGGTAGGCACCGTGTCACCAAACCAGTTCAGCGTCACGACAAGCGGGTGGTCCTTACCAGCATAAACGGGAGAGTTATAGAACCTTATAAATTCGTCAATTTCGGAAGTTGGCGGCCGCTCGGAATTTTGCGGGGTTACGACTCTAAAAGTGTCATTTGCCTTGGCCTTTATAAGGCTTTGCAGCTCGCCATCCCTACCCTGCAGCCAAACGATCCTGCGCTTCATCCCCTTGGCCGATGCGGCATAGAGCCCTTCGGGATAGCGGCTTAAATAATCCTGAAAACCGGCCTCGCTTTGTTGCAATAAACCCTGATCTATCATTTCAGGGGTAGGTTCGCTTTGGCCATCCCATTTAACTTGTGCCCGAATAAGGGCAAGACGCGCCGTCATGTAGGTTGCAGTTTCCATTACCCAGCTTTGCGGGGTTTTGCGCCAGAAGAACAATTTGGTCTTCCAACCTGTTTCTTTGGCAGCGATTTTTTTGAAGCTTTCATAAGCCTCATTGTGGTTGTAGCCGTAAAACAACGCCGCAGCTTTAAGATAGTCCAGATAGGGCTGCACTTCTGGGGATGCGCGAATTTGGTTTATTTTGTTGATATAGGCAAGCCAACCATCTGCCGGACCACAAATGGCTTCGAGCTCATGGCGCAAATCAGTCAGCAGTTTTCGCTCGCCTTCGTCTTTGACCTCGGCCGCAACGGCGGTATTGAAAAGCTTCCCGCCATCGGCATTGCCACGACATTCATCCGAAAGATCGGGCGCGTCACCGCTCTTGAAATAGCTTGAGACCAGAAGCCGGAATTTGGTTTTCTGACCATACCAAACCATGCTGTACTCAGATGGAGCATAAACCGGATCAAGATATTGCGGAGTATCAAAACGTATTTCCTGACCGCCCGCGCACGCCTGAACTGGTTGAACGGAAGCTGCCAGCAAAATGGCGGTCGCAGGAATGAGCAAAAAGCGTGAACGGTGGATCATGGCGCAGCATCCGGAAAGAGTATCAGGCCATTAAAACCACGAGATTTTTCAAGCCCAGTTTGAATATATGCGGGATTGTCATTCGCCAGCAAGCCCAGTTTGAAAGGAATTCCTGTTTTTTCAAGAGCGCGGATATAGGTTGATTTATCAGGAAATGCCGTTTTGCCTTGATACATTTGAAATACAACCTCATCTGCAATGTTCGTGAGGCGTTTGAGCTGTGCCGGATTTTCAAGCGAGGTCCAATCACCAAGCCCTGTAATGCTCAACTTTTTGTCATCAGGCAAAGTGCGGCGCAGGACTTCCAGATAATCTGCATAAGGACCAAGTTTGGATGTTGCCGCGTCAAAGTCAGTTTGCAGCCCCAGAACCTTGGAGCCATGTTGTTCCCATCGTGTTGCAAGGTTTTTGTAGAGCTTTACAACCTCATGGGCATCTGGAAAGGCCCCATAAAGCCTGAACACCAGAAAAATCTGGCGATTTCGAAGCGGAAACGGATGCATCCCTTTACTGTGAAAGGTAACCCCCTTGTCTGTAGCGCGGATGTTCCCTTGATAGATGTAAAGGACGCTGCTCTCTGGCACTGCTTGCACATTATGCCCCGCCCAAAGCCAATAGGCTGGCTCCTCGCCAGCTTGTGATGGCGTAGAAAACAGGCAAACAAGAGCAAGGACCAAACCAAAAAATTTCATACCTTGGTGTCTTTTTCAAGAAACTCTTGCGGGTCTTTATCTGTGGACGAAATAAGGTCTTCTGGCGGCTCATCTTTTTTACCGGTTAACATACAGTATCCCTTTCTGGTCCAAATCCAGCCTACAACTAAGCAGAACAGCGTCAGAGTTGCCGCCGGCCCTACATTAGAATTTTCTCCATGAAAAATTGAAGCCCCAAGAATAAATGCCCCTAAAACAACGCACCCTCCTGAAAGGAGCAATAAGAATCCCCCTATTAGCATCAAGATCAAACCAAAGAATTTTGATATAATCATCTCAACGAACCCCCTTGTTTGTGTTTCAATCGTAGCGTGTTGACCTGACCGTTTCGGTACAAAAGATTGTAGGTATCGAATGGAATGATCTGTCCTTCGGGCGTTACAAAATGAATGCAGGACCGCTTAACATTCCCCACGCAGAAATTGTATTTATCCAAGAATTGAATAATGGTAATGCGAAAGATATTCTCGTAGCTCAAGTCCTTCAGAACCGGAACCTCCGGCAGGCAACACAAAAGAGCCTGCATACGCTGAGCAGTATTGAATGCCCCGCTTGAAAGGGAGAATAAATCTATGACTTTCTGACGCAACTCTTTATTCTTTTCAAAGGCAATTGCGTTGGGAACTTCCGCCACCAAGTCAGCTTTCGGAATAAGCGATGTGACGGGCGATATTTTCTTTCCCTCGCGAATGGCATAGGCAATAGAGATAGATTCCGGATTGCACGGAAGCGGAATGATGTCTTCCGCCTTGAAATGTGAGCTTTGGGCAATGATCGCCTGACGTATGTCAGACAGTAAAATACGGTCTGTATTCTTGTTAAAATTCAGGTTGCGTCCTGCATCTTGAACGGGCTGGAGTGTAATGCCTCGGATATTTTTGAACTCGAGAGCATAGTCGATAATTTTTCCTATCTCGTGGTCATTGACACCTTTTTTAACCGTCACTACCAAAGTCGTTGAAATATTAAATTCGTTCAGGTGCTCAATGGCTTTTCTGCGGATAGTCCGTAAATCCGTTCCTCTTAGATTTTCCAGAGCTTCCTTTTCAAACCCGGGCATGAACTTTGACAGTTTTTCAACGAAATCACGCTCACGAGCAATCCGAACGCCGTTTGTGTTCAACATCAGGTGGCGGATTGGTTTTGTCTTGGCTAGGGCTAGAATTTCAAGAATTTCAGGGTGAATAGTTGGCTCTCCGCCACTGATTTGAACAACATCTGGCTCCCCTTCGCTCGCGACCAACGCATCAAGCATTTTTTCAATTTCACTGAGAGATTTATTTTTCTTGATAGAAGGAGATGAAC
>JAEUKO010000105.1:0-3132 GCA_016794285.1 Alphaproteobacteria bacterium | reverse complement strand
GTAAATCGAGCTTGCCCTGCGGTGCCTCATCATGCCAGACAACATCAGAGCTTCTCACCGCCCCTTCGCTTCCAAGATCTTTCCCCTGAACCCCATGCTTGGTTCCCAGCAAGTGCTTGAGGAAGTACTCATGCCCCTTACCCGAAGACCCGAGCAAGTTCGACCGCCACACAAACAAGTTACGCGGCCAGTTATCAGGGTGGTCAGGATCTTCGCACGACATCCGCAAATCGCCTGATTTTAATCGGCCAATAACATGGGCAATCGGATCTTGTCCGGCTTGTTCTGCCTGTTTAACAAGATCAATCGGGTTTTCCTGCAGCTGCGGCGCAGAAGGCAACCATCCCATCCGCTCAGCGCGAATATTGCAATCGATCAAAGACCCCTTCCATCTCTCCTTATTCGCTAAGGGAGATAGAACGCTACCGACCTCAAGTGTCTCGTAACGCCACTGATCCGTATGGGCATAGAAAAAGGATGTCGAGTTTTGCTGACGCGGAGGACGATTCCAGTCCAGCGCAAAAGCAAGCGGAGTCCACCCTGTTTGTGGCCGGAGTTTTTCCTGCCCGACATAGTGCGCCCATCCGCCACCAGATTGTCCAACACAACCGCAGAACGCAAGCATATTGATCGCCGAGCGGTAATTCATGTCCATGTGATACCAGTGGTTCATAGCCGCCCCGATAATAATCATCGACTTGCCCTTGGTGATATGGGCATTTTGGGCGAAAGCCCGAGCCACTTGGATAACTTTTTCAGCCGGAACACCTGTAATGCTCTCCTGCCATTTTGGCGTGTACGGAACATTCTGGTCATAGCTAGAAGCAACGTTATCGCTTCCTAACCCTTCGCGTTCTAACCCATAATTGGCGCAAAGCATATCAAACACGGTAACAACCGCGACTTTTTCACCTTTGAGAGTCATGGTTTTAACGGGAAGATTTCGGTAGAGAATTTCCTCATTCGCGTTTGGCTGGAAATAGCCGTGTTCATGCGTTTGGCCAGCAAAATAAGGAAAGGAAACAGGCACAACATCATCATGACTGCCGAGCAAGGTCTTTTGTGGCAAAATGCCCTCACCGGAGCGCGCATCTTTGGGCAGAATATTCCACTTGCCATCTTCCCCCCACCGGAATCCAATAGACCCGGTCGGAACCGTGATATGTCCGGTTCGTTCATCAAGGCAAACTGTTTTCCATTCTGGGTTAACCTGCTCACCCAAGGAGTCATCAAAATCAGATGCCCTCAAGAACCGCCCGGGAACAAATTTATCACCGCGACGTTCGAGTTTGACCAAAAACGGCATATCCGTATAGGTTCGACAATATTCATCAAAGTAAGGGGATGGGTTGTTCAAATGAAATTCGCGTAAGATAACATGCCCCATCGCCATTCCGAGCGCGGCGTCCGTCCCTTGACGCGGGTTCAGCCAAATATCACCAAATTTAGAGGCTTCACTATAATCAGGTGTGATTGTCACAACTTGAGTCCCCTTGTAACGGGCCTCGGTCATAAAGTGAGCATCGGGTGTTCTCGTTTGGGGAACATTCGATCCCCACATGATGATGAACCCAGCATTATACCAGTCCGCGCTCTCTGGAACATCGGTCTGCTCTCCCCAAGTTTGCGGAGAGGACGGAGGCAAATCACAATACCAATCATAGAAACTCATGCAAACGCCGCCGATGAGCGAGAGATAGCGCGACCCTGCCGCATAAGAGACCATAGACATCGCCGGAATCGGAGAAAACCCAATCACCCGATCTGGACCATGCGCTTTAATTGTGTAGATATTGGCTGCGGCAATGATTTCATTGACCTCATCCCATTCGGCCCGCACGAACCCGCCGCGTCCACGCACTTGCTGATACTCTTTGCGCAATTCAGGGTCTTTTTGAATCGAAGCCCACGCATCGACCGAAGAAGCCGCTGTTTCTTTCGCTTCCCGCCACAAGGACAAGAGACGTTTGCGGATCAAAGGATATTTCAAGCGGTTGGCGGAATATATATACCAACTATAGCTCGCCCCCCGCGCACAGCCGCGAGGCTCATGGTTGGGAAGGTCAGGACGCGTGCGCGGATAATCCGTTTGCTGGGTCTCCCAAGTAATGAGTCCATTTTTCACATAGATTTTCCACGAGCAAGACCCCGTACAGTTCACACCATGAGTGGAGCGGACAACTTTGTCATGCGCCCACCGGTCCCGATAAGCCTTTTCCCAGCCTCGGTTTTCGTCTGTGGTGATTCCATGTCCGTTGGCAAAGGTTTCTTGCTCTTGGACGAAATACATCATGCGATCAATGAAATAACTCATTTCTTAAGTCTCCGTCAGGTTACGGGTTTTTGTGCTGGGCGTTAGAACGCAGATACGCCCACCAGTTCAAGGCCATGCACACAGCATAGAAGGCCGCGAATCCATAAAGGGCAACCTCTGGCGTTTTGGCTTTGATTTGTTCACCAAATACTTGAGGGATGATAAACGCTCCATAAGCGGCAACAGCCGATGTCCAACCCAGAACTGGACCAGCCAGTTCTTTGTCAAAGACTTTGGCAATCGTGCGGAATGTTGAACCATTCCCGATCCCGCTGGCCAAGAACAAGGTCAAGAACAACAAGAAGCAAGGCATAAAGAACTCTTCTGGAGTTGGAGACGCGTAAGCGGCTTTCATGTAGTAAGCTGCGCCGAGAGCGGCAGCCACCATGACCACCGAGCAAAGCTGCGTGACCAAAGCTCCACCCACACGGTCAGAAACCCATCCCCCGATTGGACGAATCAACGCCCCGATAAAAGGCCCAATCCATGCATACATCAAAGCATTCGGAGCCGATGGGTTTGCTTCGGTATGAACCATAACCCCATCAACCATGACGTGCTTAAAGCCGAAAATAACTTTGATGGCCAAAGGAAAAGCTGCAGAATACCCGATAAAGGAACCAAACGTCATCGTATAGATAACCGTCATGATCCAAGTATGGGGATGAGAGAAAATCTTATACTGGCGGCTTAACCCTTGCTGGATAGGACCAGGGATCAAGCGCAAAGCAAAAACAGTCAGCACAATCACGCTAGGCAAGACAATCCATTTGCTAACTCCGAAACCATTCCCTCCCGATTCAGGAGGAAGAATGAAC
>JAEUKO010000104.1:0-3227 GCA_016794285.1 Alphaproteobacteria bacterium | reverse complement strand
CGACACCTTGTCCACGAAGTTACCTCCCCCCAAGCGTTTGAAGGATTGAGGTTGACCGGACGCACGGTCAGACGCCCCGAAGCCGCTCTTGCCGTAGCTGACCACAATGTTCCCACCCAAAACCGGATTGCAGGAATCCGTGAAGAAGAAAGCCGAATTCAGATTGAAACTCTGGAAGAAAACATCCGCGAATTTGGCCTGACTTATTTTGGTATGTCCGACAAAAGACAGGGAATTGTCCATGTCATTGGCCCCGAACAAGGATTTACTCTGCCAGGAATGACCATTGTTTGTGGCGATAGCCACACCTCAACGCATGGGGCTTTTGGCGCACTGGCTTTTGGGATCGGAACATCTGAAGTCGAACACGTTCTGGCCACGCAGACCTTGACTCAATCCGCTGCCAAAACCATGCGCGTTACCATAGAAGGAACTCTGGCCGCTGGCATCACCGCCAAAGATATGGCTCTTGCCGTCATTGGCAAAATTGGTACGGCCGGTGGAACGGGATACGTCATTGAATACGCCGGAGACGCCGTAAAATCGCTCAGCATGGAAGGCCGCATGACCTTATGCAATATGTCGATTGAAGCCGGAGCAAGAGCCGGACTTATTGCTCCGGACTCTAAAACTTTTGACTATTTGCGGGGACGCCCTATGGCTCCCCAAGGAGAGAACTGGGACAAAGCCGTTGCCTATTGGTCCACTCTCCTTTCAGATGAAGGGGCCGTTTTTGATCTTGAAATTCATTTGAGCGCGGAAGATATCCCCCCGCTTGTCACATGGGGAACCTCGCCCCAAGACGTTCTGCCTATCACCGCCTGCGTGCCGAATCCTGAAACCGAAACCAACCCTGTCAAAAAAGCTGCAATGACGAGGGCTCTGGACTATATGGGGCTTGTTTCGGGAACCCCGCTGGAAGACATTGTAATTGACAAGGTTTTCATTGGGTCTTGTACCAATGGCCGGATTGAGGATTTGCGCGAAGCTGCCAAAATTCTGCAAGGAAAAACCATTGCTCCCCATGTTCAGGCTCTCATTGTTCCTGGCTCGGGCCTCGTTAAGGCACAGGCCGAAGAAGAAGGGCTTGATAAAATCTTTATTGCAGCAGGGTGTGAGTGGCGTGAGCCCGGGTGTTCACTGTGTCTTGGCATGAACGAAGACCGCCTCAAGGCTGGCGAACGTTGTGCCTCAACCTCCAACCGCAATTTCGAAGGGCGGCAAGGCCGCGGAGCCCGCACTCATCTTCTCTCCCCCGCTATGGCCGCCGCAGCCGCCATTAGCGGAAAACTCACCGATATTAGAAAGATGTAACTCTCATGCTTCCATTTACCACACTCACCTCTATTCCTGCGCCGCTGCGTCTTATCAACGTGGATACGGACATGATTATTCCCAAGCAGTTCCTGCGCACCATCAAACGCAGCGGACTGGCTTCTGGATTGTTTTACGAACTCCGCTTTGACGAAAGCGGCCATAAAAAACCAGATTTTATCCTCAATCGCGCCCCGTATTCCCAATCCAGCATCTTGTTAGCCGGAGAAAATTTTGGCTGCGGATCGAGCCGTGAACACGCCCCATGGGCTCTTCTTGACTTTGGATTTCGCTGTATCATTGCCCCAAGTTTTGGAGACATTTTTTACAACAACAGTTTTAAGAACGGGATCTTGCCCATTCGTCTCCCCCAAGAGGAAATAGATGATCTGATGGAAGCGGCCAATCAAGAACGAGCCATTTCAATCAATTTGCCTGAACAGAAAATTATCTGTGGCAACACTGTTTTTTCCTTTGAAATAGACCCGTTTCGCAAGCACTGCCTTGTCAATGGACTAGATGAAATTGGCCTCACTCTTGAAAAATCTTCGCTTATTTCGAATTACGAAACCAAAAGAAAGCAAAGCACCCCATGGCTATAGAAAAAAATATCCTGATCTTGGCGGGCGATGGTATTGGCCCCGAAGTTATAGCCGAAACCAAAAAATTGATCGTCTGGCTAAACAATCATGCGGGAATAAATTTACACACCGAAGAAGACCTGATTGGTGGAGCTTCGCTTGACCGTCACAGAGTCCCTCTTAGAGAAGAAGTCATTGCCAAAGCGCAAAAGGCTGATTGTGTTTTATTTGGATCTGTTGGGGGACCAAAATGGGACAAGGTGGACTACGCTCTCCGGCCTGAAGCCGGATTGCTCAAACTCCGCAAAGAACTGGGTTTGTTTGCCAATCTGCGCCCTGCCCTTGTGTTTGATGCCTTGATTGGAGCCTCAACGCTCAAACCAGAAATCGTGCGCGGCCTTGATATTCTTATCGTCCGTGAACTCACAGGAGGGGTTTATTTTGGCGAACCTCGGGGTATTTTTGACCTCCCGAACGGAGAACGACAAGGTGTGAACACTCAAGTTTATACGACATCCGAGATTCACCGTGTGGCCCGTGTCGCTTTTGAACTTGCCCAAAAACGGCGCGGACAGGTTTGCTCTTGCGAGAAATCCAACGTCATGGAAAGCGGCAAACTTTGGAGAGAAGAAGTCACGGCCCTGCACGCCAAAGACTATTTGGATGTGACCCTGACCCATATGTACGCCGATAACTGCGCCATGCAGTTGCTCCGCAACCCTTCTCAGTTTGACGTGATCGTTACCGATAATCTGTTTGGTGATATTCTTTCAGACGAAGCTGCCATGCTCACCGGCTCACTCGGAATGCTGCCCTCGGCCTCTCTCGGAGCCAAAAACCCAGTATCTGGCCACCAGAACGCCTTATTTGAGCCTATTCACGGCTCAGCCCCCGATATTGCCGGACAAAACAAGGCCAATCCGCTCGCCACCATCTTGAGTTTTGCTATGGCTTTGCGCTTTTCTCTTGATCTGCCTGCCATCGCCGACCATATAGAAGGATCTGTTCGCAGAGTTCTTGATTCGGGGATCCGGACTCCTGACATCGCCGAATCTGGAATCTCACCCATTGGAACCTCCGAAATGGGCGATGCCGTTATCGCTCAGTTGGAGAAAACACTAGAGAAGGCCGCTTGATAAAATGGACATCAGTAAAATTGCAACCGGAAAAAATCCGCCCACCGACATTAACGTCTTGATCGAAAACCCTATGGGAGGTGACCCAATCAAATACGAGCTCGATAAAGAGTCCGGTGCGGTTTTTGTGGATCGTTTTTTATATACTGCGATGTATTACCCGGGAAATTACGGTTTTATCCCCCACACTCTTTCA
>JAEUKO010000103.1:0-3307 GCA_016794285.1 Alphaproteobacteria bacterium | reverse complement strand
ACAATCGTATCCATGCTGGGGACTGTATTGCCAACCTCCCGCCCTGCAATCACTTTGAAGGTGATTCCTTTTTCTTTGGCAAAGGCAAGCAACCGCTGGCCTTCGGGAATTTGAGAAAGAAGCTTTGAACATTCCTCAACAACACTCTCAGCCAGAGGATGGGCATAACTCGGCCCATCGCCTGCAGTAGGGGGAGTTGAGTTTTCGAACGCTTTATTCAAATCATTCATGTGGATACTCTCGCTTATCTCTTACCTTACTCACGCATTCGCCGTTCTGGCTATTGGAGGCCTTGTTGGGTCATCATTCTTTGCGGTTGAACCATAACGCCCCCTTCGGTTCCAACGGTCATGAGTGCTTCCATCAGCACGCCGTCATAGTAAATCGGGGCGGTCACTTTCAAGTCTCCGGTTTCGTTGTCTTTTTCTATTTTTGCACACTCAGGAATCAGCAAAATATCTTCCCGTCGTTCATCGTCATAGACACCAATTTCGCCTGCTTCTTCTGGGGCCTTGAGAATAATCACTTCCCCTTCGGGCAGGCGAACATTTAGAAAATAAAAATTCAGATAGGGAATCACAGTATCGGGAGTGAGTGTCAATCCCCCCATTTGATTTACCGTGTGAATGGGGGCGTCCGAACCATCCAGATAAATGAACTTTTCCCCGTCACTAATGAAATCCATCGAAAAAGTGGGGAGAGAGGAATAATTGGTCAAGCGGTAGAGCAAAAATCTGTCGTAAAAGGGCAGGCGCGTGCATTTCGCCTCACTCGTGACCGGAGAGAACAACAAAGCCTCAGCCGCCGATTTGACGCTGTTAATCATGCCAATTGTCTTTTCGCGGTCGAGCCGATGCCAGTCCATTACCAGTCCGTTAAGAGATAATACATTCGAACCGCAGAAGGCGGAGAATCGGGTAAGTATAGCCATTGTCGTATCAAATGTCACCTGTTGGCGGAGAATTTTTAGGACTCTTAATTAACCCTTTATTCATACTTACCCATTATATTTGTCATATAATTAAAATGGCGGAGTGTTGAAGATGGCGGGAAATAGAAACACATATATGGTTGGCGCTGGGCTTGGCGCATTGGTCGGGGGCGCAGGAAGTTTTGCGTTTGGGAGAGATCCAATCTCGGGGGCCGTCGCAGGTGCGGGGTTTGGCGTAGGGGTTGCGGCGCGGCGCGATATTTTGACCATGCACGGAGAAGAAGGCATCGTAGCACGCGGAGTTCTGCGTGGAATGGGCGGCGGCGGATACGGATATGGTGGTGGGCATGGCGGTTATGGTGGATACGCACCGGCTGCTTATCGGCCTGTGATGTATGGAGGCGGACAGCCTATCATTATTGATCGCTCCCCCCCTAGTTGGGGCAGTGGAGAGTATCGCGGCTATGGGCATGGTGGTGGGTATGGTGGATATGGTGCGTCCAGATATGCGGCTCCCCAAATGCCCTCTGACATCTCGGGCATTATAGCTAATTTGGCTCGAACGTTTTTGGGTGGCGAGCGGGCGGGTCCTCCGGCAGGGTCACCTGTTTATGTTCCGCAGGGAAGATACAGAGAAATTTCGGGGTACGCCACGTCTCCCGCAACAGCCTATGCTCAACAATCTGCTCAACCCCCGCAAGCACCAGCTCTTAGAGTGCAAGGGGCGGAGGATGTAACGGTTTCTGCTCGGCCCATTCCTGTGGCCCCGTCTGCTGTCGTTGAAAAACAGCCTTTGGGTGCTTATCCCATGTGTCTGGATCCTGCTATTTCTACGAATGTTCTGCTGGGCAAAGATTTTCAAGCTGCTGCTGCCGGAGAAACTCCTGCAAGTCCATCGCGCCTTCAAGAACTTGCCGCAGGGAAAGAGCATGGGCGGTTCGATCAGGAGACTTATGCGAAGGCTCTTAAATCCCTTCCGGCGGGGCCGTCTTCGAGCTGATCTTTTTGTCCATTTGAATTAGGACATCTTCCATGAAAGAAAGAGGCGATGCGGCGCGTGTCGCTTCGGCTCCGAGTTTTTGTCGCCAGAATCTGGCTCCGCGTTCTCCGCTGAAAAGGTCTATCATGTGGCGGGTAATGGAATGGATGGGAGTTCCCTCAATCGTGTGGCACTGCCCGATATAGGTCGCCATTTTTCGGGCAATGTCAAAGCGGTTTGGGAGGGGCGTTCCATAGAAATAATTCTCTACCTCAGCTAAAAACCAAGGGTTTTGGTAAGCTTCACGGCCAATCATGACTCCGTCAAAAAGGGAGAGGGCATCCTCTATTTGTGAGAGAGTTTTGAGCCCGCCGTTGAGCCAGATGGTAAGGTCAGGGTGAGTTTGTTTGATCTGCGCGGCCAGATCGTAACGGAGCGGGGGAATCTCGCGGTTCTCCTTTGGACTAAGACCCTTGAGCCATGCCTTGCGGGCGTGGATGATGAACGTGTCACATCCTGCTGCTTTCACAGTAGAAATGAACCGATCCAAAAAAGGGAAATCGTCCGAGTCATCAATTCCAATCCGGCATTTGACTGAAACGGGAAGGGGGCTTGCTTCGCTCATGGCCTGAATGCAGGAGGCAACAAGGTCCGGTTCTGCCATTAAACACGCTCCGAAGCTTCCTTTTTGTACGCGCTCGCTGGGGCATCCGCAATTGAGGTTGAGGGCATCATAGCCAAAATCTTTGACAATCTTGGCGCATAAGGCAAGGTCTTGAGGATCGGAGCCGCCAAGCTGAAGGGTGAGGGGATGTTCCGCCGGAGAAAACCCCAACAAGCGATCGCGGTTTCCATGAAGAATGGCGGAGCTGGTAATCATTTCCGTGTAAAGCAAGGCGTGCGGCGCAAGCAGGCGGTGAAAAAAACGACAATGACGATCCGTCCAGTCAATCATCGGGGCCACAGCAATGCGGCAAAGGGAAGGAGGGCTTGTTTTTTTGTCGGCTTCTTTCATAATGGCTTGGTTCTTACGCCAAATATCACCCTATCGTCCAGTTTTTCATGTTTTTTTTGCGTTTTCTTTTGATTGGTCTGTTCGTTCTAAGTGGCTTGTTCAGCCCCGTTTCGCTTGCCTTTGCGGCGGAAAAGGGGGGCGAGGGGGCTGCGCCTCCGGCTAAAACGGTTGCCGGAGGGGTCTTGCCACGATTTGCGGTTTTGAAGTCGGACAACACCTACGTTCGGACCGGACCGTCTATGGATTATCCAATCCGGTGGATTTACAAACGCGCCGACCTTCCTGTTGAAATTATCCATGAATATGATTCGTGGCGCAAAATCAGGGACCAAGACGGCGCAGTTGGTTGGGTTCACAGAATCTTGCTTTCCAGTCAACGAAC
>JAEUKO010000102.1:0-3311 GCA_016794285.1 Alphaproteobacteria bacterium | reverse complement strand
AAAAGGGGCAGAGCGTCTTGCTTGAAGCCAGCAAAGGGTTCGGAAACGTAGCCGGAAAAATTGCCCGCGCCGCAAAATATAAAATGTTACAAGAAGTGATTGTACAAACAGCCCTTCGAAAAACTCCTCGCAAAGCTCTTGAAACGCTTACGGCAAAATACCCGATGGGGATTACCGCTGACCGCCTGTTGGAACTGAGCTCTCTTGCCGATGCCGCTTTGCAAGCCATTACCCGCAAAGCCCGTTTGGTAGGCAGCGCAAGCGGCCTAGGAATCTATTTTGCTTTCTTGCTTTTCTACTTTGTTGGAAATTTTAGGATATCTCTTGGATTGGCGGGCGTGCCGATTCTGGCTCTCGATCTCCTTGATTTTGTTTTCCTGCCAATCGGGTTTTATAGCGGGGTTTTGGGGGCGCAGCTTTTGGCCCTCCTTGCCCGCCGCAAAGCTCTTTCTTCTTTTCTTAAACCGGAAGTTTTAGGCAATACATTACCCAAAGCTGGAGAAGCCGTTTGGTGGTCTCTCGGAGGGAGTTTCGTCTTGTTTTGCAGCGTTCTTGCTATCGCGTTCTTGGCAGATATTCCGTTGCCCGACTGGCTGATGGGTCTTTTATAATAGACCTCTCGCATAACCCTAACTCGGGCGGCCATCTGCATCGTCAGAACCATGCTCGGAACGCATGTACGTCTTTGTACACTTGCCTTCCTGCGCGTGGTTTTTCCTTGCATCTGCCGCGCCAGAGCGGGTTCTGCAAGAGGTCTAATTGGGTATTCAGTTCTAAAAAAACCGCTCCTACCAGAGGTCAGGGGAGAGCCTCTGGTAGGAAACGGCAGGTTGCGTCACAATCTTCTGGATTTAGCTCTTTATCATGATCCGGTTAAGAGGGGCTGCCTAACGGGACCACTGCCCAAAACCAAGTGTTACAAAGCTTGCTGACTTTGACACTCACACGGGGCTTACATCGCTTGAACCCTAGACAGACTGTTCTTTCCGGCCGAGCGCCGGCTCTGGAAACTGGTTGGTTGATAGGCCTCGTGACCAGCAGAGGATACAAGGGGTAGGGGATGGCCACGAGAGCAAACCAGTTCAGGGGAGAGAAAATCAGAAGCTTTGGCCTCCGTCGTCGAGAAAAAGAGGAGGGCAATAGCAAAGGTCAGAAGAACAACAGATAACCAAACAGTAACAAGATAACGAAAGGCACGGCGCGAGAGATCGGCCGCCAACACAGCGTGTTTATTCATAATTTACCACCCGAAACTTTATTATTTTTTCTTTTTGGTTTGTGGCAATTCCTTTTGAAGGGGACACAAACTCTATCCTTTCATTGCAACATGGAAAATAAATTATAGCAATCACTTTCGTTTCGATTTTAGGATGGTTTTCTGTAAAATTTTAATGAAGAGAGAACACACGCTATCACCAGAAGAAAGCAGTTGTGGACAAATGAGGCAGTAAAACTTGTCGTAAATATGAGCGTCTGGTAAGGAGCTATCTACAATCCGAGGATTGACTTAAAGGACAAACCCGAACAAAGAGAAAACTTATGAAAGTGTCCATTTCGCAGGCCGCTAAAATGGCAGGAGTTCAAAGGTCCACTTTTTACCGTCACATTGACGAAAAAGGAATTTCGCTTGAAGACAAAGGCAGCAAACGGCCAAAAGTTGACGTTTCCGAACTGGTTCGAGTGTATGGAAATAAACTAAAAGCTCTAGAGCAAACGGACAATGATGAACCATCTCATGAATTGACCGATAGGACAGTTTCGAACAGCTCCGTAGAAGAGAAAATCGAGATTGAAATGCTCAGGGAAAAGCTCAAGCATCTAGAAGAACTTAAGAATACGGAAAAATCACACCTAGAGGAGCAAATAGCTTTTCTTAAGGCGATGCTGGAATCTGAGAGAGAAGAGCGTAAAAGAGCAACTGCCATTCTAACGGATCAACGAGCTTTGAACGAAAGAAAAGCGGAGCAGGAAAAAATTCAGTCTGAGAAATTTTTAAATTTGGAATCCGCAGTGAAACAAATTTTGGAAACTCAAAGAAAAGAACAAGAAAACAAATCACGCAAGAAAAACTTCTTTGGAAGGCTTATGGAGTAACTTATAACTGTCAATCGGTACATATTGTAGAAATAGATAGAAAGTTGAAAATTTCATGCTTCGTAAGGTTATAATTGTTCTGGTTGTGTTGGGTGTTGCCTTGGGTATAGGCGGCTTTATCTTCATGGGTTCTGGAGAAGAGGGAAGAGAATCTCCTTCCCAAGCTGCAGAGGCTCAAACCTCGCCGTCAAAAGATCAAAAAGCTTCTCAACCGAATCAAGCCAAACACGCGTGGACCAAACGCTGCGAGAAAGACTCTAAGTATTGTGAGATTTTTCAACGGATCATTGTCAAAGAGAACCAAAAACGCTTGGTTGAATTTGCGGTAGGCTTTCCCAACAAAGATTCGGAAAAAGCGCAAGCTGCGTTAATTCTTCCGCTTGGGATTATGGTGGCCGAAGGGGTGACGGTCCAGCTCCAAGGAATAAAGGAAACCAAGGCCCCTGTGAAAACCTGCACCGAAGCAGGGTGTCTCGCGGTTTTTGAAGTTCCTGATGATACGCTCAATGCGATGATCAACAGTGATAAAGTTACCGTCTTGTTCAAAGGGGCTGCGGGGAAGCCCTTTCAAGTCATTATGTCATTGGGTGGATTTGCAGACGAGCTTAGTAAGTTATAGTTTTTCCGGAATGTCGAAAATCTGTTGCTAAAAAACATCACATTCCAACCAATCAGGATTTCCCTTTAGAAGAAGTCTTTTCAAGTTTCGTCTTTTGGGGGACAATCCGGACGGATTATCGTTCAGGGGGCCTCTTTTTTACCGTTTAACTGAGTTCTACTTGGCAGACCGCTTACTTTTCACCAACCCTAAAAGGAGAATAAAAATATGACTTTCAACCTTAAAACAGTGCTTTTGGCTGGGACTGCTCTTGTTGCAGTCGGCTTTGCAGCACCACATGCTGCCTTCGCAGCGGATGAATTGTCTGTTGATGCAGATGCGAGTGGCGTTTTTGACGCTGACGAACTTGCCACATCAGCTTTTGACTGGGCAACCAATACCAACGGGACGGGAGCGGCAGGAGAAGCCACGAATGCCAAGGACGTTCGCGTGAATGCAACGGCGACCATCAACGGCATTCAGGATGGAAACACTATTGGGGATGCAACAACAACAACGGCTGCTATTACCTCTAATGCAGCTGCTTTGACCCTGACGATTGATGACAGTGTCAACGATGATGCCGCCGAAACAGTGACCATCACTGGTGACATCAGCC
>JAEUKO010000101.1:0-3337 GCA_016794285.1 Alphaproteobacteria bacterium | reverse complement strand
CCTTATTAAGCGAACAGATATAACTATGCGAGGGACGCAGGCTGAACTCAATGACTATATGATTAACCCGGATTTTAAGGTTCTTTCGACTGAAATATTTAACCCTAGTCTTAAAAGCCTTGTCTATGGTAGCAGCGCACTCGGTCAAAGTGGAACATGGGCAACTGATGTCACAAAAATAAAAGGTTATTATATCGAAGGCGAATTACTTGGCATTATGTTGCCATTTAGGAGTGGGGTAGCTGAATTAAAGCCTTTTGATTTGGGAAACGACGTTAGCCTTTTGAGTATAGGGCCTGGGCAACGACACAGCATGGCAACAATGGTTATACGGCAGTATGCGGATACAGAAATAGGTGGGGTAACTGACTGGAGGAACGCAGCCAAATATTTCTGGCCTGTGATGTATGATGGGAATTTTGCGCGGGATATTGTTTCTTCTTCCGTAGCAGGAAAGCTTTTGGACGATGCTTTGAAGGACCCTACAGGAAAGATCTCCAATTATTCTGATATTCTTCGAAATATAATCGCCTATTCCGCGATTGACGAAGGGGCGTTTGTTTTTGGGAATACGGGTATCCGTGCGTTTTACAACGATGCGAATGATTTGGGAAAAGCGGTGGCTGTTCTGGGTGGGTCCAGCGTTCTGGCGGCCAAGGCCAGCGACATCAGCAAGGCCTTTATCCAGTTTGCGGGTCAGCTGGCTCTCAACAAAGTGGCTTTGACGACGGCCTTAACGCCGGTTCTGGACGGGGTTTTGACCTATACCAATGAGTTTCAAAATCACAGTTTGAGCGTGGATTTCACCTCTCCGGTTTGGGCACGGTCTGGCCCTGCGGCGATTTATCCGGCCTATACGCTTGTCAACAGCTTGATCGGGAATGCCCTTACCGTCCCCACGACAAGAGCGGTCATGAAAACCTTGTGGGGAGATGACACCTCTGCTGCCTTTGATCGGGTGGTGTTCGCCGTTCGTGATAGCGGGACTTTGGTCGTTTCAGGAACGCCTGCGGCTGGCAAGGCGTTCTTGTTGGTGGGTGGCAACGGGGCAGATGTTCTGCAGGGAACCGAAGGACGAGATCTTTTCTTGGGCACAGGTGGGAATGATCGTCTGTACGGTCGGGGCGGGAATGATATTTTCATTTCCGGAACGGGAAGCGATTTCCTTTATGGAGACGCTGGCTATGACGCCGCTATTTATCGTGGGGAAATTGTGGGCCTTACCATTTCTGGGTATAAGGTTACCAAGGAATTTGGGACCGATACACTGAATAATATTGAGCATATGGTTCTGACTAACCTGAACGACACGGTAACGGTTCAGGGTACAGAAACTCTGAAATATTGGGATGGTGGGGCCGGAAGAGATGTTTTTAACGCAACAGGTGTTTATGCGTACGACATGAAGGGCGGACGTTTGTTTAACAGTGTTGGTAACGAAACGGTTCTGAAAAACTTTGAAGAGATCAAGCTGACAACCAATTATATTTATCCTGATGAAACACGCGTTCTGACCTATAACTATACGACATCTGAACTGGTTGGCGGGGCACAGAGTGTTTTCCTTTTTCAATCCTACGGAGCAAGAAATATAGCTGACTATGGGGGGGCATCGCAGGGGGCGTTCTTCCGCATTACCAACCTTCAGGGTTTTTCGGACAAAAATATAGTCACTATAGGCGGGAAGACTCATACTTATGAACGTGGGTGGAGCTTTGTTGGTACCAATCGTGGAGACACAGTGGATATTAATCCTTACCCTAGCGTCTCTGGGTTTGCCGAAGGAAACATAAGATTTGTGTCAGGAACCGGAAATGACGTGGTGAACCCGGGTTCAATGGGTGGATTTGAATATGTTTATACGGGGGGAAACGATGTCATACGTGGAGGCGTTCTTACGAAGCTTACTCTGGGCCCTTCGATTGCGTATAGCGACATCACATCGTTCAGTTTGAGCGGTTCGCTCGGTCGTACTCTGTCCATGACGATCAAGGGGCATGGGACATTACAAGTTGAGGATCTGGGCGGAGGTTATAACTATAACGTATATTTTGGGTCTAGTGGAAGTTACATTGATAGATATGGTAGCCTTGTCGTTCCTTACGGCGCAGGTGTTCCAATGGGACTTGATAAGAAAGGCAGTATTGCCAATGACTCTTTAACGGCCGCGCCGGATAGGGCACAAAACCTAGATGGATGGGCTGGAAACGATACCCTCGTTGGAAACGATTTTGTGAACACAATATTGGGCGGATCTGGCGATGATATTTTGCGAGGAGGCAAGGGAAATGACCTCTTAAATGGAGGTGAAGGTAACGATAGCTACTCCTATAATCTCGGCGATGGAAGTGATGAGATTACAGACGAATACGGAGATGACAAAATTGTTCTGGGGTCTGGAATAACAAAAAGTCAGGTTACATTTTCCTATCTAGTTCCTTGGGGTATGGCGGGTGACAAAATTATTTGGCGTGGCGAATTTCCTGGCCAGTTTTATATGAATGTGGGAACAACCGAGAAGATAGCGATAAATGGAAAGATTGAAAAACTGGTTTTTTCTGATGGGAGTGTTATTGATCTCACAAAAGGGCTTCCTTTCACTGGAACAGATCTGGGTGACCGGATCGTAGGAACGAGTTATAACGACACCTTGACGGGCCTGAAGGGAAATGATGAACTTTCCGGCGGTGCTGGCGATGATGTGTATTTCTTTAATTTGGGGGACAGCCCTGCGTTCGACCCTAGTTCATCATTATTCTTCCCATTCGATAAAATTATTGAGGGGGCAGGCATTGACACGATTGAGTTTGGAGCAGGGATAACACGATCTTCTGTCTGGTTCGAGAGAGGCCCTGATTTTGAGAAGGGAACCTTTAGCTGTATATACGTGCACTATAGCTCAACAGATATGTTGTGTATTACAGATGCTATAGATGCTTCGGACGTCTATACATCAAAGATTGAAAAAGTAAAATTCAGCGATGGGTCGATTATGGACATCTCTTCTGGAGTTCCTCTATCTGGCACCCCTGGTGATGACTATATATATGGCACAGTTTCCTCGGAGGTCCTCTCAGGACTATCGGGTAACGATAATATATACGGTATTGCTGGCAACGACACCCTCGTCGGGGGTGACGGAAATGACTACATGAATGGCGGGCTGGGGGTGGATACGGCCTCTTATGCGGGAACCAGTGTGGGCGTAACCGTGAGCTTGCTGACAACGGCCGCTCAGAACACCGTAGGGGCAGGAACGGACACGTTGACGGGGATCGAAAACCTTCTGGGCTCGTCCTACAACGATACCTTGACCGGTGATGCAAATGCCAACACG
>JAEUKO010000100.1:3492-3750 GCA_016794285.1 Alphaproteobacteria bacterium | reverse complement strand
GTCGTTCCTCAAGTCGAAGAGGCTGTGGTCACACAAAGTTCAGAGGGCAGCGAAGCTCCCGCAGAGGCCACTCCGCCTAAACCTTTGCAAAAAAAGCCAGAACTTGACTGGTTCCTTCTGCGCCGAGGCAAAGCCCATAGCGATAAGAAAGAACATCCTAAGGTTCACCGCGAACACCCCGCCAAAGTTGCTGTTGTCGTTGCAAATGGCGAAAAACCATCCCCCTTCCCAGCAGAACGTTACGGTCCCAAAAAGCCT
>JAEUKO010000100.1:0-3482 GCA_016794285.1 Alphaproteobacteria bacterium | reverse complement strand
GAAGAGAGACGAGAGCAGCTCCGGCAAAGGACGTGACCGTTCTTCCCATCGTGACGGGGCCACCAAGCACGACGACCGCGCTGCAAGATCATCTGAGCCCCGCGTATTCAGCGCGGCAGCAAGCACAGTTGATAATCCCTTCGCAGTTTTGCAAAGCCTGAAACTGAAATAAGAAGCCTTGCGATTTATATTTCTATCACTTGGCAATCGTGGCTAAGTGAAGGAATACATGTGCGGGCACTTTCGACATCGTCAAGATCAATCTCTGCAACAACCGCGCCGCACTCTTCGCCTCCATCCGCCAGAATCGTGCCCCACGGATCAATGATGAGAGAATGCCCATAGCTTAAGCGGCCCCCTTGATGCTCACCAGTTTGGGCGGGTGCAATAACAAAAGCTCCATTTTCAATGGCTCGCGCCCGCAACAAAACTTCCCAATGCAGTTGTCCAGTTGGAACAACAAAGGCTGCCGGAATCATCAAGATTTTTGCTCCGGCTTTGGCCATTTTGCGGTACAGATGAGGGAAGCGCACATCATAACAAATGCTGAGCCCCAGCTTGGCAAAACCAGCGTCCGCCACTACAACCTCGTGTCCATTTTCGAAGACATCTCCCTCACGATAGGTTTCTCCGGTTGGCAAGCACGCATTGAACAAATGCAATTTATCGTAGCGCGTTTTGATCTCCCCATCCGGCGCGAAAAGGTAAGAGCGGTTGGCAAGTTTTTGCCCTTCCTCCTTACGAATAGACAAGGACCCGATCAACAACCAGATTTTGAGATCTCTTGCCAAGGCCGAAAAGAAAGGAAGAGCTGGGTGCTCTGCCTCCCCCATTGATGTTTCCAATTTGGCAATGCCCGGGGTCAAGATATGACAGGTGTTTTCGGGAGTGGCAATCAAAACTGCCCCCTGTTTTGACGCCTCACGGATCATCCGCTCAGCTTCAAACAGATTGGCGGTAATGTTTGGACCGCTTGTCATTTGGATGCAAGCGACTTTGATTTTGTTTGCCATCTTCCGAATCTATTCTACACAGTCAATACATCATCCAAGAGCTGGGCTTGTTCCGCATTATGTCGACGCAAATGTCCGGTTGCCGGAGAAGAAGCCGCTGGACGGCCTATATATTTGGCCCGCGTGCTTTTCGTCTTAACTTCAGCCAAGACTTCCTCAATAAGCGGGTCAACAAAAGACCATGCCCCGTGATTTTTCGGTTCTTCCTGACACCAGATAATTTCAGCGTTCTGGTACTCAGCCAACTCTTCAGCCAACACTTTCGAAGGGAACGGGTAGAACTGTTCGATACGCAAAAGGACAACCGTATCAATCCCCCTTTTTTCGCGCTCTTCGAATAAGTCGTAATAAACTTTACCCGAGCACAACACGACACGTTTAATGTCTTCGGCTTTGGCCAGTTTTGCTTTCGCTCCATCTGGCAAAATGCGGTGAAAGACCGAATCGCCAATGAAGTCCTCGGTTTTCGAAACCGCCAGTTTATGCCGCAGAAGTGATTTGGGTGACATGATCACAAGAGGTTTGCGAAAATCCCGAACCATCTGACGGTGCAAAGCATGAAAATAGTTAGCGGGGGTTGTGATGTTACATACCTGCCAGTTATCTTCGGCACAACCTTGCAAAAATCTTTCAAGACGGGCCGAAGAATGTTCTGGCCCTTGCCCCTCGTAGCCATGCGGCAACAACAAGGTCAGACCGGACATCCGCAGCCATTTGGTTTCCGCCGCCGCGATATACTGGTCAATAATAACCTGCGCCCCGTTGACGAAATCGCCGAACTGAGCTTCCCAAATCACCAAGCTATTCGGAGTGGCCCAAGAATAGCCGTATTCAAAGCCCAAAACAGCCGCTTCGGAAAGCGGAGAGTTTAGCACCTCAAGTTTAGCCTGATTGGGCTGGATATTGTTCAGTGGGATAAATTTTGATTCTGTATTTTGATCTACCACCACAGCATGGCGGTGAGAGAATGTTCCTCGTTCGCAATCCTGACCCGAGAGACGAACAGGATGCCCCTCAACCAACAATGCCCCAAAAGCTAAAGCTTCACCAGTTGCCCAGTCAAAGCCCGTTCCAGACTTGAACATTTCTTTCTTGGCTTCGAATTGGCGGGCAATTTTTGAGTTCAGGGAAAAATCAGCCGGAAGTTCAGTCAACTTTTCCCCAAGCTTGTTAAAGAACTCAGGATCAAGACCCGTTTTGCCCCGCCGATTCTCGCCGTGGGCTGGCTTCAAACCTTCCCATTCTGCATAAAGCCACGGAGCCCGATTTGGTCTGAAGTTCTTGATGTCTTCATAGGCAACTTCCAACATCGCCATATAAGAATCTATTTCCGCTTGTTCTTCGGCGGCGGTCATGACTCCTTCTTCAACCAGTTTGCGGCCGTAGGAAGTGCGAACTGATTCATGGGTCTTAATGTTTTTATACATGAGAGGCTGGGTAAACATCGGCTCGTCGCCTTCGTTATGTCCCGACTTGCGGTAGGTGATTAAATCAACCACCACATCCCGCCCAAACTGCTGGCGATATTCAATCGCCAAACGCGCAACATGAGCCACGGCTTCGACATCATCGCCATTGACGTGAAAAACCGGCACACCAATCATTTTTGAAATATCGCTGGAATAGGGGCCAGAGCGGGAACATTTCGGGTTGGTCGTAAACCCAATCTGGTTATTGATGATGATATGAACGGTTCCCCCCACACGGTACCCATCTAGCTCTGACATCATCAAAGTTTCAGCGACCAATCCCTGTCCGGCGAATGCGGCATCCCCGTGAACCAACACAGGCAAAACTTCCGTCCGGTTTGCATCGTGACGCAGGAACTGACGCGCCCGCGCTTTACCTGTTGCCACAGCATCAACCACTTCAAGGTGAGAAGGGTTCTGAGCAAGGCTCATGTGAACACTATGACCTTCATATTCACGGTCCACCCAGCAACCAAGATGGTACTTTACATCGCCCGTCCCCGGGGTTCCCTCGGGCTTAGAGGATATCCCGTTAAACTCGGCAAACAGCTCCGTAAATGGTTTGCGCAAGACATTCGTCAACGTATTAAGACGCCCCCTGTGGGCCATCCCCATTACAACTTCGCGCACCCCTAGTTCCACGCCGTGCCGAATTAGCTCCTCAAGTCCTGCAATATAGGACTCGCTTCCATCAAGCCCGAACCGTTTGGCCCCGACATATTTGGTATGAAGAAAATCCTCGATTCCTTGCGCGGCCACAAGGTGTTTGAACATTGTCCGTTTTTGCTCTGGCGAAAAACTGCTGCGGTTAAAACTTCCTTCAACACGTTCCCGTATCCAGTCCCGTTCCTGCGCACTAAGGATATGTTCATACTCGACCCCTACCTTGCCGCAGTAAATAGCCGAGAGAACTTCGATCAATTGATGGATGGTTGCGCTTTCAACCCCTAGAACCCCCCCAAGATAGACAGGACGGTCCAAATCCCCCTCGCCGAAGCCG